>JAUICI010000066.1 GCA_030427935.1 Bacteroidia bacterium | reverse complement strand
AGAGGGATTTTTGCAAGGCTACCTTGGCAGGGAGAATCTTTACTTTTTCCAAGCTATCTAATAATTGAATCACTTCCTCTTTACGATCCAACTCAGATAAACAACTCACAATAAGTAATTCAACTTCTTGGTAAATGGTGTCTTTAGCGGTTTCCCTAACCTGAATAAAACTCTCCAAAGCTTTATCAAAATTGGACTGATAAAAATGCGCCATCCCTTTTAAATAGTGAATCTCTGAACTCTCTTTAATCTTTGCCGTGGTGTTGAAGAATTCAATTGCTGATGGATAATCCTTGAGATAATAAACCAATATTTGTCCGACCTCCTCAACTACATCAGGTTGATTTATTTCTATGGATAAAGAAGTGCCAAGAAATTTCGAAGCCAATTCAATATTTCCCATTTTTAGATACAATCTTCCCAAATAAGTGAAAGCCTTGTAGTCTTGTTTATTATATTGGATATACTCCGCAATTAATTCCATGGCGACCTCTAAATCACCTTTCTTCACATGGAGATCGGCAAGATTGAAATAAGCCAACCTGAAATTCAAATTCAATGAAATCGCTCTTAAGTAATCTTCTTCAGCCTTTTCCAAACTGTCTTTTTGGAAATACATAAACCCTCTGGAGTTGTAGGCATGATAATTCGCAGGATCTAATTTTAGAGCTTCGTTAAAGTCTGCAAAAGCCGCCTGTTCTTCTCCCATTTCGAGAAAACAATTACCACGGTTGTAGTAGATTCTGGAATCTTCTTTTTCAAGATCAATTGCCGAAGAATAATCTTTAATAGCTTTATTGTATTCTTTCAATTGGATGAATGCCTGAGCTCTTCCCATAAAAGCACGGTAATCTTTCTCTTTTTTTATAAAAGATGTAAAATGCTCGACGGCCGATTCATAATCTCCTTTTTCTAAAAGTTTCTTGCCCAAAACATAATCTGTTTCTTGCGCGAAAGCAGTGAAAGTAAAAAAAATAAAAAGGAAGAAAAAGATTGTTTTCACATTAGGATTCATAGACTCTATTAACTCCGAAATTCAATAATTATTTTTGAAAGTCAAACATATATTTAACTTCCTTTGCAAGGTTAAGCAAATATTAAATTTTAGGAATCCAATAAAATTTAAAATAATTCAATTTTTTTTCAATTTATCTCTTGTTGTTTAAACAAATTAAATTATCTTTGATATGATTTAGGTGGTTAGGTTAGGTTGATTAGTGTATTGGGGAGGAAAAACGCCTGTTTTTCTTCCCCTTACTATTTTAAGACGGTTCATTTTCATACTCATTTTCATAAATTCTTTCAAATGTTTTCTAAAAACATCCTACTAATTGTTGTGGTATCTTCAGTACTACTCTCATTCAATGCAATTGAAAAAAGAGAGCTTCTTCCAGGTAAAAAGTCAAAATCTTTTATCGTTGGATTTTATAATGTGGAAAACCTATTTGATACGATTGACGATCCCCATAAAAATGACAATCAATTCCTTCCAGACTCCAAAAAGAAATGGAATTCTGAGCGCTATTATAAAAAACTAAATGACTTGTCTCGTGTTATTTATACGATAGACAGTACCAACTTACCTGTGGTTTTTGGTTTATCAGAAGTAGAAAACAAGGCGGTTGTCGAGGATCTAATTCATACGGATTATCTTAAGGACAAATACGAAATCATCCACAAAGAAAGTCCCGATGGAAGAGGAATCGATGTGGCTGTAATTTTTCAACCAAAAAAGTTTAAAGTATTGCACAAAGAATGGATTCGATTTCAACTACCCAATAAAGAAAGACCTTCCACCAGAGATATTGTTTATGTACAAGGGCTAATCATGAAAAAGGATACTTTAAACTTTTTCTTTTGTCATTGGCCAAGTCGCTATGGAGGTGAAGAAAAGAGTCGACCATACCGAGCCAAAGCAGCTAAAATGCTAAAAGCAAAACTAGACTCTCTTAGAAAAATCAATCCAGATACGAAGATTCTGGTAATGGGTGATTTAAATGATCATCCTGACAATGAAGCTGTTCAGAATATTTTAGAAGCAAAAAAGGACAAAGGAAACCTGATCAACCTTATGTGGCCGATTAAGGAGAAAAACGAAGGTACACACTTCTACAAAGGACATTGGGGTGTTCTGGATCACATCATTGTATCCGCTTCTTTACTGAAGAAAAACAAAGGACTTTCAACAAAACACGAATACGTTGGAATTCACAAGCCTGATTTCCTTTTGTATACAAATAAGAAAGGTGTAAAATCTCCGAGCAGAACCTATGGTGGAAATAATTACTACGGTGGTTTTTCTGATCATCTAGCTATTTACCTCGAGTTGAAGAAATAGTCTTATTTTCTAGAAATTTCAGGTGGTGATATTTTAATCAAGACTTCATTGGGAATTTTCTCACGATAGATGTATTTCTTTTTCTTGGATTCAAATGGACGATAAGTATAATAGACATAGTCTCCTTTGATAATAATCTTTTCTACATACCGATAGTACAATTTAAACACACCATCCGTTGCTCCAGTCTCCAGATTGATGGGTTTCACAAAAGTATATCCATGTCGGTTAAAAACGCCATAGATTTCATCATTATCCAAATCTTGCGTCATTTTATTCTGCCATCCCCCTTTTTTGGGTTTATGATGAAAATAAATTCCAACTGAGTCTTGTACTCCATTTTCTGAAACAAATTTGTACATATAATCCTTATAAAAATCAAAGATGAATACGGTGTCAGACTTAATATACATCGGAGCGTAAAGAGGATCGTAATAAATAGATTTTGTAAACACAGCTGCTCCAACAATATCCTCCTTATCAATACCAGTTTCATTTTGAAGATTGTGTGCCCAGATCTTTGTTCGTACATCCACATATTTAAATTCGGCTCGATACATATCCATCATGACCTCATCTACAATGGAACGGATTTCAGTATAATTCGTGTCTTCACGATCATATTCAAAATAGCTGAACTTCGGGTAAATTTCCGAAAAATCGGAAAAATATACATCCTCATACAAACTATCTTTTATAGGCTCTAACTGCTCTTTAAACTTCTGCATATCAAGTTTCGTAATCTGAATCTTATCGTTCTGATTGATTGAAACATGATAAATATCTGATTCGGTCTTCAGATAAACTTTATTCCTAAAATCATGAACCAACTCTACAGCTCTTCCCGGAATGAAATAGGAATCCAGCTCATTTTGATCATTATCAGCTAAAACTAATTCACTGGATTTCTTTAAGGTTTTTTCATAAACCAACATTAATATTCGATTCTCCTTGATGATTTCAAAATCTTCCACACTAAACTTTTCTGAGCCAAAAACAGTCTCAGGTAGTTTTTCAGAAGAAACTTCAATGATGTCAAAAATCTTATTGCCAATTTGAAGCTCAAGAACTCCTAAATCCAGTGTGTCGTTTTCAACTTTAGCCAACATTCCTTTTGTAATCTCAAAATCTAAGGTTTCAAACGACATATGGGAAATATAAATCATCTGACCTTTGGAAAGCGCGTATGTAAACTTGAAATTACCTTTCGAATCAGTTGCTGCTTGACTATTCTCAACCGAATCTACTCCAATATGAACAGAAGGAATTGGTTGATGATCATCCATATTCAATACTTTACCTACTATTGTTATCTTTTGAGAAAACAATGCAATCGGAAAAAATAAAAGGAAAATGAATACTTGTTTCATTAAAGGGCTTTCTATAAAGATGAATTTAAGAAAGAAATTCCATAATTAGTTACATATCTGGCATTCCTCCACCAGATCCACCGCGGTAACCACCTCTTCTCATGGAGCTTTTTAAATTACCAAATCTCCAAGTCAAATTCACATAAAACCTTCTAGTCTCCCATTTAAATTTGGTATAATTCTGCTGATTCGCCTCGGAATACTCAATCTCAAATTGAAGCGTATTGAAAATATCACTAACCCGAATTCCAACTGCTAGAGTCCGATTCAAGAACCATTGTTTCGCAGCAAAATCGACATTCCATCTTGCCTTGATTGTTCCTTGAGAAATTGGTCTTGGGGCACTATAATTCGCATTAACTTGTACTTCTGTCGTTTTCTTAAAGAAATACATGCTTGAGCTAAACTTTACACTCCATCCAAGTCCTTCGTTATTCAGATCGGATTCTGTATTTGAATTATCCTGGAAGATTACTTGAAATAAATTGAAAGAAACATTCATTCTCCACCATTTAAAAGGCTTTAAAATCATGACTGTTTCAACTCCAAAATTAAATCCATTATCTACATTAGACCAAGTTCGAACATTTACCCCTCCGTCCTCAACAACCAAAACACGTTGAATCATATCGGTCATATACCTGAAATAAACAGACCCTGTAAAAGTGAATTTCTTAGAATAAAGAGCATAACCTAATTCAGCACTGTGAATATACTCTGGGTTCAAATAAGGGTTTCCTTTTCTGATATTCAATGGATCTGAATAATTTGGAAATGGATTCAAGGCTCTCATTCGGGGACGGTTTATTCTTTTGGAGTAACTCAAAGAAATCTCATGATTCTTCTTCTCCCCTAATTTATAAGACAAATGTAATGATGGAAACCAAGAAAAATAGTTATTTACATATACCTCATTGGTATTTATGAGCTCTGGGCTAGTAAAAGCCTGCTCCAATCGAAGACCAACCTGATAGCCAAATCTTTCTTTAATGGTATGCGACCAAATCCCATAAACTGCATAAATCTGCTCATTATACTTAAAGGTATTGTTCAAAGAATCATTTGGAACAAATACCGCTGAATCATAATCAAAGGCTTCATTATAACTATCCTCATAAATATTCCGAATCGTGGCTTTTGCTCCTGCCTCGATTTTCATGTTCTTCTTGATCGGATTGGTATAATCAAACATCCCAACAAAGAAATTATTTCGATTATCATACACCAATTGCTCTCTTTCAGGAAACTCTTCCGGTACCAATAGAGAATCAAAATATTGCTCAAAATAAAACCCTTCTGCTACATTATCTCCGATTGACTGATTGAGATCTATCGTAAAATTATGTCCCGCTTGCTTGAATTTGTGCAGATAATTCAAGTTGAAATCCAAACTTCTTCTATTTGTTGGATCATAAGTATCCCTCGTCCAGAAAGAGTTTAAGGAATCAATATTGTCGTATTCATTGTATTTTATAAACCCTACACGCTCTCTTCTTCCTAAATTTCCAGTAATGGAAAAACCCAGCGTATTCTTAGGATTCAAATACAAATCCAAGCCCAATTTCAACATATGGCTTTCGTTCAAATCCGTACCGTCTCGATATTGATCAATGGTAACAACGGTATCATCATAGATTGTATTTCGAATGTTTTCTGAGTTTCTAAATCCTCTATAATGCCTAAAACTATAATTTGAAAAGAAATTAATCTTCTCATTCTTGTAATTAAAATTCCCCGATAAATTGTAGGTGTTTCCTGTACCAGCGGATAGATTCACCCCAGCCGTAATACCTTTAAGCTTATTCTTTTTTAGGACGATATTGATAATCCCAGACATCCCATCAGGATCATATTTTGCTGACGGGTTGGTAATCACTTCAATTGATTCTACCGAACTGGCTGGAATAGAATTCAAGATTGCTGTACGCGCCCCACCTGATAATGAAGAAGGCTTTCCGTCTATTAAAACCGTTACATTTCCAGAACCTCTTAATGAAATATTTCCATCCATGTCGACCTCAACTGAAGGCACATTGTTCAAAATATCGTTTACAGTTCCTCCAGTTGCCGTAATATTCTTTTCTACATTGAATACTTTTCGGTCAATCTTTGTTTCTAGTTCTGCTTTCTCCGCAATAATTTCAACTTCATCTAATGGTTTTCAATTCTACAATTGGCTCTTGTGGTCGAAATAAGACTTGATCAAAAAATTTGTCTTTGTAACCAATAAAACTAACCTTAACGCGATACATTCCAACTGGAATCTCCTTAATATGAAACTCTCCCTTATCGTTTGAAACTCCACCCGTAACAAGCACGGAATCTTTCTTTCGAAATAATGAAATCGTAGCAAATTCAATTGCTTCCGTTGATGTACTGTCTTTTATGATTCCTTTTAACTCACCAATTTTTGGTCTTGGACGCTCACCTCCACCACCAGGATATTTTCCTTGGGCAGCTAAAAAAGTTGAACTTATTAAAACGAATAGCGTGAGTAAATTTTTCATACTGGAAACAAATCTAAGACAATTATTTGTCCCTTGAATCTGAATTTGACAAACGTCCCAATAAAAGTTTTAACGGATTTGGATATTAGGGTACAATCAAAGAATCAACATCATAGCTATACGCATTGAAAAAACCCAAAGCTCCATTGGTCCATGTTGAATTTGGATTATCCGGAACACCAGTAGGTGCGAATCCTTCTGAAATGATATTCTCTAGAGTTTGATAATAATCATAAACATGCTCATCCAAAGTCCAAAATTCGATTTTCACTTTATCTCCTGAGTTCAATTTAAATCGATCTCCGAAGAAAGAAACGATATCTTGTAATCCATCATCAAAAACATCATTTGAAAGAAAATAGTCATCAACCGTACTAAAAACGGTATCATTTCTTGAGAAGATAATTCTATAGCGATCCCCTAATCCAGCAGGATCCGTATAAAAAACTTGCAAATAAGTTCCTTCATCAACTCCTGGAACAGTATTCTCTGGAATAAAAACCGTGCGAATAGAATCCAAAGGTACTGGGTTTCGAATTGTACTTCCATTTTGGTAAACAACGCCCTCATGATTCACCGTAACCGTATAATTCACACCAACTACCCCGTTCATATTTGTCGTCTGATATTCGCCATCACCCACAAACGTCAACATTTGCGAATTCCCTTGATTATCCGACAACTCAACTTGAGCATTATTGATATAACTGTTGTCTGTAGAGTTATAAGGAACCGTCGTTTTGACGTAAACGGAATAGATATTCGTATCCGTGTTCATGATACCTTCAATTACAATTTGAGGATCTGAATCTGCAATATCCACATCTATGATCTTTTCACATGATGTGAAAACCAAAACCGTAAATACTATATAAAGTAGTCTCATGATTTAAAATTTAAAGTTCCAAGTTACAGATGGTACAATTCTGAATAATGCCAATTGGTTTGCCTGGAACTGTCCTGGATTATCTGGATTTTCCTCAAAGCTAACTGTGAAAGCATTTTGTCTCGCATAAACATTATAGATTGAAAAAGCCCAAGTGGATCTAAAACGCTTCTCCACTTTCTCTTTCTCACCAGTCTCTTTATTTTTCTTCATTTTAAATTTCTTGTCTTTCAATATCAAACCAAGATCCATTCGATGATAATCCGGCATTCTAGAAGCATTTCTTGAAGCATAATATGGAACCAGCTGACCATCCACTTCATATTTCCCTGCTGGCCATGTTACAGCATCTCCAGTATTGTATACAAAAGTTGACGAGATTGTTAACCTTTTAGTTATGTCAAACATCAATACCACATTTATATCGTGAATTCGATCTTGTCTTGCACTATATTCTTCACCATTATTTATTCCTGGAACTTTTCTTCTTGAACGCATCAAAGTATACCCAATCCAACCTTGAAACCTACCTTTTCTTTTCTTGATGAAAAACTCCGCTCCGTATGAATAGCCGGTTCCTTGTAAAAGAGAAGCTTCTACTTGCTGATTAAATAAAATCTGGGCGCCATTTCGATAATCGAGCTGATTCTGCATATGCTTATAGAACACCTCTACTGAAGCTTCAAACATGGAATTCTTTCCAAAATTGACAAAATATCCAAGGGAAACCTGATCTCCAATTTGAGGCTTAACGGACGAACTAGCTGAAACCCATACATCCGTTGGCTGTCCCGATCCTGTCTGACTCAGCAAAGTCATGTACTGATAATTACGATTATATCCAGCTTTTATGGACATGTTTTCATTAATCATGAAACTCATGTTTAAGCGAGGTTCCCAACCGATATAAGTCTTATAAGTCTCATTCTTCGCTCTAAATATTGTGTCTGTCACAACACCATCATCATCCCATAAATATTCAGTGGCTGGACCGAAACAATTATACATGGACATTCGGATTCCAAAATCAATATTAAATCTCGTTCCGATTCTCATTTGATCTCCGATATAAATACCAGATTCCCATCCGTAACGATCCTCAATTTTTGTATCATTTATGAATTCAGACAAGCTCGTAATCTCACCTGGTCTGAAATGATGGAAAATAGCATTACCTCCGAAAATAAGCGTATTCCAATCCCCCAATTTCTTGACGAAATCCAATTTAAATTGATAATCACGAATTCCTGACTTGATTTTGAAATCTGTCCCAGATGGGGATTCAATTTGAATATTATAAACATAGTCACTAAAAATAAAACTAGTATTCATGTAAAAATCAGAATTGAACACGTGGTTCCATTTAGCTGTAGCTGTGGAATTACCGTAATCAAATGCAAATACATCAGAAAAACCTAGGACATCTTTTCCAAAATAACCGGAAACTGTTAGCTTATCTTTCTTGCCAATTTTGTAGGCGATTTTACCATTCAAATCATAAAAATAGGCCTTACTTGAATTAAACGTTGGATCTTTGGATAAGCCTAAAAAGATATCAGCATAAGTTCTTCTTCCAGAAATGATGATACTGGCCTTTTCTTTTGCTAATGGTCCTTCAAAAGTAAATCTCGAAGAAATCAATCCTATACCTCCTTCAAAACCCCATTTATCCATAGACCCTTCCTTCATGGTCACATCCAAAACAGAAGAAATTCGACCTCCATACTTTGGTGAAATTCCTCCTTTAAATAATTCCACAGTCGACAAAGCATTCGAATTAAAAACTGAGAAAAAACCAAGTAAATGGGCGGGGTTAAAAACGGGAGCGTCATCTACCAAAACCAAGTTTTGATCTGAAGATCCTCCACGTACATAAAATCCAGAACTTCCCTCACCGGCAGAACTAATACCAGGCATCAACTGAATCGTTTTGATTACATCAGCTTCGCCAAAGATCACAGGAATTTTTTCCATCTCTTTGACATCCATTTTCACGATTCCTCCAGTTGGGTCTTTTAATTTATCGTCATCTTTCTCCCCAAGAACTTCAACTTCATCAAGAAGTTCCCCTGCCTTCATTTTAAAGGTCATCTTCTTGTCTGAATTCAAATTTATTTTTTCTTCAAAATCTTCATAACCTACAAATGAAATTTTTACCGTATACTCTCCAGCTGGAAGCTTTATGGAAAACTTACCATTCAAATCTGTTTGAGCTCCTTTTTCAAGCTCGGCGATATATACATTCGCGAATGCTACAGGTTCGGCACTTGTTTTGACTTCAACAATGCCACTTAAGGTGAATTCCTGTGCGTACACAGAAACCATCATCAGTAAAAGTGTGGATACTAAAAGTAGTTTTTTCATGTGTGTAAAGGTCTAAAGACATCCAAAATTACAAATTCGTATTCAGCTTAACCAATGGAATCTGTTAAAAACATAAATTATTATATAAAGCTTCACTTTTGTAGAGTAAACGCATAATAAACATCTATAAACGGAAAATAATATCTGTTTTCACTTCCATTGTTTATTCTGTAATTTGCAAACAGATTTATGAAGAAACTGTTCAGAAAAATAAAATCATTCTTTTTTAAATTTAGGTACGTCCTACTCGGATTGTTCTTGATCAACTTTATTATCTGGTACAATTGTCTTCCCGAAAAACTAATCGAAGCCCCTACTTCTACAGTTGTTCTAGACCAAAATGGCAATCTACTTGCTGCTCAAATAGCAGATGACGGACAATGGAGATTTCCATACAATTCTGATGTTCCTGAAAAATATAAGAAAGCCTTAATTGCCTTTGAAGACCGAACTTTTGAATCTCATTGGGGAGTCTCGATTAGAGGTTTGAGTCGTGCCATCTATCAAAACATAAAAGAAGGCCATGTTGTTAGTGGCGGTTCAACTCTAACCATGCAGCTCATGAGAATTTCTCGTGAAGGGAAAAATAGAACCGTATTCGAAAAAGGAATTGAAATCTATATGGCCACTAGAGCAGAATGGAGATATTCGAAAGATGAAATCCTTGCCATGTATGCTTCCAATGCTCCAATGGGCGGAAATGTAGTTGGACTAGACGCTGCAGCCTGGAGATATTTTGGCCGTCCTGCAAGCAAACTTACTTGGGCCGAATCTGCTACTTTAGCTGTTTTACCTAACTCTCCTGGACTCATCCATCCTGGAAAAAACAGAGATGCCCTTAAAGAAAAGCGAAATCGTTTACTAGACATTCTTTATGAAAGGAATGAAATCGATACGAATACCTTGATTTTATCGAAAATGGAACCCTTACCGGAAAAACCATTTCCAATCCCACAAATTGCACCTCACTTGCTATCAAAAGCGATTAAAGATGGAAAAAAAGGTCAAGTCATACATACGACGATTGACTTTGAAATGCAAAATCACATGACAGAGGTTTTAGATTTTCACCATCAAAAACTAAAAGAGAACCAAATTTTTAATGGTGCCATTTTAGTCATGGAAATTGAAACGGGTGAAATCAAGGCTTACATAGGAAACACCGATAATGAAGAAGAGGAACATGGTTCTGCAGTAGACATCATCACTAGTAGAAGATCAACCGGGAGTATTCTAAAACCTTTTCTTTACGCGGGAATGCTTCAGGATGGAATCATTACTCCTGAAATGATGATCCAAGATGTCCCGACTTATATGGCGGGATACACACCAAAAAATTATAATCTACAATACGATGGATTGGTACCAGCGGACAAAGCTTTGGCGAGATCTTTGAATGTTCCTCTTATTCGAATGCTGGTTAAATATGGTGTACCAAAATTACATTATCTCCTCAAGAAAATGGAATTCACTACAATTGATCGATCTGCTTCTCATTATGGGCTATCTCTCATACTAGGAGGTGCTGAAGTGAATTTATTTGATTTGGTTTCGGCCTACGGAATGATGGCTCGATCGGTAAAACATTATCCAGACATTCCATTAGGAATAAACCGTAAAGCTTCCTACTTGCCTAGAAATGAACTTGAATTTGAACGTGAAAAACCCATTATAAAGCCTGCTTCAGCATGGTTCACATTAAATGCCATGATTGAAGTTGCCAGACCCGATGATGATATGAACTGGGAAGATTTCGCCTCTTCTCAAAAAATTGCCTGGAAAACAGGGACCAGTTTTGGATTCCGAGATGCGTGGGCAGTAGGACTAAATGGAAAATATGTTGTGGGCGTTTGGGTTGGAAATGGAGATGGCGAGGGAAGACCTGGTTTAATTGGCCGTGAAGCTGCCGCACCTATTTTGTTTGATGTATTTTCTGCTTTAGAACGCGTGGATTGGTTCTCTGTTCCCTACGATGAAATGACAAAAATTCCTCTTTGCAGAAGATCGAAATTTAGAGCTTCTATGAATTGTCCGGAAGTCGACTCCTCTTATGTGCCCAACTCAAGTTTAAGATCAGAGGCATGCCCTTTCCACAAAATAATCCATACAACAAAAGACGGTACTTATCGTGTGAACTCCGGTTGTGAGATTCAGTCCAACATTGTAAGTAAACCTTGGTTCATAATCCCTCCTTTAGCAGAACAATATTACAAAACCATCGATCCAAAATACAGGCCACTTCCCCCTTATCGTTCAGATTGTAAAGAAAGCTTAGAGGATAATGTGATTTCTATTGTTTACCCGAAAGAACCCTCAACCATATTCGTGCCTCGTGGTTTTAAGGGAACCAAAGAAAAGATTGTTTTTGAAATCTCGCATAGAAATCCTGAAACGAAGGTCTATTGGCATTTAGACGATGTTTTAATCGGTGAAACCGCAGATATTCATGAAATGGAACTAACTCCCGGACCAGGCCAACATGTTCTTACTTTGGTTGACGAATTTGGTCGACAAAAAACACAAAGCTTTATGGTTTTGGAAAAGTAAAACCGTCCTCCCTAATTTGTTTCATGAGAAGTAATGCAAAAAAGGAATAAAAAATGATTCCGGCTTGCACCTCCAACATGGACTCAAACATCATATTGATTGCCATATTTGCGATGAAGCTAAGAATCAGGAAATCTCCAATTTTAATAGCTTCTATCACCGGATAAAAAAGATTCAAAAGGAAAATTGCCAATCCAGGAATCCCGATAGCTAATAGAACTTGAATATATTGATTATGGGTATTCAAACCTTTTTCTACAAATCGTTTGTGTCCGCGATCACCCACTTTCTTAATGAAAACGTCTTTGCGGTCACCGATTCCAACTCCAAATGGATTCTTCTGAATGATTTCCAGAGCAGCATCCCATGCGATTACACGAACCATGGACGACATCACCGGTGCCTCTGCATCTTTAGGCCCACTTTCTTCATGCTGATTGGAAATGGTTTGTTCTTCTTTTGGTTTGAATATTTCAAAACCTCCGAAAAAACGATTGTATAAAAAATCGAAACTAAAGAGTGTCCCAACGGAAATCAAAAAAACCAGAATTGCAGGAACAATAAATGATTTAAACCAAGAAGTTTTTAAGAGAAATAAGAAAAGAATCAAATAAACGAACAACATCGCAATGAAACTTGCTTTAGAATTCAATAAAACGACATGTACACTTTCCAAAAGGACTATTCCGGATGTCAGCCAAATATTCTTAAAAAACTTATAAGAATTAACATACAAATAGTAGCTAATTGCTATACCTAAAATACAGTATACGGAAGCGTAAGCAACATGAAACTGAGGTGAAAATTTTGAATAGAAAAACTCGGTGATATCCTTTGTTTGCGAATACTCTATAACACTGCTTGATAGGTTAATTAAAAACAGAACTAGAGTTCCGTAAACAAACCATTCAAATATTCTATTGAAATTCAGTTTGGGATCTTTAGTGCCTATAATTAAGGGAAACAAAATCAGTGTTATTTTGGATCCGATATCTTGCCATCCATAATCCCAATTATCAGACCACGAAAGGCTGAACAATTGGTATAAATAAAAGAGTGAGAAAATACCCAAATAGGTTAAATCATAAAAACCATAACGCCATCTTCTACTTAAAACCCATTCTATAATCAAAAACAAGACAAAAAAAGGAACAATCGTCTTGTCAACCGGCAGAAAAAATGCAGTTGAAATCAATAAGAAAGACCGAAAGTCTAGTTTTTTTATAATGGATAAATTGAACATGATCAATTACCGAGAAGGGTCGAGATATACAAGCGCATCCCTTCAGCAAAAGTATACAGGGGCTGATATTCTAACCTATCTGATATTTTCGATAAATCAGCAAGCGAGTTTTTTATGTCACCTTCTCTCTCCTCTTTGTAAATGGCTTCAACACCGTTTACATCAATCCCATTTTCTGTCAAAGACTCTTTGATGACTTCATAAACATGATTCAGTGAGAAAGAATCACCACAGGCAACATTGTAAATCTCACCAAATGCCGACTCATTAGCAGTGCTTAAAGCGAGGTCATTTGCATGAAGCACATTTGCTATGAAAGTAAAATCCCTTGTCTGCTCTCCATCACCATAAATCTCCGGTTGTTTCCCGTTTCTTAATATCTGGATAAACTTAGGAACTACAGCAGCATAAACCCCGTTTGGATCCTGATTCGGACCGAAAACATTGAAATAGCGAGTCCCAATAATCTCCATTCCATGTATGTCGCGATAAACTTTTGCATACTTTTCATTAGTGAGCTTGGTAACAGCATATGGAGAAAGGGGTTCTCCAATATTAGATTCAACTTTTGGCAATTCTTTAGAATCACCATAAACCGAAGAACTACTAGCAAAAACAAATCTCTTTATTCCACTTTCTTTTGCATTATGTAGTACATTCAAAAAACCTGTACTGTTGATCTCTTGGGTTGGAAGTGGATTTTTGATTGATCTCGGAACAGAACCTAATGCGGCTTGATGACAAACTGCATCAAACTGATAGGTGGTGAAGATATAATCAAGAAAGCTTTTATCTGTAATATCACCTTCATGAAACAGAATTCGACCATCATCTACTAAATGCTGAATATTCTCTTTATGTCCGGTCAAAAGATTGTCAATACAAACGATTTCATTATCCACGGAAAGGTATTCACACAAGTTTGAGCCGATAAATCCAGCACCTCCTGTAATCAGGATCTTCTTCCCTTTGGTTCTTGAACTATGCCCGAGTTTATTTAGCATAATTTACCGTTCTCTTCTCTCTAATTACGGTTACCTTTACCTGTCCTGGGTAGGTCATTTCATTCTGTATTTGCTGTGAAATCAAGAAAGATAATTCTTCTGATTTTTCATCAGTCACTTTTTCTGACTCCACTAGAACTCTCAATTCTCTACCTGCTTGAATCGCGTAAGCTTTAATTACACCATCATAAGAAAGTGCCAAATTTTCAAGCTCTTGGATTCTCTTAATATATGATTCAACGATCTCTCGTCTTGCTCCTGGTCTTGCTCCTGACACCGCATCACAAACCTGAACAATTGGAGAAATTAATGTTGTCATTTCAATTTCGTCATGGTGAGCTCCAATAGCATTGCAAACTTCAGCTTTTTCGCCATATTTCTCAGCCATTTTCATTCCAAGAATTGCGTGTGGTAATTCTGGCTCATCTTCAGGAACTTTTCCAATATCGTGAAGCAGTCCTGCTCTTTTCGCAATCTTTGGGTTTAATCCTAATTCAGATGCCATTGTTGCACATAGATTAGCAACCTCTCTTGAGTGCTGAAGTAGGTTCTGACCATAAGATGATCTGTATTTCATATGACCGATCATTTTCAATAACTCAGGATGTAAACCATGAATACCTAAATCGATACATGTTCTTTTTCCAGTCTCAATGATTTCCTCATTCAAGGATTTTTGTGTTTTTCGAACGACTTCCTCAATTCTAGCGGGGTGAATTCTTCCGTCAGATACCAATTGATGAAGTGCAAGTCTTGCTGTCTCTCTTCTAACCGGATCAAAGCAAGAAAGGATAATGGCTTCTGGGGTATCGTCAACTATAATCTCTACACCTGTCGCAGCTTCTAATGCGCGAATATTACGTCCTTCCCTACCGATAATTCTTCCTTTAATCTCATCAGAATCAATATTGAAAACCGAAACACTATTCTCAATCGCTTGTTCTGTTGCAACTCTTTGGATAGATTGAATCACAATTCTCTTAGCTTCTTTAGTGGCATTGATCTTAGCCTCTTCCTGAATCTCCTGAATAAAGGACATAGCATCCGTTCTAGCTTCATCTTTTAAAGCTTCAACTAAGTTTTTCTTAGCCTCATCTACAGAATAACCAGAAATCTTTGACAATTCTGCAACTTGCTTTTGATGAACCTTCCCTAGCTCTGTCTTTTTCTTTTCAAGCGCTTCTTGTTGTTTCGAAACGTCTTTCTTTAAATTTTCTAATTGCTTGTCTTTTCGATTTACTTCCTCAAGTCTTTGATTCAGTTTATTTTCTTTGTTTCTAAATCGATCTTCATTCGACTGCATTTTTCTCTCACGACTCTTAATCGACTTCTCATGCTCATCTTTTAACTGCATGAATTTTTCTTTCGCCTGGATCATTTTATCCTTTTTGATCCCTTCTGCTTCTAACTCAGCTTCCTTTATGACTTTATCTCTTTTCGCTTTAAGAGCCATATTAATCAAAAAGTAAGCTACTATACCACCAGCTACAACACCGGCTAGTAATCCAATAACTAAACTTGTAATATCCATAATGTAAATAATTATGAATGGAAAAATGTAAGGGATTGAAGTCTTTTAGAACTGCTCTAACCTATGTAGCAACGCATCTAATCCTTGTTCTACTTCCGGATCAATCTTAGCTTGAGTATTTGAAGCATTACCTCCAGAAACACTCAGTTTTGCTCCGTATTGAAGCGCTGTCATTGCCAATAAATCTTGCATATCTTTAACCGCATAACTGTCTTGAAGAGCCTTAATGCTTTTATTAATCTCTTCCGCTGCTTTCAGAATGATTTCTTCCTCCGATTTATTAACCGTTAAAGGATATGTCCTTCCTGCAACTATTACTTTTATGGAAACCTGATCCATTATTAATTATTCAGTATTGCGATACATTCATCAATCTCTTTCATCAAACCATTCAACTTGTTCTTATAATTTTCAACATCAAACCCTTGATCTGATGTGTTTTGTTTTTTCAACTCAACTATGAGAAGATTCAATTCTTCCATCTTCGAGTCTTTTTCATCTAATAAAAGTTGAAATTTTTGATTTTCACTCTTAAGGTTTTGAATTTCAGAAGACAATTGCGCATTTCGTTCAATCAAATTGTCGATCTTAATGGAAATAGCTTGAATTTTGTCTTTCATTTACTTCTGCCTTAATCGTTCCAACAAAATTAGTATTAAAAATTTTATTTAAAAACTTTTGTTCAAATCTTATAAACTACGATCTGTTTAATACCCTGATTACCTCTAATTTTGTTCAAAAAATAATAAATGAGAATACTGATTTTAATCGCAATTATTCCTTTTTTCACTTTTTCGCAAGAAAAGAAAAGCTACAAATCGTATAATTTCCACCCCCCAATGGAAATACCTTTAATTCTTGCAGGAAATTTCGCTGAATTAAGATCAAATCATTTTCACACAGGCATTGATATTAAAACACAAGGTGTAGAAGGACAAAAGCTATTCTCAATTGATGATGGTTATGTTTCCCGAATAAAAATTTCTCCCTGGGGATATGGGAAAGTGATCTATATTGATCATTACAACGGTTTTACATCCGTTTATGCTCATTGCCAAAAATTATCAGAAAAATTTGATTCCTTGATGTTTGCATTGATGACAGAAAAGAAAGTCAATGAATTAGACGCTTATTTCGAAAAAGATGAATTCAAAGTGAAAAAGGGCGAACTAATTGCGATTTCTGGAAACACAGGAGGTTCTGTTGCACCTCATTTACATTTTGAAATTAGAGAGACAAAAAGCGAAAAACCTCTAAATCCCCTACTTTTTAATTTTAAAATTCAAGACACAAGAAAACCCGAAATCAGAGGCGTAAAAATTTATTCCCTAACGGCTGACAACTACATTATTCCTGGTAAATCGGAATATATGAGAACCAACGGAGCACCCCCTAATTATGGTTTAGAGGAACATATACATATTGATGAGTCAAATTTTGTTGCACAAGGTAAAATCGGATTAGCACTAGACGTCATTGATCGACTAAACGGTGCCAATAATGTTTGTGGAATTTACAAAAGCACTGTAAACTGTAATGGAACTCAACTTTACGGATTTGACTTTACAAAACTAGATTTTGGAAAAAATCGAATGATCAATGGTCACACCGATGTCTATGAATTTAAAGAGAATAGAAGGGATATCCATAAATTATTCTCCAACCCAGTAACAACCTTAGAAAATTACAGTGGAAAAACAAACGGAATTCCTTTAATATCTCTCCTGGACACAAATAACATTGAAATCATAGCAAAAGATCAAAATTCAAATAAGTCAGTATTTAAAACAAAACTGGTATACCAAAAAAATGCACCAATGAAATTTGATTGGTCGAATTATCTCATTCCTCATGAAATCTACTCCATTCGAAATGAGAATTTTGAGATCTTCATTCCACCTGGGACTATTTTTGAACCAATAAAGAAAGATTTTGAAGTCAGAAAAGGAATTTGGACGGATGGAAACATGTATCATTTTGGAGCTTATAAAACTCCGGTTAACAATAAAGTTCGGGTTCGGATTTCAGTAAAGGGAGTAGCACAATCCGAAAAACTTGTAATCTGTAGAGCAAATTTCGAAGATCAAAACTATTATTCCCTTGGGGGAAAAGTTGAAGGCGATTGGATTGAAACGAAATCCAAAGGACTCGGTGACTTTTTCATTAAACTGGATACAG
>JAUICI010000257.1 GCA_030427935.1 Bacteroidia bacterium | reverse complement strand
GGACACTACTACCAGGAAAGAGCCAAAAGGATTTTGGAAAAATTGGAATAACAGAAAATGTCGAATTCGGAAAAATGTGTATCTTTTCATCAAAAACAAGCATCATGAAAAGATACCTCCTCCTCCTTCTCCCTTTGTTTTTGATCCTTGCCTGCAATGAAACTGTTTCAGAAAAGCAGCCCACATTTCCCCAGGGGGAATGGATAGACCTCACCTACCCTTTCGACCGCAGCACGGTCTACTGGCCTACCTCTCAGCCATTTGGCTTTGATACGGTCTTTGCCGGTATGACCGACAAGGGCTATTATTATTCCGCATTCAACATACAGGGAGCCGAGCATGGCGGCACGCATATAGATGCGCCCATACACTTTGCCCAGGGCAAAATTCCCGTAGATCAGATCCCCATAGAGCAGTTGGTAGGCGACGCCATCGTGGTAGATGTCTCAGCAAATGCAGCCCAAAACCCTGATTATCAGGTGCAAGTCTCAGACTTTGAAGCCTGGGAGAAAGCCAACGGCCAGATACCCGATGGGGCCATCGTGCTGCTCCGCACAGGCTTTGGCCAGTACTGGCCCAATGCCGAGCGCTATATGGGCACCGCCCAGCGGGGAGCCGAGGCTGTTGCCAAACTGCACTTCCCCGGCCTGCATCCCGACGCAGCCAGCTGGCTGACGACCCAGCGCTCCATCAAGGCCATCGGCCTTGACACGCCGTCCATCGACTATGGACAATCGACCTTGTTTGAGAGTCACCGCATCTTATTTGCGGCGGAGATCCCTGCATTTGAAAATGTGGGACATTTAGACAAGTTGCCCGCCAGGGGCGCGTGGGTCTTTGCGCTTCCTATGCGCATCAAAGGGGGGAGCGGTGCTCCTTTGAGGATTGTGGCGCTGCTGCCTGGGTGATGGGGCTGATATCGCCTTTTTCCACTCCTCAAATTTTAGCATAAACTAGAAATGGATTGCTTGAATATCAAGTTCTTTTAAGTAATTTTAATTCAATATTTTGAAAGTCTAATTTTCTCAGAAACAAAATCGACTCATCGAAATTTTTAGTGGGTTACTAAAAAATATTGTCATTTCGATGAGGCTTTGCGAAGAGAAATCTCCTGAACTCCAGTAATCAATTGCTCCTGAGATGTCTCCCAAAACTTCGTTATGACACCTTGGATTACCTCCACTAATATTTCCAATAAACCCAAAAATCCAATCGCCTTATGAAACTTGTAAAGATATTTGAGATAGTTAATCAACTCGAAAAGAATTCATTTCTAAAGATTTTAGACAGCATCATTTCAGAATCTAAAAAATTAGATAAGGATGTCCAGATAATCTTAAATGAAAATGATGGTCAAATAAAAAATGCTGATAATATCAATATTGCAAATGTTTTTTATCTAACACAAAAGACTTTTCAAGAAAAATTAGCGGATGAATTGCTGATGAGAATCCATCTCTCATTAGCAATTGATATTTTGATTCGCGATGGAAATTGTATTATGTCAAGGGAATGGTTTAACCTACTTTTGAAAAAAGAGGTGAAAAATTTAAAGGATAGAATTAAAAAATTCAATGATGAAAACTTTGAGGAATCTAAGTTTCTTGAAGAAGATCGTAGCAGAGATTATATGATCTTCAAAAAGTGTGTGCATACTGCTTATTTCAATGATACATGGAACAATAGAGAGCCAACTATTACAAATGATGAACTAACCATTTTGAACACATTAGCTGAATGCCTGGAACTTTCAAAAGATGAATATCGAACAATCTTTTACGCTGTAAACCCGCTGAAAGAAATTGATATAGATTCATTGATAAAGGAATTGAGGGATCTCGGAATTCTCTTTTATTCAAAAAAGAATTACACACTTTATATTCCTGATGAGATGGTAAGTGTATTACGAGAAATACGAGGTTTCTCTATAGCAAATAAACACTACCGAAGAATTTTAAAAACCCTGAAAGACTCTCAATTAAACCAAATTTGTAAAAGACATTCAATTGACAGAAAAAATGAAAGGAGTGAAAAAATTTCTGAAATAATCAGCCAGGGAATTCCAATTCAAAGTGTATTAGCAAAAGATATTTACAAGGAGGGTACTACTAAAACTGAAATCAAAAAATACATTTCCGAGCTTATTGAAAAGGGTCTGGGAATAGAGCTAAAAACCTTGGGTTCCACAGCAGAAGATAGGATAGGTTTATTAATTGATCATTTTCATGAAATAGACAAAGATGAAAAGCTATCAATATCGCAAGATGGATATTCTGATTTACTAAAAGACATGGATCGGGTTTTTCCAAAATTTAACACAAGAATTAAAAAGGAATTTGAATTGCAGCCCGAAAATGTAATGGACAGGGAACTCATGATCGATTACAATCTTAAGCCACGAGATTTATTGGATTTATTGGAAAGAGAAGAGGCGCTTAAGTTCTGTGAAGTATTAGAAATCAAATCCAGGGGTAATCTGGTTGAAAATATTTTAGAAGCCTACAGAGATAATGATGACATCCTTTTGGAAAATTATGTTGCGATCAGTAACAGAGACCTTAATGCACTAAAGGAGAATGGAATTAGAATAAAAGAAAGCGAAATAGGGGTAAAGTTTGAAGATTTAACGAAGAAGATTCTTCAAAATTTAGGATTTAATGTTGATGAAAATCTCCGAAATCAATTAAACACTGCAAAAAACAAGATTGATCTTATCATAAATCTAGGGGATAACGAAATAATCGTCGTCGAATGTAAAACAACGAAAGATCCAGAATTCAAGAAGTACGCAACAACTTCAAGGCAGATCAAATCCTATTATCAGTTGGCTGAAAGCAATGGTTTTAAGGTCCAGAAAACATTGCTTGTTTCTCATGATTTCACGGATGAATTCATCAAAGGCTGTGAACTGGATTTTGAAATAAATCTCTCCTTATTAAAATCAGCGTCCCTAATTTCAATTTTGGAAGGGTTCAAAGAATCGAAATTGGCAAAATTTCCCTACAAGTTATTATTCAGAGATGTTGTACTAGATGAAAAAAGAATCGTAAGGTCTTTAAAAAAATAATGAAGCATGACTTGGGATAATTCTTGAAAAAATTATTGGTAGGCACCCCAAAAGAAACAAAGGATTGAACTGGTACTCACCAAGTTACAAGAATTAACACCAAGAAATGGCC
>JAUICI010000065.1 GCA_030427935.1 Bacteroidia bacterium | reverse complement strand
TGGAGGAAGCAGTTGGTACAAGGTGATGTCCATGACATGGGAGCAGCAATGCTTGGAGGAGTAGGAGGACATGCAGGAGTATTTTCAAACTCTAAAGATCTAGCCGTAATCATGCAAATGGTTTTAAACGGCGGAGTCTATGGAGGAAAAAGATACCTCTCTCAATCTTCCATTAACTTATTTACTTCTTGCCCTAATTGCCCAAACAATAGGAGAGGAATTGGATTTGACAAGCCACTTCCAAGTTTAGATGGTGGACCAACTTGTGACCGCGTATCGCTGGCTTCTTTTGGTCACACCGGCTTTACAGGCACGATGGTCTGGTCAGATCCAAAATACGGAATCAATTATGTTTTTCTTTCCAATCGAATTTTTCCTAGCTCATCGAACCGAAAATTAATCAAGCTGAATATTAGGACTGCAATCCAAGAAGTAATTTATGACTGCATAACAAGTCTATTACCGAAGAAATAGCCGATATTGCAGAAAATTCAAGCGAGAAGAAAGAAAATCGAAAATTTGTCGTCTATACTTTTATGAAAATCGGAATCGTTTTATACCCAACTTTTGGGGGAAGTGGAGTAGTAGCCACTGAATTAGGGAAAGAGTTAGCTTTAAAAGGCCATGAGGTTCATTTTATTACCTATTCGTTTCCCGTTAGATTAGGTTCATTCAACACCAATGTATATTACCATGAAGTTGCGGTAAATGATTACCCGCTTTTCGATTACCCACCTTACGAGCTTGTATTATCAAGTAAATTAGTAGATGTTGTCGAGCATGAAAAATTAGACATACTTCATGTCCATTATGCGATTCCTCATGCTTCTGCAGCCTATATGGCAAGAAGTATTCTAAAAAAGAAAGGGATTAATATTCCTTACATCACAACGCTTCACGGGACAGACATCACTTTAGTAGGAAAAGACCCTTCATTTGAGTCCGTTATTACTTTTGCTATAAATGAATCGGATGCTGTTACAGCTGTATCGGAGAGTTTAAGACAGGACACGTATGATTCCTTTAAAATCGATAATGGCATTCAAGTCATTCCCAATTTTATTCGCTCGGAATTGTATAATCATCCAGAGAACAAGGAGTTGAGAAGTAAATATGCCGAGGAAAACGAACGCATCATTTGCCATATTTCCAATTTCCGTCCGGTTAAGCGAATAGAAGACATTCTACATGTATTTAAAAAAGTGAATGAAGAAATCCCTTCCAAATTACTGTTGGTAGGTGATGGTCCGGAAAGGTTCCGACTAGAAGCCCTATGTCGAGAATTAAAGATTTGTGGTCGTGTCAAATACTTAGGGAAACTAAGAGACACATCAGAAATATTGTCAATTTCAGATTTGTACATGCTAACATCTGAAAAGGAAAGCTTTGGTGTTAGTGCGCTTGAAGCAATGGCATCTGGAGTTCCTGTGATTTCAACAAATACTGGTGGTCTACCAGAAGTAAATATTTGCGGTGAATCTGGTTACACAAGTGACGTTGGAGACATTGAAGACATGGCTAAGAATGCGCTAAAGATTTTAAGAGATCAGAATGAAATCGATGCCTTTGGAGCAAGAGCTCGAGAAATTGCACAAAGATTTGATATAGCTGAAATTCTTCCTCAATACGAAGCACTTTACGAATCACTTATCTAGCTGATTTGAAACAGTTTGGCATAATCTTCGTTTACTGTTTGTAAATGAAGATTGCTTTTCTACTCATATCAGTTGTTTTTACATTATTCAATGGTTTTCAGGATGATAAATGTAAATATGAGTCTATTCTGGAATTTAAAGAAAATGAGAAGATTACCTACAAACAAGTAACAAAACTAAGTTACTATAGTCAATCTTCCAGGTTTGCTATCAGAAGAAATTTCCGGGAAATAGACATCGTTTTTTCAAGTGTATTCGGTCTAGAAGATCGAAGATTTGAATCTTTTAAAGATCGAGAAAAACTTCAAAGTTATTTTCAGAAGAAAGACTATATCATCCGAATTCAATTTGAAATTCCTGAGGGAAAGTTGGCTGAAGGAAAATTCAATATCAATAAATCTCCGAAGGATTCTATGAAATGCGTCATGCGTTTGTATCATTTAGATAAGACCAAGCAGGGAATGAAGGTGATAAGCAGGAAATACGAAGTTAAAACGGGAGAATTAGAAATTGAAAAACTAAGCGCTTCTACTTTTTGCGGAAAACTAGAGTTAGAGATTCCTGAATACTACAACCTGTCTAGTTCTTTCAGCGTAAAAGCCATCACCAGAGAAGACTAGAATCCCTCAAAAGCCCCTAAACCAAATAAGGCAAAATCATATTTAGCCGGATCTTCGGGGTCAAACGAACTTACACTTCTTTGAAGCTCCTCAACAGCTTTCCAATCATTCTGTTTCCTATCCAATCATTCTGTTTCCTATCCAATAAACCCAATTTTCGGGCTACTCGACCAGAATGCACGTCCAAGGGTAAATGTAATTCCGATCTTGGAATTGAATTCCAAATACCAAAATCGACCCCTTTTTGATCTTTCCTAACCATCCAACGTAAAAACATGTTTATGCGCTTTGCAGCACTGCCTTTACTAGGATTCGCCACATGCTTCAATGATCTTTCTGTTCGGAAATTTGAGGAAAATGAACGGTTAAACTCAATTAAACGCTCTTTCTTAGAAAGCGAATCCGCATATTGAAACAATCCTTCCAAGCCATTGTCTGACAAATAGGCTTTTCTCATGGAGACTACGAAATTCAATAAATCTTCTGAATTAAATGTCCGATGCACAAACTGAGATTCTAGAATAAAATCATCTTTTGCGTTCATGACAAAATCATAAGGCGTGTTTCCCATGATATTCAAAAGCTTTTCGCCATTTGAAATAATCATTTTTCTATTCCCCCAAGCGATTGTAGCCATGAAAAAGGCTATAATCTCGATGTCTTCCTTGGATGAGAACTTATGCGGAATTTGAATAGGGTCGGTATCCACAAATGCAGGCGAATTGTATTCTTCAACCTTAAAATCTAGAAATTCTTTCAGTTCCTCTTTGGTCATACCAGCTTACCATCAGAAATGGTTACTTTTCTATCCGCTAGATTCGAAAGCTTTTCATCATGGGTAACAATAACAAAGGAATTACCAAAATCTTTTCGTACTTGATCAAAAAGCGCATACAACTCCTTGGAATTGGCAGAATCTAGATTACCCGAAGGTTCGTCTGCAAATACAATTTTTGGTTTATTGATTAATGCACGAGCAACTGCAACTCTTTGTTTTTCACCTCCGGATAGCTGAGCGGGTTTGTGATCATAGCGATCTTTCAAGCCTAAATAGTCCAAGAGTTCCTGCGCGTTTTCACGAACCTCCTTTTTATTTCTTTTTGCTATAAATCCAGGGATACATACGTTTTCAAGAGCTGTGAACTCTGGCAATAATTGATGAAACTGAAATACAAATCCAATATCCTGATTTCTAAACTTGCTCAATTGTTTATTATTCAACTGACCAATCTCAGTGTCATTTATTTCAATTGATCCTTCATTAGGATGATCTAGAGTACCAAGAATCTGAAGTAGAGTAGTCTTGCCAGCTCCAGAAGCCCCAACAATGGCTACGATCTCAGATTCTTTCACCTCTAAAGAAATTCCCTTTAGAATGTGAAGGTCACCGTATTTCTTATGAATATTGTCACATTTCAGCATGACGCTAAATTAATACAATAATAAGTGCCAAATGAAATTTAGAAATAATTTATTAAATCCCTAGCTTTGTAGGAAATACAGGAGATTGGAAGAATATTCAAATTTATATCCACCAAAACCAGAATTGTTTGAGAAAAACCAAGCAAACAACTGGGGAATGAGCCTTTTTTCTTTGGCTTTATTCGTAATGGCCTTTATCCTGATATTTGATTTCAATATCATTTTTTTAAGTCTTATTGTTTTGGTCCTAATCATCCATGAAGGTGGACACTACTTAGCAATGAAGCTTTTCAACTACAGAAAAGTCAAACTATTATTCATTCCTTTCATGGGTGCTTTTGTTGCAGGCGAAAAGGAAGATGTAAGTCAAACACAGCGCTTGTTTGTTATTTTGATGGGTCCGGTTCCAGGTATTCTTATCGGCCTAGCTTTTCTTTATTTCGGTGATCTTTATCAAGATAAATTCCTTATCACCAGCTCACTATTGTTTTTAACGATCAATATCTTAAACTTAATTCCGATAGATCCTTTAGACGGGGGAAAAGTGCTTGAAACTTTGTTTTTCACGAACCAAGGAAGAATCAAAATGTACTTTGCTTTACTTTCTAGTTTGTTCATGATTGGAATAGGTTATTACTACAGTTGGTTTATTTTGATGGCTTTTGGTTTCTTGATGGCTTTCAGAGTTCGATCTATCCAGAAAACTTATAATATGCAGTCAGAGATGAAGGAACAGAACTTAAACTTCATCAAATCCTATAAAGATTTAACCAATAGAGAATATTGGAAGATCAGAGAGATTTTTATTAATCATACCCCCATTTTAAAAGAGTCTATTCCTTCCATGAGAGAAGAGTGGGAAAACGAGAATATATTAACTACTCAGGTCAACAATCTTTTAAGTAAACCTATCAAGCATAATTTAAGTGTGATTGGATATTTGTTTGTTATCCTCATTCACATATCTGCGATCATATTGCCTTTGGTCTACTTCTATAATTTAGATCTAAGTTGGTTTTTGAATGAGTTTTAAGGAAGGAGAAATCGTTCGTTTACTCACGGAGCCTGGAGATTTCAAAGTAATTCACCGAAAAACTTCTGGATATTATATTATTGAAGATGAACATGGTTTCGAATATACCGTCCAAGAAAAAAATTTAGTTCGAATTCACAATGCCGACATACCTGTTTCCGAACAAATACAATATGTTGTTCAAGAAAAAGAAAAAGAGCACAAACGACACCTTTCCAAAAGTAAGTCGAGTAAAAAGATAGGCACACCTGAAATCGATCTTCATATTGAGGAATTACTCGATTATCATGGAAATATGTCAAACACTGAAATCCTCATGCATCAGATGATGTGCTTCAGAGGTTTCTACAAACAGAAAAGAGGGGAGGGCTATAAGAAAATCATTGCAATTCATGGAGTAGGAGAAGGTGTGCTTAGAACAGAAATTGTTCATTTTTTGCATTCTCAGGACAATGTCGAATATCATGATGCTGATTACAGAAAGTATGGTGGCGGGGCAACTGAGATTGTGTTTCTTTAGAAGGAGTTTTCTGATGTAGATTTGATTCACCTATTAAAAGACACTAATATTCACCTTCTTGAATCCAACCATAAACTTTCGTGTTTGTAAAGTTTGAAGGCTCCACGATATAGCCCTTATTCAAAATAGGTTGGGATCTGGATAATACAAACAACCAAGTTTCTCCATTTGCATTTTTTTGTTTGCTCAAAACCCGAAATTTAGCGCCCGCAGGATAAGCCAAAATGATGTTCTTTTGAACCGTCCCTTCCCAAGCCATTGTGTCCACAACTTCAGGACTCCATCTCAACTCAACTGTTTTTTTAGTTGAGATGATTTCTCCTTTTCGATCGATACTTTCGGGAAGAAACGGGCCTTTCATTAAGTCAATACGACCTGCAAAGAATTCCTTTCTGAACTCTACAATTTTCCCATTAACCAACCTAAGTGAATTCAGATTATTCGTTCCATTTCTGCAACAAGGATAAGCGAAATGAATAAGTAAAGTTTCATTTGTGTTTGGATTGACATTGTAGCCAATAATATTCCCTTTCTTGGTGTAAATAATCTCGTACTGTTCATCCACTTTTGCATAGATATACAAAAACTCATTGTCTAAATCATTGCAATCAAAACCATTAAAAACTAGCTCTGGAATCTTATCTGCATTCAGGTCAACCAAATGAAAATTACTTTCATGAGTTTTGATGAATTCTTTGATATTTCGTTTGCCACTTATATTACCCGAATGACATAAAAAGACTTTTTTTGATTCAATAAGCTCGACTAAGATTTTATTACGAACTACCGAGTCTTTCATTTCAATTTTGGGCCAATCAATTTTATTTTCAATTAATTGATTCGGAACAAGGTGAATTTTCCTTTTCTGACTAAAAAGAGGTGTTACCAATAAGGCTATTAAAACGAATAATATAACTTTCATAGAACAGGTTCTTAAAAAGAAAGCAGACCTAATAGATCTGCTTTCAGTTCAAAAATATGATGAAAATTTTAATCTTCTTTCTTTTTAGGAGAAGATTTTTTCTTTGATTTTACTTTGATGTCAACATCATTACCTTCTTTATTCAGGTCAATCGTGATGGTGTCACCTTCTTTGATATTGGACTTAATGATTTCCTCAGCCAAAGGATCTTCGATTGTCTTCTGGATAGCTCTTTTTAATGGACGAGCTCCAAACTTCTCATCAAAACCTTTATCAGCAATGAAATCCTTAGCTTTTTCAGATATTTGAATTTGGTAGCCAAGATTATTGATTCTACCATAAAGCTTTTCCAATTCAATATCAATGATCTTATGAATATCTTCTCGTTTTAATGAATTAAAGAGAATCATGTCATCAATACGATTCAAAAATTCTGGAGAGAATGCCTTCTTCAAAGCATTATGAATAATTCCTTTCGCATTGTCATCAGAAGATTCTTGCTTCGCTTTAGTACCAAAACCAACACCAGAACCAAAGTCCTGTAATTGTCTAGCTCCAATATTGGAAGTCATTATCAATACCGTATTCTTGAAATCTACTTTTCTTCCAAGTCCGTCGGTCATATGACCATCATCCAATACTTGCAAAAGCATATTAAAAACATCCGGATGTGCTTTCTCAATCTCATCTAGTAATACGATCGAGTAGGGCTTTCTTCTCACTTTTTCAGTAAGCTGTCCACCTTCTTCATATCCCACATATCCCGGAGGTGCTCCAACTAATCTTGAAACAGAGAATTTTTCCATGTATTCAGACATGTCAATTCGAATCAAAGCTTCCTCAGAATCAAACATGTATTTTGAAAGCTGTTTTGCCAATTGCGTTTTCCCAACACCTGTTGGCCCTAAGAAGAAAAACGATCCGATTGGTTTGTTTGGGTCTTTAAGTCCAGCACGATTTCTTTGAATCGCTTTTACCACTTTGGCAACCGCTTCATCTTGACCGATTACAGCACCTTTCAGTTCATCAGCCATTTTAACAATCTTACCAGACTCAGATTCAGCAACTCTTTGCATCGGAATTCCAGTCATCATGGAAACCACTTCAGCTACATCGTCTTCAGAAACCGTTACTCTGTGAATCTTCGCTTCCTCTTCCCATTTTGCTTTTGCAGTCTCTAATTCTTCCTGAAGAATTCTTTCTTTATCTCTAAGTTGCGCCGCTTTTTCATATTGCTGATTTCTTACAACCGCATTCTTTTCTTCCTTAACGTCCTCAATTTTCTTTTCGATATCAATGATTTCTTTCGGTACATTGATATTGGTAATATGTACTCGAGATCCCACTTCATCCAAAGCATCAATTGCCTTGTCAGGAAGATGTCTGTCCGAAATATATCGATCGGTCAGCTTAACACATGCCTCTAGAGCCTCATCCGTATAATTCACCATGTGATGATCTTCATACCTTTCCTTAATATTCTTAAGAATTTGAATCGTTTCATCAATGGTTGTAGGTTCTACTAATACTTTTTGGAATCTTCTTTCTAAAGCACCATCCTTTTCAATGTATTGTCTGTATTCATCTAGGGTAGTGGCTCCAATTGCTTGCAGTTCACCTCTAGCTAATGCCGGCTTAAACATATTGGATGCATCTAAAGAACCCGAAGCTCCACCAGCACCAATGATTGTATGAATTTCGTCGATAAACAGGATGATATCTGGAGATTTTTCAATTTCACTCATCACTGCTTTCATTCTTTCTTCAAACTGACCTCGATACTTTGTTCCAGCCACTAAAGAAGCTAAATCCAAAGAAATAATTCTTTTGTTAAATAAAACTCTAGATACCTTTCTTTGAACGATTCTAAGAGCCAATCCTTCAGCGATGGCAGATTTACCAACACCAGGTTCACCAATTAGTATCGGGTTATTCTTTTTTCTTCTTGATAAAATCTGAGAGACTCTTTCAATCTCTTTTTCACGACCTACAATCGGATCCAACTTTCCTTGTTCCGCCATTTTTGTAAGGTCTCGACCAAAATTGTCTAAAACAGGAGTTTTAGATTTAGAATCCCCTTGTTTTTTGGATCCTCCACCTTGTCCTCCGTATTGTCCACCGGAATCCCCATCATCATCGGCAGTCGAACCCGGGAATTCAGACTTCGGTAAATTGTTTTCTTCAATCATAGTTTCTAATTCTTCTTTTATGTTCTGATAGTTTACGCCATATCGATTTAGGATTTTACACGATAGGCTATTTTCGTCCTTTAGGATAGAGAGAAGTAGGTGTTCTGTCCCAATCACCTTACTTTTAAATAATTTGGCTTCTAAAAAAGTGATCTTTATTACTTTTTCGGCTTGCTTCACCAAGGGTACATTGGCGTTTACAGCTTTAGTTGATTTTCTTTTAAGTAATTGCTTTTCGATATCACGTCTAACTTCCATAACATCGACACTAAATTCCTTTAGCAAATTAATTGCATTTCCTTCGCCCTCTCTGATCATCCCAAGAACGAGGTGCTCAGTACCTATGAAATCGTTACCAAGACGCAGGGCCTCTTCACGACTAAAAGTAATGACATCCTTAACTCTTGGAGAAAATTTTGCTTCCATATATTGCTAAAACTTGTTGACTAAAAGTATTCTTAATTCTACAAAATACAAAAATATATAATAGGTATAATGATCACATTGTTGATAACCTCCCTTTTTAAACCGGTTTTTGTTGATAATTACAGGTGATTTTCCAATGTTAATTTACCATTAAATATCTATTTTCGACATTGCTAAAAAAGACGCTTCAAATAGCGTGCAAATCAAATAAAACAAGACAATATGGCAGATGGAGAAAGAATAATTCAGATCAGCATAGGCGAGGAAATGAAATCCGCATATATCGACTATTCCATGTCGGTAATTGTGTCACGTGCTTTACCGGACGTAAGAGACGGTTTTAAGCCTGTACACAGAAGGGTTTTATATGGAATGCAAGATCTTGGAGTTTATTCAAACAGACCTTATAAAAAATCCGCAAGAATTGTTGGGGAAGTAATGGGTAAATATCACCCACACGGAGATTCCTCAGTTTATGATACAATGGTTAGAATGGCCCAGCATTGGTCCTTGAGATATCCTTTAGTAGACGGACAGGGTAACTTTGGTTCTGTAGATGGTGACAGCCCGGCAGCCATGCGTTATACAGAGGCAAGACTAAGAAAGGCAGCTGAAGAAATGTTGGCCGATTTAGATAAAGAAACCGTTGACTTTAGACCCAACTTCGATGACTCACTTCAAGAGCCAGAAGTTTTACCAACAAAGCTTCCAAACTTATTAATTAATGGAGCAGCAGGTATTGCGGTAGGGATGGCTACAAACATGCCCCCGCACAACTTAACTGAAGTTGTCAATGGAACCATCGCATATGTCGACAATAGAGATATCACCATTGAAGAGTTGATGCAGCATATTAAAGCTCCGGACTTTCCAACAGGAGGTATCATTTATGGTTACGAAGGTGTGAAATCAGCCTTTGAAACAGGAAAAGGGCGAGTAGTGATGAGAGCTAAGGCGACTTTCGAGGAGACAAAGACTGGAAGAGAGCAAATTATCGTAAACGAAATACCTTACCAGGTCAATAAAGCTGACATGATTAAGAAAACAGCTGAATTGGTTAATGATGGTAAGATCGATGGGATATCGGACATTCGTGATGAATCCGATCGAAATGGTATGCGAATCGTTTATGAATTAAAAAGAGATTCCATTCCAAACGTTGTTTTAAACAAACTATTTAAGTACACTTCTCTACAAACCTCATTCTCAGTAAACAACATCGCTTTAGTTGATGGGAGGCCGCAATTACTGAATCTAAAGCAGATGATTCACTATTTCGTTGAGCACAGACATGATGTTGTGGTAAGAAGAACGAAGTACGAATTAAGAAAAGCAGAAGAAAGAGCACATATATTAGAAGGATTAATTATTGCTTCGGATAATATTGATGAAGTAATTAAATTAATTAGAGCTTCGAAATCTCCAGATGAAGCGAGAGAAAAATTAATGTCTCGATTTGAATTGTCAGAAATACAAGCCAGAGCCATTGTTGAAATGCGATTGAGACAGCTTACTGGACTGGAGCAAGACAAGTTAAGAGCGGAGTATGACGACTTAATCGAATTGATTAAAGATTTGAAAGACATTCTAGAGAATGAAGATCGAAGAATGGAGATCATCAAAACGGAGCTTACTGAGATTAAAGACAAGTACGGTGATGAGAGAAGATCTGTAATTGAATATTCAGCAAATGAAATGAGAATCGAAGACCTTATTCCGGATGAGGAAGTGGTAGTAACGATTTCGCATGCTGGTTATATCAAGAGAACAAGCTTAACAGAATATAAAGTTCAGAATAGAGGAGGGGTTGGTTCAAAAGGATCCACTACAAGAGATAAGGATTTCTTAGAGCACTTATTTGTAGCAACCAATCATAACTACCTTTTAATCTTCACGGAGAAAGGAAAATGTTTCTGGATGAGAGTCTTTGAGATTCCAGAAGGATCTAAAGTTTCCAAAGGACGGGCAATCCAAAACTTATTGAATATTGAATCTGACGATAAGGTGAAAGCCTATATTAATGTAACAGACTTGAAAGACGAAGACTACATTAATAATAATTACATCATTATGTGTACAAAGAAAGGTGTAATTAAGAAGACTTCTCTTGAGGCTTATTCAAGACCAAGAACCAACGGAATTAACGCGATTGGTATTCGAGAAGGAGATGAGTTGCTTGAAGCAAAACTGACAAATGGTTCAAATGAAATCATGTTGGCATTGAAGTCAGGAAAAGCCATCCGATTCAATGAAGAGAAAGTAAGATCCATGGGTCGAACAGCATCGGGAGTTAGAGGAGTTACCTTAGCATCAAGTAAAGACGAAGTAGTCGGAATGATTTGCGTTGAAAGCGAAGAAGCGAATGTAATGGTTGTATCCGGTAGAGGATACGGAAAACGCTCTGAAGTTGCGGATTACAGAATCACCAATAGGGGAGGTAAAGGTGTAAAAACCATCAATGTTACTGAAAAAACAGGTGAATTGATCTCCATTAAAAATGTTTCTGACGAAGATGATTTGATGATCATCACGAAGAATGGTTTAACAATTCGTATGCATGTTTCTGACTTGAGAGTAATGGGAAGAGCAACTCAAGGAGTTCGTTTGATCAACTTAAAAGGTAAAGAAGAAATTGCTGCGGTTGCGAAAGTGCCTTACAGTGAGGAAGAAGAGGAAGATCAAAATGCAATTGAAGGAGCTGAAAACAATGAGAATCCAGAAAATGGCACTGATATTGCTGATGATTCTGGGGAAAATGTGGAATAAACCCTATTTTTGCATCCTTAAGTAAAACAAGAAATATTTTATTATGAATTTGAAATACACTTTTATCGCAATTGCCTTTCTAACGATTACAACTGTTTGCGGGCAAAGCACAAATACTACATCAGCGGCTGTTGCTTATAAAGACGCTACAAGTCAAATGATGTATCAAAAATTCGACAAGGCCGTTTCTTTATTTGAAGAAGCTAAAGGTCTAATCGATAAAGCGATTACAGAAATCACAGATGACACAAAAGAGAAGGTCACAGCAAAAGCTTGGTATTACAAAGCTTTGATCTATATGGATTATTCTCAAGCGCTAGCAATGTCTGGAGATACAGCCAAGTTTAAATCCGTAGTAACTGAAAAGTACGGAGAAGAAACAAAAGCTGCATTTGAAAAAGCGGTTACTTTCAGCAGATACAAATCTGACTTGGAAACTTATGTAAAAGGTAAGGCTGACATGATGTTCTCTATGGGAACACAGGCGTACAACATGGGTACAAAAGAAGGTTATGAAGGTGCACAGCAAGCTTATCTTGGTGCTGCTGAAATGATGAAAATGGTCGGACAAATTGACACAAATGCCTATGTAAACGCAGCTATTTGTGCCGAAAAGATTGAAAGATATGATCTTGCAGTTCAATCGTATAAAGTACTTGCTGAAAATGGTTACAAGGACGGTATGGGATATTACTACCTGGCTTTTGCTTATAACAAGTTAGGCGATGATGAGAACTACAAGAAAGCGATTGAGGAAGGATTGAATAAATATCCAACTAAAAAAGAGCTAATTATCGAATCTGTAAACTACAACCTGAAAAAAGGAAATAAGAAAGAAGCTTTATCCGCATTGGAAAAAGCGATTCAAGCGGATCCAAATAACAAAACTGTTTATTTCGCTGCTGGTTCTACATTCCAGGACATGATGGAAGCAGAAGGAGCGGAGCTTGACGCTAAAACTAGAGAAGAATTCTTAGCGAAAGCTGGTGGATACTACGACAAAGCCTTAGAATTGGATCCTAATTACAAAGATGCTGCTTACAATAAAGGAGCTATGTATTTGAATGCCGGTATCGACATGGATACTCAGAAAAACAACTTGAAGTTGGGAGACCCAAATTTTGAAGTTTTGGAGAAGAAAGCAAATGAAATGTTTACCAATGCAATTTCTGCTTTAGAAGTTGCTCACAAATTAGATCCTAAAAACAAACCAATCGTTAAGTATCTGAAAGTTCTTTATGGAAAGATCGGAAACAGAGAAAAGCAAATGGAAATGAACAATAAGCTGAAAGAGATGTAGCATCTTTCAGAATAGAAAATATGAAAGCCATTCCAATAGGAGTGGCTTTTTTTTGTCTTTTAGTTTAGAGGATCCTAATTATAAAAAGAAAGAGGAATAGTATACGGAGAGCTATTCCCAAAATTACTATTTAACATAATATTAATTATATGACAATAATAGATATTCGTACAAATCGACAAAAACTAAAAAAGCCCCATATATCTATGAGGCTTTAAATTTTCAAGCATTTAAAAGAATTATTCTGCTTCTTCAATATAATCTAATCCAGAAGCAACAAAATTAACTGAACTTACTTTGTCAGTATCTTTACAGTAAATTCCTTTATCCGTAATCCCGTCAAATCCTGCAGGAATTCCAGCTGGAACTTCTAAATCGTTTGCTGTAATCTCGTATTCCTTTTCGCAAACAACATTTCCTTCTGCATCTAAATACTGCATATTTCCTCTAATTTTCTTAATTGCCTTAGAAGATCCACTTTTTACATTCAACATAATCATTCCGCCTTCTTGAGAACCTGTAATCGTAATATTTCCAAGATCAGCTAAAACGGACTTGTATTTTTCCACATCCTCAATATACCCCAGAGTTCTTGTATAATGCTGTTGCTCTGCGATACCTGGATCTGCCTTTACAATATTCTCCATACTTGCCCATAAAGGCTCGATTTCCTTCAATACGACCTCATTCGTTGCAATAAAAGCTTCGTATTCTTCTTTGTTTTTTGGGAATGTTAACTCAAACTTCTTGTTTAATTCTCCAATTTTCTTGTAGTTATCGGCGTCTTTACAATCGATTGCAACTCCGTTTCCGGTCTTACAAGCCGAATCTTTTCCGCCTTCTTTTTCATCACCTCCACCACAGGAAGCCAATAAAAAAGCGACTGACAATGCACTAATAATTGCTGATTTCTTCATTTTCTTTGATTTGATTTATTATTTGTCCTAAACTAAGAATAAATCCAATTCCTTGTTTAATATTTGATGAATATTGCTAAACTTGACTCATGGAGAAATTGAAGGAGCTTAAAAATGTGGATGTATATCTAATCGATCAATTGCTGAAAGAAAGGATTAAACCTGAAATGCGGATTTTAGATGCAGGTTGTGGTTCAGGACGAAATTTTGAATATTTCTTGAATAATGGTTATGATATCACTGCCATTGATTCCAATTCAGATGCCATTTTTCATCTCCAGAATGCTTATCCCAATTATTCGCAAAAGATTAAATACGCTCCAGTAGAAGACTTTCAGGATTTACTGAAGTACGATTTTATCATCTGTAATGCGGTTTTACATTTTGCCCACAACCATCAGCATTTTGATCAAATGTTCGATAATCTCATTTCTCTTCTCAATCCTGGAGGAGTTTTATTCGTTCGAATGACCACGGATATTGGGATTCAGCACCTATTACCTATCCCCTCTTTCGACCATAATGGCGTATATGAGCTGCCTGATGGTTCTTCCCGTTACTTAATCAATAGAGAAAAAGTGAATCATCTATTGGAGAAGTACCAACTCGTACTTATGGATCCATTAAAAACTGTTGTAGTTGACAAGCAAAGGTCCATGGCAACTTTAGTTTTCAAAAAATAGCCTATTTTATTTCCATCTCTCCAATAAAGATGACGTCTTTAGATTCCTTTAATAGTAAAGTCATTAATTTTTCTTTTTGATTAGAAGAACCATAATTGGTAATCAATCGCGCTTGAATTGTCGGCGGAACTTGCGTGTTTTGACGGCTATTTCCATAATAATTGACTTCAATTTTATATTTCCCTTTGATCGCTTTTTTGATCAGAAATTCTTCCGGACCATATCCCCGAGTAAAATCTTTCGACATATGACCTCCAATTTTAGTGTCGGCATTGGAATAGAAACACTTCTCTCCTATAGGATCTGTTACCCATAAATCAATATCAACATTATCTGTATCCCAATCAATTACTACTCGAATATCCGTTGGTAAGTGATCAAGAAGATCTTTATCGACATAACTATAATCCAAATCTTCACCATGATGTTTGATGATTGCATTGATTTCACCCAAAACGATGTTTTCAATTTCTGGAAAGCGATCATCCCAATCGCGACGCACCACTTCATATAAATAATGCAATGCTTTAGGATAATTTTTATTTTTCAGATGAGCTAAACCTAAATCTCTGTAAGATTGCGGCTCCTCTCCTCTTTGCTGAAGAATTTCTTCAAAAACTGTAATTGCCAAAGGGTATTTCTCCCATTGCATAAGGGTATTCGCCATTACTTTCAAAAACTCATGGTTTTCATGTTCGAGTTCAGATAAGTTCGACAAAACTCGAACGGCTTCATCTTTTCTGCCTTTATCAGCTAGAACCATGGCTGCATCAAAATAAAAGGAAGCCTGACCATCCATACTATCCAGCAGTTCCAAATACTTTTGGTATACATTAACCGCACTTTCTTTGGATAGGATTTCATATTCCTTGCTTTTTGGTTGCCATCTCTTTAGATCTACACTAGCTTTTGCTCGACCATATTGATTGTTTTCACCAATTCCACTTCCACTCCCCCATCCAGATCCAGTACCTGAGCTAGTATTTGAAATAACTCCTGGAGTAACATTCATGAATCCAGCGACGTCATCCCCGCCATCTGTGTAGGCCACACTTGCATTTACATCCATAGCATTTATAGTGTAAGTCCCATTGTTCATATTGGGCATTTCATCATGACTTGCGCCATCTTCTAAAACCATAACTGAATCTTCTCCCCATTGATAGGTGTAACCAAGATTACTCTCTTTCTTTTTTACCGTATCGTATTTAATCTCCTGATTCCACCAGTCTACTCTTTTTTGCCAGTTTGTTCTGACCGTCTCCATTTTGTCTGCCAAATCCTTCTTTTTGGCAGACTGTTTAGACTCAATAAGCTTTGAATACTCGGTCATGAGCTCAAGGGGTGGCACAATTTCATGTTCTACATAGTCTTCAACTCGATCCAGGACTATCAGACTCGTATTTTTTGTGACAATGCTGAAAGTTTTACCTAAATGTGTGATCTCTTTTTTGTTATGATCATAGTCGACCATAAGCTGATTAATCTTCTTTTCTGCCCAAAGTCTGGCCGCTAACAAATCATCTTCATAGGATTGACTTGCAGATAAATCAAGAATTTCAGAATGTGTAATGCTATTATTAAATCCAAAATTCAACTTAAGTTTCGCAGAATTGGACTTCATAATAGCCGAAAAAGAAAATGATCGATGTACTTGCTGTTTTGATTTCGGATAAATTTCAGAAATCTCACCTTCTAGGATTTCGTAACCTAAATATTGAAATGGCATGGATTGAATACTTGAAATAGCTTCATCCAAGGTCATGGTAGTCAAATCTACTTTGTTTCCTCCGGAAGTTCCAGCCAAATAATTCTGAACCACATAATCAGCACCTTTAGCCGTATTGATTACTTGTACACTTTTATCTGAAGTCTTTAGGACCGAATTCCCAAAAGTATGAATCAAGTCACTAAATACAAGTATTTCATCCTCTCGAATGCGATTGTATTCCACGCAAGACAAACGTGTTCCGCCATCAAACTTTAAACTTTTTAAATGTGTAATCAACTCTTCTAGATTAGAAAAGCTTGAGTTTTCGTGTACCTCATTGGAAAAAGTGAGTAATCGGATTTTGACATCGGGATGAGCTTTAAAATAGGCTTCTAGAAATTGCATCTCTTTCTCTATATTCCTAGTTTTTGCTGATCTAGAGACATCCCAAACCACACAAACCGATTCTGCCTGCTTTCTCTCTTTTGTTTTTGGACTAAAAGCTATATCAGAATAAAGATACTTCCCCCCTTTGGGATGATTCCCCACAATCGTATTGTTTGCTTTTGATACTTTCGGGATCCTTACAACTAATTCTTGCTGGGCTTTAAATTTTTTCTTCTTATAACTAGCCAAAAAAGCCGATTCCCATTTAGAAAACTTTAGATTATCCAAACCTTTATCTTGAATCTGAGGAATTTCCTCATTCATTACAGTTAGTGCTAAATCAAACTCATCTACGACTTCATTAAAGAATAAAGGTAACTGGTAATATGCGTTTGATTTTGAATGAATTAACTCTTGTTGATAGGATACTACAACTCGTTTATGACCTTTAGCTGGAATCGGATAAATAGAGGTTTTAAAATTGTTTCCTTTGGTTAATTCAACCAAACCAGGGTCAATCCCTCTTCTTACCATAGTTTCATAAGCTACTCGCCCTTTTTCTTTTTCAACCACTACTCCATCTCTGAGCTTTCCATTAACTTCTAAAGCAAATTGAGACACGGTTTGACCTTCATTCAATGGGAAATACAATTGTCCGCTCAATACCTGATTAGAGTCATTATAAAAGAGCATGTCCATTTTTGTAATGGCGATATTTCCAATGATTTTAGTCTCAATAGAGAGTTTTGTCATTTTCAATGGAACAGATCGCTCCTTTGTTTTGATCATAATAGCGGGTGATCTTTGCGCTAAGGGAACTAGTTCTAAACTATCATCTCCTATGTTCGTGAAAGTCTGAGAGGTCAAAGAATCAAAACTTGCGGTTTTGTTCAAGGAAAAAATCATGGCACTCAAGCTAGAGAATGCAAGTGTGAGTAGAAAAATACTTTTCATAAGGTTGGTAATTGTAATTATGTAGTAATAAAGCTTTGTACAACTACAAACGCTAAAGAGTTCAAAAACTTGTGTAAATACGAAAATTGAAGGTTGCAGTCAGACTCAAGACTCCAATTAATTCTTAATTTTGAATTCACAATTTTGAATGACGCTTGAGTTTTCCAATCTCTTATAACGAACCCTTATTTCGACCTCCATCAGAGGGACGCTCCTTGATTATTCAAGTTACTCTCGGTTGCAGTTGGAATAAATGTGCTTTTTGCGAGATGTATACCTCCAAGCAGTTCAAACCAAGAAAAGAGGAAGACGTTTTTAAAGACATTGAAGCCTTTATTCCTTGGAAAGAGAATATCACAAAGGTTTTTCTGGCTGACGGCGACCCTTTAGTCTTATCAAATAAGCGTTTGGTTCCAATTTTAAAAAAGATTAGGCAGACATTTCCAAATTTGAAACGGATTTCTACTTATGCTTCACCGACCAACATTCGCAAAAAATTGATTGATGATTTGATCGAGTTAAAATCGAATGGATTAAGCTTGCTTTATGTTGGAATCGAATCTGGAGATAACAAAACTCTGGAAGCAAATCAAAAAGGAGAAACATTCGATTCTACAATAGAAGGCATCAACAAAGCACATGAAGTTGGTATGGACACTTCGGTCATGATTATCAATGGCGTTGGTGGGAAAAACTATTCGAAGGAGCACGCCATTCAGTCTGCCAAAGTTTTGAATGCGACTCAACCTAAATTTGCATCTACGCTTGTTTTAACCATGCACAAAGGTAAAGAGCACTATTTAAGTCGATTTAAAGGTGATTTTATTGAAATGAATGAGAAGGAATTGGTAGAGGAATTGCGCTTGTTTTTTGAAAATCTGGAATTGAAAAACACCATTTTCAGATCCAATCATGTTTCCAATAGACTTGTTTTTAAAGGAATTCTGGGAAAAGATAAAGAAGAGTTTATTGAGCAAATCGACCACGTCCTTGCCCATTCAGACAAATACTTGACAGGACGTGATGGAATAAGAGGCTATTAAAAAAACCAGCAATTTCAATTACTGGTTTTTCTCTCTTTGG
>JAUICI010000064.1 GCA_030427935.1 Bacteroidia bacterium | reverse complement strand
GTTCCTTCTGGCACAGCCATTAAGTCAAATGATAAAACAGAAAATTTCTTAAATCGTGGAGGGTTCGAAAGCAAACAGAATAAAGAAGAGCGAAATAATTTAGAAGAAAAGACTAAAAAGGATGAACTCGAAAATCTTCAATTAGAGGTGCTAAAGCTCAATAGAATAATTGCTAAGGATGTAATCATTAAGAATAAGTCGTACTATTTATGGGAAGTAGTTAAAATAATTCTAGCAGCTGCTATTTCGGTAATTTTTACTTTGATGATTAAGTGATTCCAAAAGTAAACTATTTTTTCTGCCAAAACGTCCCAAATTCCGTCCACACCCTAATTTCCAACTCAAACAAAAGCACAAAAAAAGAGCGAAGACCTCATTCTCCGCTCTCATTCTCATTCTGTCCTTGTGACCTCGGCAGATTCCAGATCCATTCTTGTACTCGCATTGGATAAATCCCTATCCGCTATCGCGGACTCTGTTCTTTTTCATTGTATTTCACTTCAAGAAGTTTCTTGAGTAAAATCCAATAAAAAAGCCCAGGACTTTCGTCTAGGGCTTTATCAGTAGTGACCTCGGCAGGATTCAAACCTGCAACCTCTTGAGCCGTAATCAAGTGCACTATTCAGTTATGCTACGAGGCCAAAATGTTTTGTTTTAACGTCTTGATCATTGAAAACTAAATAATTACCTTTAGAAGATTAATTATAAAACCTTTATACAATGAACAGAAAAGAGTATCAAACTGGCAACATGTCAATCACAAATCTTGAAAATGGGCAATTTAATCAATGGTTAACAGAGAGATCCCAAAATGGATGGACTCTCCATACAGCCGAATTTTATACAAATCCTAAATCAGGCGAACAACATTTGTTTTGGGTACTTGAGAGGGATGTTCCACGAGTAAATTAAACAATTTCCAGAGGCTGTCTAATAAAAGGGCAGCCTTTTTTGTTTCCATTGATTTCCGACAAACCGACGTTCCGACACCACCTTTTTTCCAAAATTCTTAGTAGGGTAATCTTCTTGTTGTCCCAAGCAATGTCCCTACAAATTTTACTAATCTTAAATATCAGAGACTATGAAAATTACCATTAGACAAAAAAGTGGAATGAATTACCTGTATGCAGACATTAATGTATCGGGAATTCGAGTAAAAGCAACATTGGGTATCTCATTAGGTGATGCCACTTTCAATCCTAGAACAGAACTTGTAAGAGGTACTGCTAGTGATGAAACAAATATCTTGATCGTAAAGATGAAAGAACACATCATGGAATTGATCCGACAGCTTCAAAAAGATGGTCGATTGAATCGTGAAGAAATCAAACATGGAATAGTCCTCATTAGAGAACACCTAACCAATCCTGAATCCAAAAAGGAAGTTGGATTAACAGAGTATGCAGAAATGTCCATAGAACGCTGTATTTCGACACATAAGCAAGGAACAATCCGTCAATTGAAAGTTAGTTTGGGTAAACTCAAGCTGTATGAGAAATCCAGAAGGAAGATATTGAAGTTTTCAGATATCAATATGCATTTCTACCATGACTTTGTTTCTTTTTGTACAACCGAAATGGAGTTAGCTGTAAATTCCGTAGGTACACACATCAAGAACATTAAGTTTTGGATGAATCAATCAATGATTGACGGACTACACGACAACACAGTACACCAAAATAGAGCATTTAAGAAGCTTTCTGAACCAGCCGATACAATCTACCTCAATGAAGATGAAATCAAGCAGATACGGTACGCAATCATGCCGTCTGAATCTCTAGACAATGTCAGAGACATTTTCATTTTGGCGTGTTACACAGGAGTAAGAATAAACGACTACCATAAATTGGATGCATTCCACATGATAAATAATGGAACAATGCTCAAGATTCGAACAGAAAAGACAGGAGCAGAAGTTGTAATCCCTTTACATCCTGAAGCAAAGAGAATCTTGGAAAAGTACGATGGTAAACCGAGAATGATTTCAAATCAAAAATTCAATGACTACATCAAAATAGTTTGTAAGTATGCTGGAATCAATGATATGATTTCTGTAACGAGAACATATGGAGGTAAGAAAAAGTCTGTTGTTGCTCCGAAGTATGATCTAGTGACTTCTCATTGTGCCAGAAGGAGTTTTGCAACGAATGCTTATTTGGCTGGTGTACCGACATTAGCAATTATGGCAATTACGGGACACAAGACTGAGAAAGTGTTCTTGAAATATGTAAGGGTGTCAAAAGAGGAACATGCTAAATTGATGTTGGATCATGGATTTTTCAAAGGAAGAATAGGTAAGGTAAGATAGGTAAAGTATTGCTTGAGTTGGATTAAATTGAAAGTATATTATTATCTTAGACTTAAATCATTTTAAGCAAAAACCACAGCAAAATCAAAATGAAAATTAACATTCTACACTCTCGCCTTTCAAAAGTTACAAGAAAAGTAATCAATAAATCATACCCAGATTTAGAAGAGGAAATATATAAGAATAGATTTAACAAATTTTGGAGATTTTTTAAAAGTAAAAAGGGATTTTTGATCATTACTCCATTGACCTTACTATTATATGTCATTGCTTACATAATTGATAATAAGCTTTCATTTGTCATTTTGGATCGACAGGATGCTTTATCATACATGGAAAATAGGATAGCTAATATTGCAGTAATGATAAGTGTTACACTCGTAGTTATTGGATTCTTGTTCAATAACGCGAACTATAGGTCAAGGTATACGCTGGAGATTATTTTTATGCGATTCAAATTGTTTCCAATTGTTTACTTCTCACTTTCATCAGTATCCATAATGATTTTGGTTGTTTTGTATAACAGGATGTTTAGTGATGTCTCGATAGTGAATTTTGCGGTATGTTCAAATTATTTAACAATTACATTTTTGATGATTTTGGGGTATTTAATTACATCAATAATATTGTTTACGGACAAAAGAATAATAAGAAAGGAAATAATGAAAGAGCTAATTAGAGAGGCAAAAAAGCTCAGATACTTAGAGTTAATAAGTTTATCTAGTAGTCTCATTTTACAAAAGAAACTTAATGTTAAGCATCCAAACAAGAAAATAAATTTTGTAAGAGATCCACTCGTTACTTTGGAATATTCCACTGATTATTTGATTAAGGATGTTGATATTCATCTATTGAATAAGGAAATAAAGAAAATTAAGGAGGAGAAAATCAACGTTATATCAATAACAATTGGCGGAATACAGCCAACTAGATCAATTGTTTGGTCTCCTGAAAACGATATTCAAAAAAAAGAAATGAATAGTGGAATTATAGATATTTTCGATCGTCGTAAGAATAACTATAGAAAAGACTCTATAGATTTTTTCAAAGAAAAATTTAGAGAATCAATCAATAAAGAGGATCTAAGCGAAATGAAGTTCTGTTTGGATGGATTTAGAGAGTTGTATCAAATAAAGAGCAAATATGAACCAACTAAATAGAATGAACCAGAGTTCAATTATCACTGAAGAAATAGAATTCTTGATAAGGGATGGAATTCGAGAAGCTGTTAATAATAGAAATTCAGAAGCTTTTTCGGAATTGACATTCTTTGTGAAGGAATTACTTAGGGATTCAATGCTTAAAAATGATAAGGATACTTTTTCACGGTATAGATTTCTTCCTGTATATGTTTACCACTGGAAATATAATATTATCAAAAATGATGCTCTCGGAGTCAAAGAAAATATTGGGGAAGACCTTTTTATTTCAAAATGGCTTAGAGATTTTATTGTGTATCAATTTAGATATTTAGGTAAGAAAAAGGATAGCTATTATTTAGATAAGGAAAACTTTATTTATTGGATTTTTGAGTGTTTTTCTCAAGTATTGTATTACTCACTAATGAATAAGGACTTTAAATCCTTCAAAACATTCTTAAGGGATTTTTATCAAATTAATATTGAGCCTGAAAATTTCAATTTAAAAATCAAAATAAAGGAGATAAGAGAGGGGAATTTAGATGAGAATCTTGACAAATTTTTGAAGAAATATAAGAATGAAGAGGTAGTGAATTCTTATCGAAGAAAGTGTGCCTTTGGAATTAAAGCTTGGACCGCAAATTTATATAAAGAAGATTTTCTAAGTCAAGAAGAATTCAAGGAATTGTGGAGTTTATACTCTATTGACTCATATGATACAGAGGTGATATTATCTGAATTTCTTGAGATGAGACAAGAAGCCGATCAAATAGGAGGCTTTATGAGTTGGAGAGATTGGAAAATAAAGGAAGAAGATGAGAATCAAGTGTATTGGAGTTCTGGGGCAGCTCCTTGGTTAGATTTCGGGTTTTTACTTGATCAAATTGAACATTTTAGGATTAACTTATTTCCGGGAGACTACAAGAATATTGGAGTTGAAGATTCTAAATACTTACATGACACATTACTTAGGCAAAAAGACATATTGTTACTGGATTCAGATAAATGGATAAATGTTTTAAAAATTCAGGATATTGAGGGTTTAGAGTCTTCGATTGATAGGGTTACTTCAGTTTTTGAAAGATTATATCTTGAAGAAAATTTAGATAATTATAGAATCGTAGCTTCTTTAGATTTAGATCAAAATAAAGTGGATTCATTTAAAAAAGAGGTCGGTGATAGATATGACCAGTATTCTAAAATTGTTAATATGTTCAATCAATATAAAAATACTGAAGATGTTGGGAGCAGAAAGCCGACTGTGTTCATTGGCGATACTAGATTCTTGATAAAAGGAAAGCAGATGTTTATTGATGATGACAAATTAAGTATTTCGATTACAGGCCTTTCTGATATTGGTTGTGAAGTTGGAAGAAAGGAAGATATATTCTTTTTTGAATCTATTTTAAAGGAAATTAATGAAATTGAAACAGCAAATTCGGTTGTAGAATGTCTAAATACACAAATTGCACATTTAAAAAGTAATAACTTCATTCCAAATGTGATTTTTATGTGTTTTGAAGATATTCATATGGGAAATTTAGATGATAGCATTCTATTTGAGCGAATAACTCCAAAGGAAACCGAATCAAAAGAGCAAAAAATTCCCGTTAAAGTAGGTTTTTTTGATGGGATTCCTATTTACATTGACCATTATTCGAAATTAAAAGGAAAAGCACTGGTTTGTTCATTTGAAAATGCATTTAGAATGAATTATAGATCAAATGATTCATGGTATAGAAATGTCCTGAATACCTCTGTTGAATTAGTTACTGAAGAGAAAGCAAATGCCAAATTTGATGAGAAACCTGAGTATTGGCTAAAGTATGATGGAAATGAACTTAATAAGACGCAGGCTATAAGTTTAATTCAAACATCTGTAATTATAAATATTCACACAATGCGTTCATTTGAGATAATAAATGAAAATGCCCTCAGTGTTATGTCATTCAAAAGATAAATATCAAATTTTTTAAGATATCGGTCTATCACTCTTCTTCAATAAGTTCTGAAACAGATATTTGAAAAAAATGAGCAATTTTATAGATAGTAGTAATAGAGACATCCCTTTTCCCTTGTTCAATCCTACCAAAGTGAATACCAGTTTCATGAAATGCAGATAGCTGGGTGTGTCCCTTTTCCAATCTAAGAGCCTTTACACGCTTACCAAATTTCTTTTTGATATCTGCATCACTAATCATGACCGAAAAGTCATAATTCCCCACAACCTACACAATGACCGAAAAGTAATCAAATAGATAATCTTACACACCCTACCCTCCCTGTTTCAAGTGGAATAGAAAGTCTGTTCCCAATCACTAATACCAATAACATCATGAAAAACAAAAAGATGATGCCTGAAATGAAAATCAGGTACAGGACGAGTCATGTCCAAAAATTAAAGATCAATGATTCTAAGTCGGCATACAGTTGTGTCAAAGACTTGTTTGATCCTGATACTGTGGAATACAGAGAGAGCTTCTACGCTGTTTTCTTGAATCGGAATAACTACACCATCGGTTGGTCACAAATAAGCTTAGGAGGGCTTACTAGTACAATACTAGATGGTAGAATACTATTTACTTTGGCACTAATGTCGGGAGCATCAGCTATCCTACTTTCACACAACCATCCAAGTGGGAATACCGAGCCAAGTCATACGGATCTAAAACTAACATCTAAGCTGGTGGAGATGGCAAAATTACTTGATCTTACAATCCTAGACCACATCATCATTACAAGCGAATCCTACTACAGTTTTGTAGATGAAGGAAAAATCTAAAATGACCGTTCGGTTATATTTTGTAAATTTGTTTAACCTTTTAAAATTAATATCATGAAAAAAGTATTGTTAGTAGTAGTTCTTACAACAATTTCAATGACAATGAGTTGTAATAAAGAAGATGCCGTATGTGTCGTAGAAGGACCGATGGGTAACGAGTTCAAATATCCTGATTGGGCGTATGGAAGAACCGAAAACAGTTTGAAGGATTTTAAAGATTGGTGTAGGCTCTATGGGGGTGAAATAGAATTCAGAAAATAGTTGGTCATGAAAATAGTTAGGTATCGAATTGCTTCCACCGTTGAAGTGACCATTAAAAAGGGACTGTTCAAATCCATTAGTTTGAGTATTCCGATCCGTCGGGTGATGTATATGTTTTCCGACCCTAATAATTGGAAGGAGATAGATAAACTAAGCATCGATAAACAAGTGTTCGGGGATGTGGCTAATATGTTTGATGAAATGATGCAAACTAAACACGGACAAACCACACTTTGCGAACTACTTTTGAAAGTGGCTGGTCAACATCCAAATCCAATTGAAAACAACACCATTCGACAAATCATTTTAAATCACGAGAACTCTGTTTGAAAATCCCAAATCAACTGCCTAAAATTGTGGCATGGATCGGGAATTAATCATACGTCTTATCGAACAAGACATCAAGCACAATCAATTAATCAATGGGTTCAATAATATCGGACTCATAGTAAGCGAAGATCATCATCTAAATATTGTCGAGATCGTATCGGATCTCATGGGTAAGACTTCGGATGATTGGTTTGATCATTACCACAAAACAATGTTGGATGTAAAACCGAATATGACCTCAAAAGAGAGACTCTCTGCATCCCAAAAACTCTTTGATGATCTTTCTACCAAAAAATAAATTGTATTCCAGAAACGCGCTCTTTGGCTATTACAGGGGCTAGGATTTGGACACTTTTTGATCCTCAACCAAACTGAATATCCTTAATAAATAAAAAATATACTAATGTATATTTAATACCAGAAGCCTTTAAATCCCTTTTTCTCTTCTGAAACCCATTCCAAAACATCAATAAAGTAGGTTGTTACAAGAAAAATCACGACAGTACTTGGTCAGTTAAATAACATTGCTAGATTGTTGGTATGAATACATTAAAATTCATATCACAGGCTGTAGGTTCAGTCAAAAAAAGCCCTTCAGATTGGAGTCTATTGGGCTTTATTCTATTTATATCTTTAATATTTAATGATATGAAAAAACTAGTAGCCTCTAAGGTGAAATCAATGGCAAAAACAAATGCCGAACAATGTACTCTGTTGTACAATTTAGATTTTGATGAGCACGTTTACTTTGAAAGACCAGAACAAGAATGGTCATTGGATGAGAAAGTCCTTTTGCGTGGTGATGTAAACAGGTTTACTCTAAAGTATCAATTTATTTACCACTGCATCTATACAAATAGTTTCAATCGGTCTAAAGCTGAAACATATGGGGTGACAGAGGAAGATGTTCATGTGACTTTCCGAAAGTTAGTCGCCTATCTAAAGGAAATCGAAAAATTTGAGGAGATGGATGAATTCCTGAATTACCTATTGGAAGAGACAAAACAAGTGTATGATGATGAGCAATCAGAATATGATGAGATCTACAATGGAAAGCTGTTGGATCGTCTTTGTAACCGTGAGAAATACTTCACTACACTTAAGATTGAGCTTAACGATGCTCGAAAAAAAGTCAGGGATTATGAATTTCAAATCGATCGTTATTTGAATCAGCTAAGGAGAAGAGAAATTTCTGGGATTGAGTATGAGACTTTAACTTCGAAAATTCTTGATAATTCTGATTATTGGAAATATAGGTTTATAGAATTGAAAACCAAAGTCAAAAAAATGGGCAGCAAGTCAAAACAGAAAAGGAGATCTGCTTTGAAAAAATGTATCCCTCCAAGGATTCTGAACGGTTTAATTCCATTGAATAAACAAACATTTGCACCCATGTCTGTTGGTGTCTGTGAATTTGTTGTTGATGAGTATTGTCGATGGTATAATAACAAGTATAAGGCTGAAATTAAAGCAACTCGGAGACGGAATAAGAACACTGCTCTTAGGTTAAAACGGGAAGCAAACTCTTCTGCATCCCAAAAAAGGAAGATAAGAATGAAGGTATTGGTTGATTATGTTGAGTCGACTTTATCCATTCGAAAAATTGCTGAACTGACTCAAATACCACTTGCAACTGTCCAGAGATATATGGTATTGTTAAGATCTGGGGCGACTCAAAATTGAGCCAAAAAAACGGTCATTATATAGAGAACCCTGAAATATAGTTTCTGATTTGGGTCGGGTCATAATCCTCCCACCTTCTCTACGTTCCAAGTAATCTTCGGGTAATCATCCCAATTGGAACTACGATTCGGTGGTAGGATTTTTTTGTGTCCAATTTCAAAATCACATCTATTACACCCCCTGCAAGGCTAATCTTTCTATCCCCCTCCCCAACAAAAAGAGGGAAAGCGGATATCTGTGGGTCTTTTTCTGTCAGTAGAACTAAGGCAAATTATAGGTATCCAGATCATTTCCAATTGTTTAATTCAAAATCTTATCAAGTATGAAAAAGTTAGTGTTTGCAGAGCTTGTAGAAGGCGTATCGTTCCAAATGATGGAAGACAGAAAAGTAGTGATTGTAAGTGATGGGGCGTTCTTTTTGGTCACAACGGAAGAACATTCTAAGGAGTATCCTGAACCGGATTTTGATGTAGTTCCTGATTGTGCAATTGAACAGTATGGGTTGCAAGAACATATGGAGACTATAGTTTTCATATATTTGATATAATCCAAAACCGTCCCAAATTCCGTCCACACTCCAAATCTCACCCAAAAATAAAAGCACAAAAAAAGAGCGAAGACCTCATTCTCCGCTCTCATTCCCATTCTGTTTTGTGTGACCTCGGCAGGATTCAAACCTGCAACCTCTTGAGCCGTAATCAAGTGCACTATTCAGTTATGCTACGAGGCCAGTATTTTTACGTTTTTTCGTCACGTTTGACGATTTCAGGTCTCTATTCAGCTCAGTAAAACAAAGAATCTGTGATTCTGTAGATTTTACTAGTCCCGACATTTATCGTCGGGGTTATGCTACGAGGCCAAAATGTTTTGTTTTAACGTCTTGTCTGACGAGTTGAACTCGCTATTCAGCTCAACAAAACAAGAAATCTAATTGATTTCGTAGATTTTGTTGACCCTGACATTTATCGTCAGGGTATGCTACGAGGCCGTAAGTGCTGACAAGCTTTGCTTCGTCAGTGCCTTAATTAGGTGCAAAGATAGTGGATTTCTATTAAAAACAAGAAGAAATTTAGGCTCAGCGAAAACTCTTCGTATGATTGAGTTAAAAAGCTTACTATCTTCGTGCAAAATGACCAAATGATGAATCAACTAAAACTCTTAATCTTTCTTTGTCTTTTTTCACTTAGCGGATATGCTCAGTACGACAAGTCTTTTTATCTCGTAGATTCCCTTCAACTACAAAATGGGACTTTGAGTCAAAAAAACTTAGATAGTATCTTGACCATTTATCATAAAACGGAGGATCCATTGGAGAAAATAAAGCTTCTCAACTCCTACTCTATGATTATAAATACAAGTTCTACTTTAAAACCCTACAATGCTTTCATTTTAGAAAAGCTTCAAGAAATTGAAAATGAATATGGTGATCAAGAAGATTTCAAAATAGAAAAAAACATTGCAAAAGTATTTCAAGCTAAATTACTTATCGAAGAAGGCAAAATTTTTCAAGGCATTCAGATAGCGAAAGAAGTTAATTCCGTGGAAGGGATTGAAGGACTCAAAGAAATTCAAGCTTTAAACCTTTCAAACCTTGGATACGCTTATATGCAGATGTCGGATCTTGAGCAAGCTTTAGACTATTTTTTCAAATCCTTAAAAGAATCAGAAAAAGTCGGAAAATATGAATATCAAGTTAGTGCTTTAATCAATTTAGGGGCAGCCTGCATGTATCAAGGAGATTTTGAAGCATCAGAAGATTACTCTAACCGAGCACTTGAAGTAGCAAAAAAATCAGAAAACATCAATCTGATTGGCGCGGCATACAATAATTTAGGGTCAATTCAAGTAGAAAAAGGAAACTTGGAAAAAGCTAGTGAATATTATCAAATAGGTTTAGATTATTCACTAAAGTACGGTGATTTGGAAGGTGTAAGTGCTGGATATAATAACCTCGGATATATGTTCTACGCCTATAGTCAACTCGATAGTGCTTTGTACTATTATAAGAAAAGTGCGGCCATTGATATCGCTTGTCAGAACTACACTGTACTTATCGCTACAACGAATAGTATCGCAGCGATTTTTGGTCATTTAAACCAATTAGACTCAGCTAAATTCTATGTAGATCAAGCCATCGATTATGCGAAATCGAAGAATAATTTATACGAATTGAGTTATGCTTATAGTCTGAAGTATAAAATCCATAAAAAAGAAGGTGATTATAAGCAAGCACTTCAGTATTATGAAAAGCACCGTAAAACGGAAGATAGTATTCAAAGTGAACAAAACATAAATCTACTTTCCGATCAAAAGGCCAAATATGAATACGAAAAACGCAAAGCTGTTGATGATGCACAGCACGATAAAGAATTGGCTATTGAGAAAGAAGAAAAAGCTCGTCAAACACTGATCTCATATGGGATTGGAGGCGGCCTTCTATTGATACTCTTTTTTGCGGTCTTCATCTACAACAGACTTCAAATTACTAGAAAACAGAAAAAAGTTATTGAAAGTCAAAAATTATTGGTTGAAGAACAAAAGGAAATCGTCGAAGAAAAAAACAGAGAGATTTTAGATTCAATCACTTATGCTAAGCGGATTCAAAATGCGATTCTTCCTCCAGATGACTTAATTCAAAAAGAAATTCCAAACTCCTTTGTTTTGTATAAACCTAAAGATATTGTGGCTGGGGATTTTTATTGGATGGAGAAAGTTGCGAGTGACGAGAATCGAGGAACGAGTGAAGACCTCGCATCTCGCTCCTCGAATCCTGCACCCATTCTAATTGCAGCAGCCGATTGTACGGGTCATGGCGTTCCGGGAGCTATGGTCTCGGTTGTTTGTAATCACGGTTTAAATAGATCCGTAAGGGAATTTGGTTTGACAGATCCAGGCAAAATATTGGATAAAACAAGGGAATTGGTCATACAGGAATTCGAAAAGTCGACGGAAGATGTGAAGGATGGGATGGACATAGCGCTAATCGCGCTAGAGCGCAATTTGAAGGGCGAGAGTGAATCCTCACTGACACGCTCACACTCACTCTCCTACTCCGGTGCGCATAATCCACTTTGGATAATTCGAAAAGGTGCATCCGAAATTGAAGAAATAAAAGCCTCCAAACAACCTATTGGAAAATACCACGATCCAAAGCCATTTGAATCGCATCAAGTGGAACTTAAAGCAGGTGATTCCATTTATATCTTTTCTGATGGTTTTGCGGATCAATTTGGAGGAGAAAAGGGGAAAAAATTCAAAGCCAAAAACTTCAAGAAACTACTGCTCTCTATTCAAGGTCTAACCTTGGAGGAACAAAAAGAAAGTCTGGATCAGGCCTTTGAAAATTGGCGTGGAGACATAGAGCAATTGGATGATATTTGCGTTATCGGAATCAGAGTTTGATGCAATCAAGAATCTCATTCCTTAAAAAAGAATAAATGGCCTTTTTAATTTCCGCAATCGTTCTAATAGTCTTGTTTTTAGTCTATATTCTATATTTAGGTCTAATCAAAAATGAGTTGAAAAAGAAATTTGGTACAATCGTTTTACCCGGTCTTTTTTTTATTTTCATTTGGCTGATAATTTTCTATTTCATCCTTTTCTAAAAGTACTGGAGTAAGTTTCGATGACTATTCTCTTATAAAAGTGTGAACTGAACTATTCCCGGATAGACTGTAGGTTGTAAGCCCCCAGATTGTCAAGCGATCATCTTTGACATTGTATTTAATTTGATGATGGCTTTGATAAATTCCTGAAGAAATTGGGCCAAACCACAATCGTTCATCATCTATTTTTAGTTGATAGATCAAAGTATCTATTTCTGCAGTATCAGAAGCTTGATAAAAGCACAACCCGTTTGATTTGAATTCAATTCTAATATTTCCTTGAGCTGAAGATGTATGCATCCACTTGCCAATAATTTGATCTTGATCCGGAAACTTTTCTTTGTTGCATCCAGCTAAAAGAATTAAAGAAAATACCATTAAGAAAATTAATTTGTTCATTCTTCTAGATTTACCTAGCTATCAAACGATTGGGGTTTAATTTTATTGTTTTTAAAGCTCACCTAAAAAGTCCCAAAACATATCTTTTTACTATATAAATGAAAATTGTATGCTTAATTTATAAACCACCTACCTGTCCCAAAATCCAAAGAAGAGTGAGCAGATAAAATAGAATTCCCAGTGCCAAACCGTATCTTATATAATTCCGACCTTTTATAAAAATAGTGGAAATCACCAAGACCAGGGGATAAAGCAAAGCAAATTGAAAGGCAAATGGAGCTCCAAAATAAATGATTCCAATCATGATGGTAAACGAAGCGATGGCAATTCCGAATACTTTTAAAATGTAGATTAGTCGTGACTTCATTTCATTAGGTTTTTGCACACTCAAATATACAAAATCAACTTCTTTCATGATTTAAACGGTTTTAATCACTTACATCCGATTGTACGCACAACTAAATTTTATTTATGCGTATATATTCGTATTTTTGCTTTATGGATAAGCCACTGAATTTAAAATTAGATGAGGAAATCATCGCATTTGCTAAGAAATATGCTCATTCGAAAGGAATGAGCCTAAGCAAGTATATCGAGGAACATTTCAAATCTCTTTCGTCGATGGTTCAAGAGGAAGCAGACCTGTATCAAAAATATAAAGTAGATCGCGATTTTTCAGATCGTTTCGATTATGAAGGCGAAGGAGAATCTGTTAAAAAGAAAGACAGGGAAATACTAACAGAGCGATTAAGGAAAAAGCATGGTTACAAATAAGCTGTTTTTCGATACCAATATTTTAATGGATTTGTTCGACAAGAAAAGAAAGGAACATAAAGCGGCAGTTACCTTGGTTTTTGTCGCTCATCAACAAAAACTCAAAATCACTTGTTCGACAAAGTCCGTCTTAGACTTTTATTATCTGCAGAAATCAAATGCAAAAGCAAAAAAAATGGTTAAAGAAATCGAAGGGTTATTTCTTTTCGTGGACACCTCCTCCTCGGCAATAAAAAAGACCTTTGAATTGGATCTATTCAAAGATTTTGAAGACGGGGTTCAATACGAAATCGCTAAAGAAAACAAAACCGACTACATCATATCAAACGACAAGAAAGGCTTTAAAAACTCCGAGATTCCTGTTAAGTCAGCACGTGAAATGATTGAGATTTTGGCAGGTTAGATAAAATTCTTGAAATCGAAAACTTAAAGTAGACAATCAAATATCTAAGCAAAGATCTTCCGCATCTTATAATGCTGAATTTCATCAAATAATAAATGGGTCTTCTCTAGATTCTCATAAGCCATAGACAAATAAAAAGGTAAAGCAACTTCCCTAGCCTGAAGGATGATTTCCGACATGCCAATTTTCTGTGCAAATGCTTCTACTTCATTCATGATCATTTTACCAATGCCTCTTCCTTGAGCCTTACTGGAAACTGCCATAAAGCGAACTTGCCCCTGCTCCAGAGAGTTTCTTTGCAGTCTGCATACACCAAGTAATTCGTCATCTTCAAAGGCAGCAAAATGAAATGCAGAATCTTCATCATCGGTTTTTTCCGATCCTCGAGGCTGATTCCAAGGTTTTCTCAATTCCTGATAACGAAGCTCGTAATAGGCTTCCCATTCTTGCTCATTCTTTGGAGCTCTAACTTCAATCATAAGATTTATAGACAATGGATTTTACACGCTTGGTGTTTCGACCGTCAATTTCTTCCTCTAAAATCAAATCTTGGGCCTCCTTCGACTCAAAAACCTCATCCAAGGTTTTAATTCGAGCGGAAGGGACGCCTGTTTTATTCAACTGATCAACAATTGTTGCATCCTTCTTTGAGATTTTCTCTTGTAAAAGTTGGAACAAAACCTCACGATTTTTCACTCGATTCTGATTGACAGAAAAACGTTCGTCTTCAATAAGATTAACACAATCTAAAAATGTGCACAAAGCTTCAAAATGACTATTGGAGCCAATCGCAAATGTGATTAGTTTATCATCTTGAGTTTGGAAAATCTCACCATAAGGCGCGATATTGGGATGCTTACTTCCAATTCGCTTTGGGACATGTCCTTCCATCAAATAATTCGATGCTTGATTCACTAAAGAAGCTAATGCAGAATCGAATAAGGACACGGTAATTCGAACAGCCTTTCTCTTTTCTCCTTGCTTCAATAATTCAACCAGAATCGCCTCTTTTAATTGATGTCCAGATAAGACATCGATAAGGGCTACGGGCATTTTAGTAGGCGGACTCGATTCCTGCCCATTCATCGACATGAACCCACTTTCAGCTTGTAAAATGAGGTCGTAGGCAATTCGATCCGATTCATCACCAAAACCTGTTATGGCAGCATAAATAATTTTAGGGTTGATCTTTTTAATCGAATCGTAATCCAAGTCCAATTTGAAATCATCGCCCTTCTTAAAATTCACCAAAAGGATATCCGCGTTTTCGATTAAACCCAAAACATCAGAACGATCCTCTTCCTCTTTAAGGTTTCGAAATTGATATTGTTTGTTGTAATTGACCGAACAGAAATAAGCCGAAATAGGAGAATCTTTATCTTCTGTACCCAATTTCCAAGATCGTGTAACGTCTCCCTTGGTTCGAATATTTTCTACTTTGATGACTTCCGCGCCAAGTTCAGCAAAAAACATACCTACCGAAGGCCCAGCAAGGACTCCGGCAAGCTCCACAACTTTCAGCTTTTTGAAATCCAATTTTACTTGATTCCGATCACTAAGAACTTACTGATCTTCCAGAATTTCTTGTAATTCTTGATGATCAATTTATGAGAATTACCTTCTCCAGTTACTTCATAAGAATCTGAAGGGTGATCTGTGATGATTTCATATTTCTTTCCTTCGAATGGAATTTCCTTCACTTTTGTGATATCAATCTTAGTGAAGTAATCTTCATTCAAATCCGACTTAATCTTAATCGTTTTAAGGCTGTAAATCGCACCTTTTTTCTCAATCACACCGTTGTCTCTTAATTCCTTTACAGTTCCATAGGAATAGTAAGCTTCATTCAGTTCCAACATGGTCTCATAAGCCAATTCCACTTGCTCTTGATAAGCATCAAATAGTTCTAAATACTCACGATCCATATTCGCTAGCTCATCTCTTAACCTTTCTATCTCCGCATCCTTTTCTTCGATTTGTCTCAACAGGTTATCACGCATGGCGATCAACTCATTATTCTCTTTTTTCAAGCCTTTGGTTAGCTTTCTCAATTGAGCCACTTTTCTTGCATTTTCTTCTCTTAACAAGTTCAATTTCTTGATTTCCTCAATCACCCAAGTTTTTGAATCTTCCGATAATTCAACATCTTTTGTTTTGATTCTGATCTCATCTTCTTCTAGATTGATCTTGATCAGATTCTCTTGAATTTCATTGAATAATCTTACAGATTGATTGATTGTTGAATCCTTATCTGTCATTTCTAATTTCAAATTCTCCAACTCTGATTTCAATCGAGCAACTTCTTCATTTCCCGATTCTTCACCTTTTTTAGAATCATCTTGAACATCGCTTTGACAAGCTGTCATTCCGATGATTAGAGTTAATGCAAATAATTTTAGCGCTTTCATTTTTTTCTGTTTTATTCGTTTACCAACACCAAGTAAAAAGTATTGCTCCTGCAATGTAAGAAAAGGCCTCGATGAATGCTACTCCATGATTCGGTTTTTCTTGATTCACTAATTCATCTGTTAACTTTCTTTTTGGCAATAATATTTTGTCTGTAACAATTCTTAACAAAGGAAGCAAAATCAATCCTGCTAGAACGTCAATTCCCATATAAGCTGTGCTTTCCAGAACGGAAGAATGTGACAAGGCAATTCCGTGTTCCAATAAAATTCCAAAAGCGATCAATGCTCCCGCATAACCTATTCCAACAGCGGAATTCCCTTTTTCGATTTCAGCATGTACATCATAAGGTGTAATCCAGTTGTAAACCTGTGAAATCAAGAAGAAAATAACTTGTGAGATTGCCCAATAAACAAGCGTCAACCATGGCTCATCTATATCCATTCTCATGGCCCCATAGATGATAAAACCTGTTGCGACAAAATTGGCTCCTTCAATAATTCCGGTACCCACATTTTGCTGCTCTATGATCTCTTCTCTTATGTGATATTTATGAAAAATAATTCGGTTGTTCATGATTGCGGAAAGGTTCATCAATAAGATGGAAATCCCTCCATAAGCAATCGTAAGTGCCACATCTTCCCAGAAATTACTGCTCCCCGAACCTGAAAGCACACCACCTAAGGAGATAAGCAAACCAATGTAATAGCCGACATGAGCAATGGAAAAAGCAAAATTGTCTTTCTCCACCAATTCATGGTCAATATTGATTCCCTTCATGAATATTCCCAAAGTAAATTTGGCGATCACAATAAGCAACAAACAAGCTGCAATGTACACCAAGGGATGGTATGTGATGTACTCAAGATCGATATTTAACGCTAGATACATAATACTTTATTTTCCTGAACCCCCGCCCTTTCTAAATCCAGATGATCCAGATTTTGAAAAGAAGCCTGAGCTCCGTTTTCGACTCACGAAATTATTCTTGTCTTTTTTTCTCTGATAAAAATTCGGTCTTCTTCTTTGCGTAAATTTTGAACTTGTTCCCCATTCTTTGGACTTTGGACCATAATAAGGTCGTGAACCATAATAATTCGTTCGATAGGAATTGTATCGATCATACATGATATCTCTTCTCCCCCAACCTAAAACCGATCTGAAGAAATAATACTGACCTAGGAAAACCCAAACGCGACTACCGCCTCTATTTTCCCATCTTCCATACTTTTCATTCCCAACTAAATGACGGTATCCAGGAGGAGCGACTAATTTATCAATCAAACCATCCTTATCAATCGAAACGATGGTCATATCCAGATTCTCCTGGTTCAAAATGAAAAAGTTCTCGTTCACTTCTACCCAATCCGTTGAATCCACTTTCACTTCATCTCCCTCCGAATACAAGATCACATACTTGTGAAAATAATCGCCATCCTGGAGATCCATATCTCTTAAAATGATGGAAGCCGGACCTTTGGATTGATACTTTAAAACCAAATCATCGACCGGATTTTCTTTCCACTTTTCTCCAACGCAAGACTGCAGTAGAAAGACCGTTATCAATATGTAAAATAGTCTATTCATTAATCTTCCGACTCTCTTGGTAGAATATTGGATACTTCGTAATTCTTGATGTATTTCCCTTTGTAAGCATCACAACTTTTTTCCCCGTTTCGAACAATAGTGATAAACTCAGTTTCATTAGAATCATCGAAAGTCCAAGAAACAATTTCCTGCTCTTCATTTGTATCCGTATTGATCATCAAACCAGGAGATTCATCCACAATACTCCATTGTTTTCCTCCATATGCAAATGACGTTCTTGTACTTACTGAAATCTCTTCACTTGGAAACGAGGCATAGTAGAGATACAATTCATTTTTCCCATCAAATAAGGTCCATTCTTTCCCTTTATAATTTCCACCCCAATCATACTCGTACTCTTCGATTGCTTCCCAGCTTTTCAAATCGTATTCAACGATGAATCCTTTTTTAATGTCTTTTACCGTATAGTCCACAGAGCTTGGGCCTTTGTTGGACTTAAACATTTTCATTAATCTATTAAATACCATATCTATCCAATATAAATTACTTCGTTCGTATTAAAAAACCAGTTGGGCGAATGCAAATAATCCCCATAGCCGGCATAACCAATTCCCATATAATTCCAATACAGGACTAATATTAAAAATGATGCAATCATTCCCATATAAAGTAAGGGTAATGGATTCATCAATAAACTCTTATCCGCTTTAATCAAATTAAACATTTGAAGTGGGGAACCTAAATAATTGCTCATAATGAGAAATAAAATCAATATCCCAACTTCGAAATACAAAATATACTTGTAATACAAACTCCCGGATGATTTCGATTTTACCGTCATTTCACCCCAAAGCAAACGCTCTCTTTTCTGATCAACTCCACTGGAGTTTTTGATAAACTCATCATCTACTACATAAGCATAAGCTTTATAAGTACCCGATTCATTCAAGATGATTTTTGCTTCTAAAGGCGCACTTGCTCCTTGATCATCAGATGCTTCGCGATACCACCATAGAGTTTTGTAAAAAGAATATATCCGCTTTCCATCTGGACCATAGATGTCCATCAACACTCCTGAAGCTCTTTCAAACTTTGTTA
>JAUICI010000063.1 GCA_030427935.1 Bacteroidia bacterium | reverse complement strand
GGAGGATGATACCCTTGGTCAAACAAAAATTTGCGTGCACCATCCGGATTGCCATACACGATGTATGCAATGCGATTTTGTGCGTATTTCGACCTTGTTAAACTTTTCTTCATCGTATTTCAATTTGAGTTTTACAAAAACAGCCAAAGAGCTATCGCTGACTTTGGCTGCTTAATGGTTTACCTGTTATGAGCCTGTTACAGCTTGCATAGGTTCTTATCTTCTTCTGCGTAAGAATCCTCTTCCTCCAGGTCGTCTTCTCATTGAAATACCACGTCTGCGTTTAACAGGGCTTGGTCTTTTTCTGACAATCTTCTTTACCAGTTTCTTAGGCTTCAACCCAAAGGCTGATGGCTTCTTACTTCTGATTAAGTCTAATTGAGGAAGACCGGTAGTTCTTGGAGCAGTTGAAAGCTCGGCAACATTTTTACCATCCAATAGGTTACCCATGTTGGCTCTTGCTTTGATTGTGAAGGTGAATACCACCGTTACACCATCTTTAAGCAATAGTCTGATGCTGTCTTGTCCTGTAACATCCATCTCAAAGTTGTGGTCATCAATCAAACCTTGAGTGAAGTTTTGAGGTGAAGTCGCATTTCTAGGTTGGTAAACTCTTACCGAATTGCTTCCTGTTGCTGTCCTTTTGTTGATTTTCAGCACATTGTCAAACTGCAATGGATTGGAAACCGACATTTTCATTCCCACAATCTTGAATGGGTTGGCTTTTGATTCCTCCCTTACTTCTTTGTGTGAACTCTCTTCAACGCTTACCGTTACACCGGCAGGTTGTGCTGCTTCTTCGTTTGCTCCAAACAGAATGGCTTCTGCATCGGCTCCGGAAGTGTTTTTTACTACTACGGTTAAGGTACGGTCGTTCGGGTCAATACGTCCGATAGAATTTGTTTTGTAACTATCGTACATGTCGTCATCATCGGCAGGAATGTATTCTACTTCTTCATCGTAGTATTCATCCTCATCGTAATAACTGTCTTCATGACCTTCAAAACCGGTATCGAAGTCATCTTCTTCATACCCATCGTAGTCATCGTATCTGTCTTCGGCATCATCTTCGTATGCCATCAACTCATCGTTATATGGATTCATTTTGAATGCTTTTTTAAGTGTTTGTAACTAAATTCAGGTAGCCCCACCATGGAACTACTTCTTTGTTTCGCTGCTTTCTGCTAACTTTTTAGCTTTTGCTTTCTCCATAGCAGGGTCAATCACTTTTTTGGTTAGGATTGTACCAATCACAAAAACTCCTAGTGAAACTCCTGCCATAATGCCAATTGATTTCCAATCAGTATTTTTCATTTTTTTATCGTTTTAAATTTTTAAATCTTCCGAATTGAACTGTGCGGTTTTTAAACCAATTGAGATGCTAAGGTCAGGGGAAAACAAGCCGAGAAAAAGGGCAAAAATTGTCCTTTGGTGAGTGTTTGTTTATCGACAAACTTTAAGGCAAAAACTTGGAATAGTGCGGTACAAAAAAGGAAGCGATTTAATTTATCCTAGGTATAAATTAAATGGGTATTGGAATTTATGTAGGGGATAAATTCAGTTACTTAAAAATTTACTCAAAAATGCCAGTAAATACATTTTACTGGCAAAAATGAGTGTTTCTAAAAAATGTCATTATATTTGCACTATTGGCAAAAATGAGTAAATCCAAAATATGCCAAAAAAGTTAAATACTGGCAAAATTGAGCTATGTCTAAAATCATTGACCGTCAAATATCGAAGCATTTTAAAGGCAAAGGGCATTTCAACCGAGATACCCTCAGTTCCTTTTTAACCGATTTGGATCCAGAAATCACAGAAAGTGTTTTAACCTGGAGAATTCATGATTTGGTGAAACGCAAAGTGATTGATCAAGTGAAAATGGGTATTTACACGATTTCCGACAAAGTAGCTTACCAGCCATTTGTATCAGATAAACTGGCACGATTATCCAAGATTGTAGCAAAGGAATTTGATGAATTGGATTACTGCCTGTGGAGTACCGAATGGCTGAATGATTTTACCCGACATCAATTGGGAACCTTTTTTTATATACTGGAGGTGGAAAAAGATTTTGTAGAGGAAGTATTCAATGCGTATTCCGAATCTAAACAGTACCGGGTGTATCTCGATCCAAAAGAGGACATCATGGAAAGGTATGTGGAAAGTGAAATTTCTATCATTATCAAACCACTCATAACCCGATCACCAATACAGAAAATTGCCATCAAGGAAAAATCCAAGGATAAGGTCTATGTGCCGACCTTGGAGAAAATACTAATTGATGTGTATAGCGATACCGTCACCTTCTATGCCATTCAGGGAAGTGAAATGGATACACTGTTTGAAAATGCTTTGAAACGCTATCAAATAAACTTCACCAAGCTCATTAGCTACGCTAGAAGAAGAAATAAAGAAGAACAAATTAAAAGTTACTTAGAGAACAACTTTGGTGACTTTGTTAAAGATATTTTAGAATGATAAAAGCACATTGTTTTACCAAAGAATGGATCAACGGCTTTAAGCAGCAAAAGCATTTGAAGCGTATCAACCCTCCGATATTGGAGAAAATGATACACGCCCTTTCCTTGTTGCAGCAACTTAAAGCTCATTGTTTAGATTTTACCTTTAAAGGCGGAACAAGCCTTGTTTTACTACTTGCTAAATCGAGACGATTTTCGGTAGATATTGACATTATTACTACCCAAAGTCGTGAAGAAGTTGAAGCTGTCCTGGACAAAGTGGTAGCTAATTCACATTTCAATAAATGGGATCTACAAGATAGAAGAAGCTACAAAGAAGGTGTACCAAAAGCTCATTACGAATTTGATTATGAATCAAGCCTGAATCAAAGTGCTCATTTTGTGTTATTGGATATTCTATTTGAGCAAACCGATTACCCTAGATTATTATCGGCTCCCATTCAATCGGAGTGGATTGAATCCGAAGACGTGTTGGAAGTAGCTGTTCCCTCTATAGAATCTATTTTAGGAGATAAACTCACGGCATTTGCACCCAATACCGTTGGAATCCTTTATGGCAAGGACAAAGAACAGGAAATTATTAAGCAACTCTTTGATATTGGATGCCTCTTTGACGAAGTAGAAAACGTAGAAGAAATTGCGTTGAGTTTTGAGAAAATTGGTGCTAAGGAAATCAACTATCGTGAACTGGAAATTGGCTTAACAGAGATACTGGATGATATTTTCACCACTTCTTTACTCATAGCCAAACGAACCAAAAACACCGAAGAGCCGGACAAAACAAGGTTTACCGAACTCACTACCGGAATACGCAGGTTTGAAGGTTTTTTGATAGCAGAGAACTTCAAAATAGAAGATGCCATACTTGCAGCAGGAAAAGCAGCTTACCTCGCTAAACAATTAAAGAACAAAGACCATTCAACGATAGAGAAATTCAACGGTCAGGACATCAGCAAACTGGAAATTTCTGGAGAGTTAAACTTTCTTAACAAGCTCAAAAAGTCGAGAGACAAAGCAGCATTTTTCTATTGGTATAAGGCGTTGAATTAAGAATTGATTATGGATAAAAGTATATTTAAAATAACACAAATGGATTGTCCTTCGGAAGAAAGTCTAATTCGAATGAAGCTAGACTCTGTTGAAGGTATTAAAACACTGGATTTCAATATTTCTGACCGTAAATTGACTGTGTTTCACGAGGGAAATTTGCCTGAAATTGAGATTGCTATTAATAAATTAAAACTTGGCGATCAACTCATATCTTCAGAAAAGACCGAGGATGTTAAAATGCCAGAAGATAAAAAGCAAAGCAAACTATTATGGACGGTGCTTATTATAAACTTTGTGTTTTTTACCATAGAGCTAACAACAGGTTGGTTTTCTAAATCAATGGGATTAGTTGCGGATAGTTTGGATATGCTAGCTGATTCAATTGTTTATGGATTGAGTTTGTTTGCGGTTGGTAAGTCGGCTATACGAAAAAAGAAAGTAGCCACCTTAGCAGGTTATTTTCAAATACTACTTGCTGTAATTGGTTTTATTGAAGTACTAAGAAGATTCGTAGGATCAGAAACATTACCCAATTTCTCAACCATGATATTGGTTTCCATTTTTGCTTTGATTGCAAATGCTATTTGCCTTTTTCTTCTCCAAAAATCAAAATCTAATCACGAAGCACACATGAAGGCAAGTATGATTTTTACTTCTAATGATATAATTATCAACTTAGGAGTAATAATGGCAGGCTTATGTGTAATGTTATTGAATTCAGGGATACCGGATCTAATAATTGGTAGTATAGTATTTATTCTTGTAATAAAAGGAGCTTTTAAAATTTTGCAACTTGGAAAATGAAAACCGACTTTTCAAAAATATTATCCAAGTCCGATTTTAAGGTAGCTCGTAGCTGCCCGACCAAGTTGTATTACAAGAAAAATGGCTATCCATCTTCCAATGATGGTAACGAATACATGGAATACCTTGCGGAAGGTGGTTATGCCGTTGGCAAATTGGCTACGCTTCATTTTCCGGAAGGTATTCGCATACAAAATGAACTCGGACTGGAAAGTGCCATAGATCAAACTAAAGAAGAGCTGCAAAAAGAAAAAGTAGTTCTTTTTGAACCGGCATTGTTAACGAAAGGCAAAGTGGCTGCCATTGACATTTTAGTCAAGGAAGGCAATCGTTTTGAGATTATTGAAGTGAAGTCCAAAGGCTTTGATTCCGATAATCCGAAATTTGACAAAGGTTGGGATGAATACCTAGAGGATATTGCTTTTCAAAAAGAGCTATTACAGGAAGTATTTCCGGATGCTCATATCGACTGTTTTCTGTTTGTTCCGGATAAAGCCAAGCGAACCCAAATAGATGGCTTAAATGCTTTGTTTGAGCTCAAAGAAGTAGAAGCTCACAATCAGTTTAAGTTTTACGAGATTGAGTTTATTGGTGATCCTGAACTTATCCGTAAGGATGATATTATGGTGAAGGTGGATGTAAATGATGAAGTGAAAAAACGTAGCTCCATCATTAAGAACGCCATCAAAGTTTATTCAGAGAGCTTAGAGAAGGGAGAGAAAATTCAGGAACCTTTGAATATTGGTTGCTTCTCTTGTGAATACAATGCCGGAGAAGATAAAAACGGCTACCATGAATGTTGGAAAGGAATGCCGGAACCGGAATTACATATCAGAGATGTGTACCGTTTGGGGAATATTAAAGAAAATAAGGAATCCGTTGCCAATGCTTTAATTGGGGAAAAGAAACTGGATGTAGATGCCTTGCCTGAAAAAGCGTTTGAAGGTGTTTGGGGTGAACGCAGATTGATACAGATCAACAATACTAAAGCTCAATCGGAATGGATAGCCAGGGAATTGAAAGAGGAAATCAACTCGTGGAAATATCCGCTGCATTTTATTGACTTTGAAACCTGTATTACGGCTTTGCCTTTTCATAAAGGCATGCGACCGTATGAAATGAGTGCTTTTCAATGGAGTTGCCATACCATTAAACAACCAGGAGCTGAACCAATTCATAGCGAATGGCTCAATACCGATCCTAAATTTCCAAGCTTTGCTTTTGCAGAAAGTTTGATGAATAAGGTCGGCTATGATGGTACACTTTTGATGTGGAGTTCACATGAAAACACCACCTTGCGAAACATCTATTACCAAATGGAAGAGTACAACCAATCCATTCCGGGATTAAAGCGATGGTTGGAATACGTGGTGAAATTCGATAAAAACGGAGCCGGAGCCTTTGTGGATATGAACGACTTGGCATTGAAATACTACTTCCATCCAGTAATGAAAGGACGTACCAGCATCAAAGTAACGCTGCCGGCTGTTTTGGCTGCCAACAATTCTAAACGCACCGAAAACTGGCTGTCCAATTTTGATGAAGGCATCAATTTATTGCATTGTGGCGAAGACGGAATAATTGAGAACCCATACAAACATTTACCACCCATCGACTTGTTGGAAAATGCTGAAAAGGTAAACGAAGGAACCGGAGCAATGCGAGCTTATGAGGATATGCTCTTTGGTATCAGCAAACACCAACCGGAAATAAAAAAAGCCTACAAAGAGGCTTTATTACGCTATTGCAAACTCGATACGCTTGCCATGGTGATTATTTGGGAGCATTGGAGAAATTTATAGCTTATGGAGTATAAACTCATATCTGAGATAATTGATAGAAGTGAATCCAATAATTGGACGGATGCCAAGTTTGAATGGGATTTTGACTACGCTTATTACAGTGAGGAACTTGAATCGTGTCTATGTGGTCATTACCCAATAAAGAATATCTGTGTTATTAAAAACAAAATGAATGGCACAATAACCGAAGTCGGAAATTGTTGCGTAAATAAATTCTTGAACATTGATGACGGCAACAAGATTTTTACATCAATCAAACGGTTAAAAGAAGATATTTCAAAAAGCATGAGTGCCGAAGTGCTTGAATTCATGAAGGATAAGAAATTACTTAGCGATTTTGAATACGGCTTTTATCAAGACATCATAAGAAAACGAAACCTATCAGAAAAACAGCTGAATATTAAAGAGCGAATCAACCAAAAGCTTCTTGATTTCACAAGCTATGAATCCAATTCAAATTTTACCCGAATAAATCTTGTCTTAAAATGGGCTGAACAAAACGATTGGTTTGACACATCTTTCATCCATAGCCTCAAAAAAAGCTGTGAGAAAAAAGGGAAGCTTACTACAAAACAGGAAGAGGCTTTGGAGAATATTATCAAAAAGTTGAAAATCTCAAAAGAGGATGGTTAGAATGACTCCGGAAGATACTCCTTATACTTATTCCGTAAGTATTGAAGCCCTGCTTCGTTATCTTGGAGATTTATATTCAACTTATCTTTTATGTACTCATGTCGGATTTTTGCTTCTGACAAGACATCTCCCCAAGTAAGCACAAATACATCATAATTTTCACCCTCCACTATATGCCCTCTTTGTCTCCCTTTCTGATTCACAGAACTTGAAATTTCGGGTTTTATATCTTTAACCAACAAAATGAATCGCCACCTTGTTTTTTCTTTGGGGAATCTGGCATCATTCACAACTCTTGAAGCATAACTTTCAATCTGATTTTTTTCATCAAAACCAGCCAACTTATTAGGCTTCTTTAATTCGATAACCAAATTTTCTTTCCCTAAGCTGCCAAGTGAGTACTGAGACCATAAACACACATCCGGTATTTTACCCAATTCAGAATTGTCCTCAGAGTTCACAATTTCTTCAAAATCATCCCTCTTCATGACATCTTTCAGATATGTTTTTAGAACATTTTTCAGAGTAGAATCGTCAATTCCATACTGATAATTATCCCCAAATAGCCATGTTTCATGAATGACTATCTTATGTAGATGCTTTCTTTCTTGAACCTTTCCACCCACATCATCATTGTAAACTATTTCTTCAAGGGCTTGAATGATATGTAGCCTATTTTTTATGACTGTCATAGCATCAATTATGTCGCTAAGGCTTGATAATTCAAGTATTTCAACAAGTTCTTCACGTTTATCGTCAGGGAGTTCAATTACTTCCTCCAATATCTTTCTTAGGCTATCTGAATCCTTTTCCAAAGCTTCTTTTACAAGAGTAAGAGTAAGCTTTTTAGATTTCTGATCTTGATCCTCAAAATTTGGCAAGAACTCATTTAACTGTAAAGCAACAATATCAAAAACTTGCCTTTTACTTGATTCTACAATTCCATCTGCTTCGCCCATATATGGATAAAGACCTTCTCGCTTCAAATTTTCAATAAATTCTCCAGAGTACTTGTGAAGCTGATCTTTAATATACTGCCTTGCTATTTTCTTAGCTTCCTCTTGAATTGCCAAAATATTTGGATCCAAGCCCTCAATATCCAATTTATTTTCTCTGTGAAGCTTCTCAATGTATTCTGATTGAATAAAAATTGAAATGGGAAGTGAAGAACGGATTCCTAAGTTTGTTTCACTAAAAGGAATACCCTCTGAGTTACACAAATAAGTCTTTTTCTTGTCAATAGAGAAATTCCACTCAACGATTTTGATAACAAAGGTAGTTTCCTCGCCTTCTATCTCAGCTTTTATTTCCTCAGAATAATCATTTTTTATTAATGATTCAAAGTCAAGTTTTGCCCCATTAACTGAAATTTCAAAATCAGGATAGCTAACATAGTAGGATGAAAATTTTTGCTCTAATTCTAACTTGTTTGCTTTAGATAGTGCTTCATCAGCTCTCTTGTCGTCAACATTTTTGATTGTTATTTGAAACCCTGGTTCACCGATAAAATTTTTACCAAGAGTTTTTACATCAGAAAAGTCAGCTTTGGATAATTGATTTCTGTCCAGTTTTATAGTAAATTCAGAAAGCTGCTCACTATTTTGATAACGACTTTTAAATTCTACCAAATCCCCCAATGCAAGACTTTTCAAACGTCCTTTACCTTCTTTTCCGTGATACTGCCTACCATTTGGGCTTTGGGTTTTTACTTTCTTCTCTGAACCACCCAAACTCCCAAAAACTTGAAGAGCTTTTTCGTAAGTCAAACCATGTCCATTATCTGATATTGTAATGGATTGATATCCGTCCAATCCGTTTTGTGTGTAACTAATTTTAATCTTTGTAGCATCAGCATCCAAGGCATTCCAAATAAGCTCAGAAATAGCAGTTATGCCATTTGCACGAGTTAAAGAATCAATATGATCTTTTTCAACTGCTATGTTTATCGTCTGTGCCATATTTTATTTTACAAATTTCTAAAAATATAAGGGATAATAATTTCTTAATCTTCTATTTCATCATCCGCTTCGGGTAATTCTAAAGCCTGAACTGGTTGAATAGCATTTCCTGCGATACCACGAATTGAGCTGTACATATAATTTGTATTCAGAAGAACTTTTTGAATTTGCTTTTCTCGTTTCTTCCAATGCCCCATTATAGAACGTTTTTCTGTTTCTAAATCAGATTGCATTTGAGTAAATCCTTCAACAATTGCTTCAATTTGTAATCTAAACTCGTTGCTAGTTAAAAAATCATAGAGCATACTCATTTTATCACCTTTGTTTTCCTGAGTAGATACAGCATTACTTATTTGAATAATGGATTCACGAAGCACAAAACACAACCCTTTAAACTCTTCATAAGAACAAATCCATATTCCGTCTTTCATGCCCAATCTATCCATATCCGAAGGCATAGCATCTGTCACCAAGACACCGATATTAGCACCCTGATCACGAATGTCGTTTTTAAATTTCTCAATCCAACTAGGTTGAAAATCCTTTGTTCTTTTACTTTCATAGTAAATGGAACCACAGTTCTGCTTGGATCTCGTATTCACAACCTGAATACAATCTCCGCCACGAGCTCCCTTTTTAATCTCTTGAATTGAATCCAAAGGAAAGTTATTAGCCAACCATTCTTCAATAGCCAATTCTTGAACCTCACCTTGCATTTGCATAGAACCTTGCTCTTGCTTACGCTTCATTTCTTCAGTAAGCTTCTTTTGGTCTTCTAGCTGTTTTTGAAGTTCTTTAAATCGAAGCTCATTTCTTTCTTCTTCCGATTTACGAATCTTCTCTTTCTCAACGCTTATTTGCTCATTGATTTTACGTTGAGCTTCTGCTTCAACAGCTTCTTTTAACTCTTCTTTTTCTCGTTTAAGTTTTTCGATTTCAGCTTTAGTTCGATTAAGTTCTTTGATTTGGTCCGATTTCTCCTGCAATTCCTTTTGGTACGCAGTTATTTGTTCGGATTGTTCTTCTGCTAATTTTAATCGAAGCTTTTCTTCGAGCTGCTTTTTCTCATCCTTGAGTTGCTTTTCAAGTCTTTCCTGAAAAAGTTCATTTTCTTGTTTCTTCTTTTTCTCAAACTCAATCTTTTCTTGATGAAGAGCATCCTGTTCCTTCTCAAACTTTTTCTTTTCCTCCGCTAATTGAGCTTGATATTTCTGCTTTATTTCATCTTCTAACTGATGTGAAAGAATATCTTGAACATCAATTGAAGTTCCACAGTTGGGACATTTTATTTGTGTTTCTTTGCTCATAACATTCTTATTTTTTCCATTCAGCAAGGATTTTGTTGAAATCAACATTTTTCCATTGTTCCTTCCATATCTCAAAATATTCTATATCCGAAGATTTTGGTTCAGGATCGCATCTATCAATCTTCACTAAAGAAGGAAGTGTAATTGATTCGCCAATTAGCAATGCTTCACCAGATTGAAGGGTTGGAAGTGTTTCTGTCAAATTTCCAAGCGTATCAGGCAACAAACGTTTTACATAATTTTGATCTTCCGGGTTGGTTAGCCTCATAGCGATGAAGTTGTTACACTGAGAGAAGATCGTTTCTGATATTTCAGAAGGTCTTTGACTCACAATTCCTAGTGTAACACCATATTTTCTTCCTTCTTTAGCTATCCTTTCAATAGCTAACTTTGATGATCTGTATTTTAAGAGATCACTTTTCGGAACATAAATATGAGCTTCTTCATATAGCAATAATAGTGGGGTTTCAGCCTTTTGACCATTTGAAAGGAGCTTGCTGAAGAAGAAACCAAAATTGAATAATATTCTTGAAATAAGCGAAACTGTTATGCTAAGTACTTCAAAAGGAATTCCACCAAGATTAATTATAGTTACGTTTGATTCTTTTGAATTTTCGTACCCTATAAACTGCTTGACTGTTTCTTCAAATGAAATATCTCTTGATTTTTCTCCAAATAAAAACTCCAGACGTGTATTTTGAAGTTTGTTTTCTAATCTTTCAATAAATTTATCCAACGTTCCATCGGCATACGTTCCACTAGTAACGCTTTGGGATTTTGATGGATAGAATTGCAGCTTGCTTTCAAAGTATTTTTCAATTCTTTGTTGAGGCGAAAGTTCAACCCCATCTTCTGATTTAGTAGATTCTCCATTCTTATAGGAACCACACTCTCCAACAATCATATAACGATCGGATGCCTTGGAATTAACCGTTTCCGTCTGAATGTTAAATAAACAGTTATAAACCTCTTGAATATCAAATTTTAAGGGTGAATCAAAGTGTATTTTATCAATATCGGAGTTGTGTTTCTTTTTATTTTCCGTAATTACTTTTCGCAATACAGATGATTGGTTGTAATTATTTCTGTCTCCCGTATCCAAGAATAACTGTTCCAACTCATCACCATTTAACATCCAATAAGGAAGAGTTAAGTTTGTAGCATTCAAAACATTTGCTTCTGGAAAAGCTTGTTCGTATTCGCCATGAATATCAAAAATCACAATATGTGAATTGTTTAACCCGGTATATCCACTATTTTTTGAGTTCACCGCTTGTTGTAAAACCTTTGCGACTGTGTGTGATTTACCAGACCCTGTTGAACCTACAATTGCGAAATGTTTATTGAAGAATTTATTCCCATTTACAGGAACCTTCAAATCATTTGTTGTTAGTTTTGAAAAATGAAACTGTTCATTTTCTTTAATTCTAGTGGTGAAGATGCTGCTAAGCTCTTCTTCAGATAGTAAAGCGATTCCATTGTTAGGCGGTAATGGTATTCCATGCCCTCCACGTTCAAATGTGCTTTCTGAACCATTAATTTCAAGTGTTCCGGTAAGTTTTACCTCCAAAACAAATGATGGTTGGGTGGATTCTGTTTCTTCGTCACCGTTGTCCTCATCTTTAATACGGTAGTTTTCGATTATTCCAATAACAAATTTAGTGTCATTGTTTTTGTAAGGAATTTTGATGTAGCTACCCAAATTAAACTGATCATCAAAAAGACTTGGATCAACTATCTCAATGCTAATTGAGGTAGATGAAACGTTTATTATTTTAAAGTTGTTTGAATCCATTCTAAAAGAGTTTTAATATTTGTTCTGTATTTAATTTACTGACAACTTGATGGGTAGATTCACCGATTAAATTATGTGTTGCACAGTCAACTAAAATCCATGAAGCAGTTAATCCGAATTCGCTGATATTATCAAAAGTTTCACTTGATATAATCCTTGCTTTAAATGAAGTTTTCGAAAGACTATTTGTTGGCTTTCCACCCAGTATCTTTTTATTAATAATTGCAGGAGATTCGAAGTGCTTCTGACTAAAGAGAATAGCCTCGTAGCCATCATTAAATGGGCAGTGTTGATTTATAAGATACCTTTTTACGCTTTCAACTTTTTCAGAAGGAATTACAAATATGAGAGGCTTAACATCGTGAGTTGCCTTATGATAATGTTTTTCAATTAATTGAAGTATAAACGACGGAAGATTGCAAGAATCTGTTTCTGCCACTTCTCCTAAATACATAATTGTATGCTGATTTTTAATTGGCTTTTTGAACCTTGCCTTTAAAAGCTTGAAGTACTCCTGTTCACCTTTATACTCTTTAAATGAATTAAGAAATATAATTTTTCGACCTTTATTGAGATAATCGACTAGTTCCCTTCTTGTAATCTGCCTTCCTGTTTGATTACTAGGAGAGTTATCTACAACCTTCTTTCTTAAATAATCAACTAATATAGAATAGAAATAAATGGCATCATCTTTAGAATTAACAAAGCTCAATGATTGAAGTTTATTCAATGCTGTCTCAAACTGAGCCTGAAATGTTTCTGAAAATCTAAGCTCAAAGGCATTCAAAAAATCATTTTTATCAGTGGCAGTAAAACGACTTTGTTCTTTTCCTAATATGTTGTTTAAAAACGTTAAATCTACGTTTTCAGAATGCCCATTTGTGTCCGAAAAATAGCAATACAAAATATACTTTTTTGATTTGTCATTTTGAAATTCCTCTATTAACTGAATAATAGGTGCTCGTATTACAGAAGGGGTGAGCTTTGAAGCTTCTTTGTATTTCACTTGCATTACAAAATCGCTGTTATTGATATCCTGAATTTGTTCAATACACAAAACAGCGTTTTCATCAGCAGAATCTAGTGCTTCAATTAGTGTTTTATCAAATTGAAATTCAAAGCCTTTTATAGCATAGTACCCTCCATCCATAACTACATCTCCTTTATTAATTCTTTTGCTTTATCCAAGGTGTATGCACCATCCACCTCTTTTTGGTCGAATATCATAAAGTAGGCAAAATCATGACCGGCTTGTTTTTCCCATTCATTACCTAATCGACATTTTGCAGCACTATCCGTGTTATCCAAGTGGTCTCCTTTGGTTTCTACTAGAATAGTTTTACCTGACTTCGTGTAAAGGATAAAATCCGGATAGTGATTTGCTTTAAATCCATTGATATAAAATCCTTTTCCCCGCTCTAAGTTCCTGTGCCAAAACACTACATTGGAAGAGGTTCCTATTTCCATGATTACTTTCTCTTCAAAGTTGTTCATTGATCCCTCTCTTTCATATAAAGAGTTACCGATTGACGAACCTAAGTTTCCTGGAACAATAGCTTCGGGTAAAGTCCAGTTGGACATTACTTTAATCTTCCTAGACTTTATAAGGTCATTAAATCGCTTCTCTGCATATTCATCTGATAGACTTCTGATTTTTGCCTTTATTTTATCTGTATAGCTCCATTTCCTTACCAATATATCTCGGAGTTGCTCTGCATTTAGTCCTTCTAAAATTCTGCTTACATACTTTTGAATTTCCTGATCGGCAATGGGGTACATATTCCCAATAATCTTCATTATTTGGTATGTAATGTCTGCTATCTGATTTTCTTTTGGTTTTGCCAAAATGTATTCGGCAATAGGATCTTTGATTACTTGGTCTTCAATCTTTGTGAAAGATGGTCGATACTCATTTTTCTTGGCTTCTTCCAAGTCTATTTTATACAGGTCAGATGAAATTTGGTCGAAGTCAATTTTTGTGTCTTCGTCCGCCAATTTAAAGTCTTTCAAAAGTGATTCTCTATTGAGTAATTCTTCACTTGTATTGAAAATATCACTGGCTACCACATTTAAAAAGAACTGTGGAAGTTTTATGCTTGTGGCACTCTCACGGCAGTTTTCTTTCATGCCGTATCGTTTTACTTTTTCACCCATTTCCTGAAATATATTTTCATCGACCGGTTGCTTACTTTGTTCCTCTATTTGTTTTTCTAACTCTCTGTTTTGCTCTTCCGCAATAGCCTCAATTTCATCTATCACAGGGGTGGAGGCAGGAGTTTCGTCTTCTTCAATGTTTGGATTGAAAGAAATTCTATTTGTGTCAATTGTTTCTTCCGCTTCTTGTTCTTCATGTTTTTCAGGGAATAGGAATTGATCAACTGGATCTACAACGCTTGTAGTTTTCTCTTCTTCGGTCATCACATCACGCTTGCGATAATCCTTTTCGCTAAAACCGGATGCTTGCAGCCCTTGTACTATACTCTGCAATGTTTCATTAAACTTCGCAGAAGCAGTAAGTACATAAGAAAGATTCAACTGAAAAGATTTGTGTCTCTGCACATAAGGCTGACGTAAAACCCTTCCTAAAATTTGCTCAACATCAACCGAAGATGATTTATCAGCTAATGAAGCTAAGATGTATGCAAAAGGACAATCCCAACCTTCTTTTAAAGCGTTAATCATAATAATGTATCGTACTTCACATTCACGACTCATCAAGTCAATACCTTTGAGCTCGTCTATGTTGGCGGTTTTAATTTTGATTTGCTCTTCAGGGATTCCCAAAGCAAGCAATTGTTCTTTCAATTTCTCAAAAGTAGTGTTGTCGTCATTCGTTTTCGGCTGTGCCTGAAACAACACAATGGGACGAATGTACTTTCCACCTTCTTCTTCCTGTTTCTTTGCCAGTAGTTCCAGTTTGCGTTGAAGATGAAGTGCATTGTTGATGACTTCCGTTTTATCGTGATTGTTGTAAACGATAACCGGAAGCTTAACCATATTCTCTTTTTTTAGCTCTATGGCAGGAACCAAACTCACAATATTGCTATTGTTTTTTGGCGTTGCTGTAAGGTCTAAAATGAAAGAAGGATTAAGGTTTTTCAGCATATCAACACTTAAATCACTTTCAGCATTGTGGCTTTCATCCACAACTACCACCGGATTTAAACTTCTGATTACATTAATCAATGCTGTTTCGTCCGTATCGGTTAGTAAATGTTCTTTATTGGCATACTGTGACACGAAGGATTCTAACTGACCATTTTCTTGAAATACTTTACGGTCTTCCTTTTTCTTTGCACGCAAACTGGCAAAGTTCATCACGATAATGCTTAACTGATCTTGCACTACCGTAGGGTTGAAATTAGAACCTTGTAGTAAGTTCTCTTTCTCATACACTTCAACTCTATGGTTGAAAAGTGAATTTAACTTTTGACGATATGGATGCTCAGGATTGGAAAGGTTTGCTACGGTTTGCTGTAACAGGTTACTCCATGGTACTAACCATATTACCGCTTTTGGTTTAGAGCCATCATAAGCCGAAAATATAGTATGTAAAGCATTTACTGCAATAAAGGTTTTTCCTCCTGCGGTAGGCACTTTTACACAAACATTGGCTGCTTTCGCAACGTTATTTTTATAGGGTTCCATTCCTGTTCCATCCAATGCGTTGTATGGTCCAATTTTATCTTCCCAATATTTATTGAAAGCAAGGTCAAGGCTTTTGTGTTCCTGAACATACTCCAAGTATAGCTCCAGGTCTGTAATTACTTTTTGTTGGTATCCTTTTAATTCCATGCTCTATTTCTTTAATCTTTTGATGTGTTTGTCAAAATCAGATTCTATTTTCTGTGTTTTGTTGAACACGGTGTATTGTTGCTCTGCCTTTTTCAAAGCTTGTTTTCGAGATACGTTCCCTTTGCCTTCCAAAATCTTGTACTCGTTGAACGTCAAGAACTTATTCACGCTTTCGGCAAGACTTTCCATGGTGAATGTATTTCTGCGTTCAATCAGGTTTTCGATGTAATCGAAATAACCGGTAACGGTTCTTTCTAGTTGTTTTATCTCTTTTTCTTGCAGGTAGTTTTTAGCTACTTCAGTGTCCGATTTTAAGATTCTTCCATCCGGAGAATTTTTCCAAGTGGTCAATCCCATGTTTTCTTTTTTGGCATCTACATTTAAGTAAATAATTTCAGCAGCCGTTTTTCCTGTAATGGCAAAATGAAATTTATTTTGTACCGCAGCATAAAAGTTCTTGGTGATGTCCGATTGTGGATCGTAGTCGATACTACATTCTGCAAAAATATCGGTGATTTGTTGGTAGATTCTGCGTTCGCTTGCACGGATGGAACGAACCCTCTCCAGTAATTCCTTAAAGTAGTCTTTACCAAATGTGGTTCCGGCTTGCTTTAGGCGATTATCATCCATTGCAAAACCTTTAATGATATACTCCTTTATAACTTGGGTTGCCCAAATTCTAAATTGAGTACCTCTTGGGGACTTCACTCGATAACCAACTGATATGATAACATCAAGATTGTAGTATTCAAGATCTCTTGATACCTCTCTCTGACCTTCGGTTTGAACTGTTCGGAATTTCCGAACAGTTGGATCCCGTTCCAACTCACCTTCGTCAAAAACATTCTTAATATGCTCACTTATAGTGGATTTAGCTTTCCCGAACAACTCTTGCATCCCATCTTGGGTAAGCCAAATGGTTTCGTCCAGTACCAATACATCTAACCTTACCTCACCATTGGGTGTGGTGTAGAGTATAAATTCTGATTCGTTTGGAATTAAATTACTCATGGGCTAAAATCTCGTTATATCCCTAGGGATTTTTTTGAATATAATATTGTTCTTCGCCATAAATTCCTTTGGCAATAAGCAGTTATCTGCATAGATTACGTACTGACCGGCTTTGGTTTTAATGCTGCTTAAAGCATCATAGTCCAAAGTAGTGAGGGCGTTTTTATCGTACACAAAGTAGTATGCGGTTTCGTCTTTAGAACCTAAGAAATGTTCGTTGTCGTTTCCTGCTTTTGGAGCAATGAAAGGTGTTCTTGTTTCGCTGTACCATATGTACTCACGAATTTTTTCAATTCCAACGGCTTCGTTTAGGTTTTCGTTGGTATCGAATAAAGGCAAGCCCAATTCATAAAAATCGAATGACCCGCCTGTGCCTTCCGTTTTCTTAGCATCCTTTCCGTAGCCTTTGATTACTCGCTTCACCCTTTCGGCAGTAATGGTATTGGCATAATCTTCCATTTCTACCAAAATGAATTTTCGATTGCCTCCGTCTTGCTTATTCAAGTTTAAAACAGCATGAGCTGTGCTACCTGACCCTGCGAATGAATCCAAAATTATTGAGTTCTTATTTGAACCAATTTGTAATACACGAAGTAGAAGTTCAGTTGGCTTAGGAGTGTCGAAAACATTTCCCTCAATTATACTATTCAGCTCTTTTTTTCCTGCTTGACTATGGGAAACTTCTTCATACTTCCATAAGGTTTGAGGAACAACGCCATCGTTTACTTCACTCAAATATCTCTTTAACTGGGGTTTTCCTTTACCGTCTTTACCAAAGTAAAATCTATTATCTGCTAAAAGTTGTTTCGCCCTTTCTTGATTGAAACGATAGCAACTACCCTTGGGTGGGAAATGTATATTTTTTGTGTTAGGGTTTTCAATTCCAAAAACACCTGATTCTGAGAAAGATTTAACTAATACATTATCAGGTCTCCATTTACCTCTACCATCTTGATCATCATATTTATAGAATTTGTTCTGCTTTTCAGTTCTTGGAGCTAAATTCCTATTCCAGCTCTCTCTTTTCTTTGCATAAACGACAATGAAATCGTGCGAAGCAGAAAAGTATTTAGCATCATTTCTAGGTGAGTAATTTTTTTCCCAAATAACGTTTGTAATAAAATTACCAATTCCAAAAATTTCATCACAAAGCAATTTTAAATTTGAATGCTCATTGTCATCAATAGATATAAAAATTGCACCGTTTGGAGAAAGTAGCTGATGCAATAGCTTAATACGTGGATACATCATACACAGCCACTTGTCATGACGTGTTAAATCATCTCCTTCTTTGCCAACTACTTCGCCCAACCATTTCTTGATTTTTGGGTGGTTAACATTGTCATTGTACACCCATCCTTCATTTCCGGTATTGTATGGAGGATCTATATAGATACAATCAATTTTCCCTTCGTATTCAGGCAATAGAGCTTTTAATGCCTCCAAGTTATCGCCATGAATAACTTTATTTCCTGATTGTGTAGCTTCTTTTTTATCGCCTTTGGCATCAAAACCATATTGATGTTCCAACACTCTAAAAGGAACGTCCCTGTGGTGGTTTACTACTTTATCTTTTCCTATCCAATGTAATGTTGGCATCTGTTATTTTTTCTCTTCGTTAATCAATTCCTTTACTTCTACATCTAGTATTCGGGCAATTTCAAACAGCACTTCCAAAGTAGGTTGTCGCCTGTTTTTTACATAGCCGTTTACCATGTTATAGCTTTTACCCAGCTGCTCTGCTAACCAGGTTTGTTTGATTCCTTTTTTATCAAGAATCTCTTTTATCCTGTTCATCTTTATCGTTTTTGAACTAGACATAATAATTCGGGCTAAAGATACTAAAATGATTGGCTTTTATATCATTTTGTGATATAAAAATATTTACCGTATCTCAAAAAGAAGGAAGAAATTAAGAACCAAAAGGAGAATTTGGTCCGGTTTCGTGGTGGCGTAAGTACTCGGTAATGAGTTTTACGGTAGCTGCCGAACGGTTTTTGTACAAGGGTTTGTCTTGATGATCCCTTTCTTGAAGCATCATGCGGATTTTACGTTGGTCTTCGGTATCAATGAACTTCTTGCAGGCACGGATAAAAGCATCACGACTGCATCCTCGAATTTTGAGCCTTCGCATATCTACATACACAAAGAAGCTTCTGCGTTTTTTGTATTCATCTTTACTGATGCTGCCATCGGCAAAAGCATTGTTGGCAAGGTTGTATTGTTCATCTACAATGT
>JAUICI010000062.1 GCA_030427935.1 Bacteroidia bacterium | reverse complement strand
CCATTTAATAAGGTATTTAAATCGATTGTTGATCCGGTTGTATTACAAAGTGTAGAATTATCATCCGTTCCCGCATTTGGAGCAGGGTTTACTGTGATGGTCATGGTAGCGTCATCCCCTAAACAGGTTCCCGAAGCAGCCAAAGTATATTGAAAAGTATATGTTCCATTAAGACCAGTAGGGTCTAAACTTGCTGTTCCTGCATTAAACTGACCACTTGGAGTACCTGATGTTTCGGTCCAAACACCACCTGCGTTTGCAGTTCCATCAAGTAAGCTAGAAACATCGTAAGCACCATTGTCACTACAAATTGTAGCACCATTGTCTGCCCCAGCGGTTACATTGCCTGTAACAGTGATATCAAAAGTTGCCAAGTCATCCATACATGGAGCTCCAGCTGTTAAGGTGTAGGTAAAGGTGTAAGTTCCAGTTGTCAAACCAGAGGCATCAAACACGCCTGTTCCAGCATTAAACTGACCAGAAGCAGTAGTTTCAGCCCATATACCTCCTGGATCAGCACCAGAAAGCAATGTGTTTAAATCTAAAGATGATCCTGCTGAATTACATAAAGTGGAACTTCCATCTAAACCGGCTTCCGGTTGATTTGAAACGACAATATCAAAAGTCGCAAAATCATCTAAACAGGGTGCGGTTGCAGTCAAAGTATATGTGAAAGTATAGGTTCCAGCCGTTAAACCTGAAGCATCAAAGACTCCGGGTCCAGTGTTAAACTGACCAGAAGCCGTAGTTTCGGCCCAAGTACCTCCGGGGTCTGCTCCTGATAATAAAGTGTTGAGGTCTAAAGTTGCCCCAGCATCATTACATATTGAGGAATTGCCATCAGCTCCTGCTTCAGGTTGTGAATTAACAGTGATGGTCATTGTCGCATCATCCCCCAAACAGGTTCCTGATCCAGCAACTGAATATAGAAATGTATAGGTTCCATTAAGACCATTTGGATCCAAGGATGATGTGCCTGGGGTAAACTGACCACTAGGTGTGCCAGAAGTTTCGGTCCAGCTACCTCCTGCGGTAACTCCAGCATCTAATAGCGATGAAACGTCAAAGACTCCGTTGTCTTCACAAATTGTAGTATTGTTATCATTTCCTGCCGTAACCGTGCCTGTAACCGTAATATCGAACGTAGCGAAATCGTCTAAGCAAGGTGCTGTTGCAGTCAAAGTATAGGTAAAAGTGTAGGTTCCAGCAGTTAAACCAGAAGCATCAAAAACCCCAGTCCCAGCATTGAATTGTCCTGATCCAGTGGTTTCTGTCCAAGTACCACCAGCATCTGCACCTGAAAGTAAAGTGTTTAAGTCTAAAGTAGAACCTACAGAATTACACAAGGTCGAGTTACCATCTAGTCCTGCATCTGGTTGATTATTAACGACAATGTCAAAAGTTGCAAAATCAGGTAAACAAGAACCTGAGGCCGCAAATGAATAGGTGAAGGTATAAGTTCCTGCTGTCAAACCAGAAGCATCAAAAACTCCAGTTCCGGTATTAAATTGACCCGAACCTGTTGTTTCTGCCCAAGTTCCACCTGCATCAGCTCCAGAAAGTAAAGTGTTCAAGTCGATTGTGGAGCCAGCAGAATTACATAATGTCGAATTTCCATCTGCACCGGCTTCAGGTTGAGGGGTAACCGTGATATCAAAGGTTGCAAAGTCATCCAAACATGGGGCTGTAGCCGTAATCGTATAAGTAAATGAATAAGTTGCTGGAGCCAAACCAGAAGCGTCAAGAACACCTGTACCCGTGTTAAATTGTCCAGATCCAGTTGTTTCCGCCCATGTACCACCGGGATCAGCACCAGAAAGTAAGGTGTTTATGTCAATCGTTGACCCAGCTGAATTACAAATAGTTGAGTTTCCATCCAAGCCGGCATCTGGTTGGTCTGAAACGACAATATCAAAAGTAGCAAAGTCATCTAAGCAAGGGGCTGTTGCTGTAAGCGTATAGGTAAATGTATAAGTTCCGGCAGTTAATCCAGAAGCATCAAAAACACCGGTTCCTGTATTGAATTGTCCCGAGCCGGTTGTTTCAGCCCAAGTACCTCCTGGGTCTGCTCCGGAGAGGAGCGTATTCAAATCGATAGTTGAACCTGCGGAGTTACATAAAGTTGAATTCCCATCTACTCCTGCATCCGGTTGATCAGAGACAACTACATCAATTGTTGCAAAGTCGTCCAGGCAAGGAGCCGCAGCAGTGAGTGTGTAAGTAAAAGTGTAGGTTCCAGCAGTCAAACCAGAAGCATCAAAAACCCCAGTTCCCGTGTTAAATTGACCAGAAGCCGTAGTTTCTGCCCAAGTTCCACCCGGATCCGCCCCAGATAGTAATGTGTTCAAGTCTAATGTAGTTCCCGCAGCATTGCATAAGGTGGTATTTCCATCCGCACCTGCATCTGGTTGATCATTCACAATTATATCGAATGTTGCAAAATCATCTAAACAAGGCGCGGTTGCGGTTATCGTATAAGTAAATGTATAAGTACCTGCTGCCAAACCAGAAGCGTCAAAAACACCTGTACCCGTGTTAAATTGACCAGAACCAGTAGTTTCAGCCCACGTTCCGCCAGGGTCTGCACCTGAAAGCAAAGTGTTCAGATCGATTGTTGTACCTGCAGTGTTGCATAAGGTAGAGTTTCCATCTGCCCCCGCTTCAGGTTGGTTAGAAACGACAACATCAAAAGTTGCAAAATCATCTACGCATGGTGGTGTGCCAGTGAGTGTATAAGTAAAAGTATAAGTTCCAGCCGTTAGTCCAGACGCATCGAATACACCTGTTCCGGTATTGAACTGACCAGAACCCGTGGTTTCCGCCCATGTACCACCTGGGTCTGCTCCTGAAAGTAATGTATTGAGATCAAGAGTTGAGCCAGCAGAATTACATAAGGTGGAATTTCCATCTGCACCTGCATCGGGTTGATTATTTACAGTAACCACAACATCTGCGGAAGCTGCAGGACATCCAAATGCTGCTGGTACAGTGTATGTATAGGTTCCCGAACCATCCAGTGAAGGGTCAAAAGTATTTCCTCCGGCACTCAATGCAGGAGCCCATGTTCCTCCACCATCAGGTGTGCCACCTAGAGAAAGTGTAAGGTCAACCGGAGCTTCAGAATCACACATTGTTAGAGTTCCATTTGTACCTGCATCAGGTCCATTCGGAACAGTAATCGTGATCGAATTCGAAGCTGTTTCGCCACAAATATCTGTTATAGTACAAGTATATGTATAGTTCCCTGAGGCCGCTGGTGCTGTAAAAGTTGGGGATTGAATATTAGGGTTGTCCAGATTTGCTGCTGGTGACCAAGAATAAGAATAAGCCGGTACACCAAAAACCCCGTTAGCATTTAGAGTTGTTGTTTGTCCCGGACAGATACTGAGTCCAGCTGAAGAAGTTGGAGGTGCGGGTTCATCCACAGTTTCTCCTGTGATCGTCATTGTCCAATCGGTTTCTGCCATAACCCAAGTTGGATCACAGTTCAGAACGTTTAGAGCACCCCATGCATCAAAAAATTCCATGGTAAAATCCATATTGTAGGATGCACATTGCGGAGGAGGTACACATGCGGAAAAATCACCAAAAATGGAAACATTAGTACCAGCGCAGGTCCCCTGGTTAAAAGCATCATTACAAAACCAAAAGAATCCGGCAACTGCAGGACTTACACATCCATTGTAGTAGAATTTACAAGCTCCATCAGCCATAGGAACTCCTATAGTTCTGTAGGTAAAAGTCCAATCAATATCCGTGATTTCGCAATTAGGTGGTGTCGGAACAGAAAGATTGTAGGTACATCCGGTTGTAAATCCACCAAAATTGGCAAAGGTGCCAGCCCCAGTAATTGAAGCTTGAGGTAGTGTACCGTTTGAAGTTACTGTAGGATCTATTACAATAGGATAAGTTAATTTATCGAACTCATCTTGATTCCAAGTGTATTTGATTTTACCATTTTCGATTCGATACTTACCTAGAAGCATTTCATCTCTTTTCGATTGGGTGTTTTGATCAAATACAATGATATGCCCCATTCGATACGAATTCTTGTCGCCATCGAAATAATTAAGCTGATCCACTAGGGGTTCATTTTTCAAAATTCTTTGATTCGTAGATGGGGTAGGTGATTCTGAAATGATAAAATCCGAGCCCACGTTTGTTTTAACAATGAAATTTGTTTTCACTGAAGGGCCTTTGATGTTGATCTCCAAATCAATATTTGGAAAAATATTTTGAATCAAAGCACCATTGTCACCTGCAGTGAAGTTCGACCAATCCGCTTTTATGGTATTCAAAGTGACTCCTGAAGGATCGATTAATTCTTGTTCTAAGTTCTTATGAAATACAATCGGGTCAAATCCTTGATTTTTGTTCTCAAATAGAATTTGACCAGATTTAGTATCAATTTCAATTTTATAAAACTGATTATTAACGGCAAATTTGTTTGAGGAAAGTTTTTTCAGTCTTGGATCATGTGTAATCCATTGTCCATCCTTGTTTTTGTAATGTAAGGGAGAATACCCTTTTTGAATGAGGAACTCTTTTCCATTTTTCCCGAGTCTTAGATATTTTCTTGTGAACTGAGTTCGCTCTTCAATAACTTCCATACAATCGAAGCATGGAGTGTTGTATGGTAATGTGCCATATTCCGGATGGTTTTCACTGTTTGAGAATTTTTCAAGTTCTTCAGACTGCACATATTTGGTCTCAGAAAAATGTCTAAGATTCTTTTCAGCGGCAACCATTCTCTCCTGGGAAAAGGAGCAAGTAGCCCAAAGAAGCCCTATAAGGGAAAAGATGATTCGATTCATAACAAATAAGTATAGAGTGACGTAACTACTAAATTTAAGAAAAATTAGTCTTAATTCCTAGTAGACAACTATATGACGAAGAAATCCAGTTTTGGTTGTTTAATTCTTGTCCTAATTTTAACCTAAACCATTGAACAAAAATGAAATTTCTCGGTTATATCAGTGATAATGACTAAATTTAAGGTTACTATTTACACATGAATTGTTCGGTCATTCAAAGCATGAAAGTTGAGTTCCATTTTTGGCACAAAATTTGCATGCTATCCGAACAGAAAAACTATTGAATGAACACGGAAAAAACCGAAGTGGCTGAAAGTCGAAAGACAAGTCACATCGAATTGACTTTTAAGTCACAAGTTGAACAACTTGATGATCGTTTCTTTTATGAGCCGATGCTAAGCGGACACCCGTCTGCGGAGCTAACTCCTGTTGAGTTTTGCGGGAAACAAATGAAATACCCTATTTGGGTGTCTTCTATGACTGGAGGAGCTGATTTGGCTGGTAGAATCAATAGAAATTTAGCGGAAGCTGTAGGAAAGTACGGACTTGGAATGGGTCTTGGTTCATGCAGACAATTATTGGATAGCGATAAATTTTTCGAAGATTTCAATCTTAGACCAATTCTTGGAAAGGAAGTTCCTTTGTTTGCCAATATCGGTATTGCACAAGTAGAGCAGTTAATCAAAATAGATGGACTCGCAAAGCTTGAAGATATGGTTGGAAGATTAGATGCAGATGGAATTTTTCTTCATGTAAACCCGCTTCAAGAGTGGATGCAACCCGAAGGAGATAGATATCACATATCGCCATTGGAAGCTGTTGAGCAAATGTTAGAGCAGACCAACTTGAATATCATTGTCAAAGAAGTCGGTCAAGGATTTGGTTATGAAAGTCTAAAAGCGCTTTTCAAATTACCACTTGCTGGAATTGATTTTGCCGCACATGGGGGGACCAATTTTTCCCAAATCGAATTACATAGAAATACAGAGATTGCAAAAGAGATTATGAGTCCCATGGTTTTTGTTGGACACAGTGCTGAAGAAATGGTTGAGCTGAGTAATCAAGTGATCGAGGAGCTCGGTGATCAAAGACAATGCAATCAAGTGATCATATCCGGTGGAGTAAAAAACTACCTTGATGGGTATTATTTAACTGAAAAAATAAATGTTCCAGCAATTTATGGGCAGGCTTCCAAATTTTTAAAGGCTGCCTTGGAATCACCAGAATATTTAGATGAATATGTTAAAGGTCAAATCGAAGGCCTTAAAATAGCTAACGCATTATTGAGAATTAAAAGATAAAACTAGATAAAGATGACTTACATTACAGGGTTTTCAAAATTATCAAAAGACCAAAAGATTGAAGTAGTTTCTCAAAGATTCAGCAATCCAACAATTGTTGAAGAAGAGTTAAGATCTTTTCATCATAATGATGAAAAATTACAATCGAAGTTTGAAGAGTTTAGTGAGAACACAATCTCAAACTTTTTTATGCCATTTTCTGTGGCTCCAAATTTCTTGATAAATGACCATATGTACATGGTTCCAATGGTAATCGAGGAGTCTTCTGTTGTTGCCGCTGCATCTAAAGCTGCGAAATTCTGGAAAGAAAGAGGTGGGTTTAAAGCAGAAGTAATCGACACGGAGAAAATTGGTCAAGTACACTTTGAGTGGAAAGGCGATAAAAGCTTTTTAACTGAGAATTTTGAAGACTTGAAGATTAGATTCTTTGAAGGTACGAAGCAGATTACAGCCAATATGGAAAGAAGAGGAGGAGGAATTTCTCGTATCGAATTGGTTGACATGACTGAAAAGGAGCCTAACTACTATCAAATCAAAGCTTACTTTCAAACAGTTGATTCCATGGGAGCCAATTTTGTAAATACTTGTCTGGAAGAGTTTGCAAAGATTTTGAAAGCTTATGTCGTTGAAAAAGGACAGAATGAAGAAGATATTTATGTGATCATGTCTATTCTTTCTAATTTCACTCCAAACTGTCTAGTAAAAGTGTGGGTGGAATGTCCGATCGAAGATTTAGGAATGATTGAAGGAATTGCTCCAGAAGAGTTTGCTAAGAAATTTGAGAAGGCTATCAAAATAGCGCATTTAGATCCTTATAGAGCAACCACACACAACAAAGGAATCTACAATGGAATTGATTCTGTTGTTCTTGCTACTGGGAACGATTTTAGAGCGGTTGAGGCTTGTGGACACACTTATGCATCTAAAGATGGTCAGTACAAATCGCTTTCAGATGTTTCTATCGAAAATGGAATGTTCAATTTTAGTTTAACTGTTCCAATGGCATTGGGAGTTGTTGGAGGGTTGACGAATTTGCATCCAATTGTAAAAAGAAGCTTGGAAATGTTGGAGAATCCTTCGGCAAAAGAATTGATGATGATTGCAGCAGCTGCTGGACTTGCAAATAATTTTGCTGCAGTTAAATCATTGACAACTTCAGGAATTCAAAAAGGTCATATGAAGATGCACTTAATTAATATTTTAACATCGTACAATGCCACAGAAGAAGAGAAGTCGGCAGCGATCAGACATTTTGAAAACGAGGTTGTGACGTTTTCATCTGTAAGAGAGTTTTTGGACGATTGGAGAGATAAATTAATAGTACAATTCTAAGAAAATCCATTTATGGAGATCAGAGCAAACGGGAAACTGCTTCTAACGGGAGAATATCTTGTGACCAAAGGGGCAAAAGCATTAGCTATGCCTTTGAAATACGGTCAATCATTATTTGTAGCTCCAAATGACAATCCAAGAACATTGATTTGGGACTCCTATGAGATTGATGATATTTGGTTTAGAGCTGAAATTGATATTTTTGATTTTGAGGTTAAATCCACATCAGACCAAGTTTTAAGTGATCGGTTAATCGAAATATTGGATGTCATTAAGAAGTTGAAAGGTTCTGACTTTTTTATTCTTGCGAACAAACACTTAACGACAAGATCGAATTTTAAATTCTTTTTAGGTTTAGGCTCGTCTTCTACATTATTAAGTTTATTGGCTCAGTATTTTGATATTGAACCTTTTCAGCTTTCTGATAATACTTTTGGAGGTTCAGGTTACGATGTTGCTTGTGCCACTGCAAAAGGTCCTATTTTATACCAAAATACAGATGAAGGAAGAGTAGTTGAAGAAGTGAATTACAATCCCTTCTATAAAGATCAGCTTTTGTTTGTATATCTAGGAAATAAAATGAATTCGAGATCGAGTTTAAGTTCATTTAATTCTCTCGATCGTTGTAAGAAAGAGGATATAGAAGCATTTAACTCAATCACTGAAAGATGGCTAAAGTCGGAATTCCTTGAGGAGGTTGAAGATCTTATTTTCGAGAGTGAGGATCGTTTGTCTTATCTACTAAATTCGAAAACAGTTAAAGAGTTAAGTTTTGCCGATTATCCATACTCCGTTAAAAGCCTTGGAGCTTGGGGTGGAGACATGGTTTTAGCGACTTGTCGTGATCGAAACGAAGCCATTAGATATTTTAAATCTAAAGGTCATCCCGTGGTTTACACTTTCCCAGAGATGATCAGTAGTAATACAGTTTTATCATAAATCAAATGAACATTACAGCACAAATTGAAAGCTTCAGAAACGAAGGTCTGAAGTTTAATAATATTCCTTCTGGTGAAATTATTTGTCATTCACCATCGAATATTGCTTTAGTTAAATATTGGGGTAAAATCGACACGCAAATTCCATGCAATCCATCTATCTCATTCACATTGGATAATGCAGTTTCAAAAACGAAATTGAAATATCAACCAAGTGAATCAGGTAAATTTGAATTGGAGTTTTTGTTTGAGAACACAAAGAACCCAAAATTTGAAGAGAAAATAGTGAAGTTCTTTCAATCGATTTCAGAGGTATTTCCTTTTATCAATCAGTTGAAATTTTCTTTTGAATCTGAAAATACTTTTCCGCATTCAGCAGGAATTGCATCGTCAGCGAGTGGAATGAGTGCCATTGCGATGATTTTGTGCGAAATGGAGAAACAGCATTTTGGGGGACTTCAAAATAGAGAAGAGTTTTTGAAAAAGGCTTCTTTCATCGCAAGATTAGGTTCTGGTTCAGCTTGTAGATCACTTTATCCCGAGCTTGCTTCTTGGGGGGAAATCGATGGGTATGCAAACACGTCTAATCTTTGGGCGACTCAAATGAATCATGAGGTAGATGCGGTTTTTGCAAACTATCATGATGATATTTTGATTGTCGATAAAAAGGAAAAGTCGGTCTCATCGAGAGCAGGACACGGTTTGATGAATGGCAACCCATATGCAGAGAATCGCTTTCAGCAGGGAAAAGAAAATGTGGTGAAAATAATTGATATCATGAAAGCAGGAGATTTAGAAGCTTTCAATTCGATTGTGGAGTCAGAGGCTTTAACGCTTCATGCAATGATGATGACATCAAATCCCTATTTTTTATTGATGCGTCCGAATACCGTAACCATCATCGAAAAAATCTTCGCCTACAGAAATGATACCAAACTTCCAGTTTGTTTCACATTAGATGCGGGACCGAACATTCATTTATTATATCCAGACTCAATTAAGACAGAAATTCAAGCATTTATTGATTCCGAATTAAAGCCTCTAACCTATGAAAACACTGTAATCGTGGATCAAGTAGGTCAAGGTTCGAAAATTATTTCGTAATGGAAAAGGTAGATAGAACTTTCATGTCGAAAATTCTTTTGTTTGGAGAATATAGTTTGATTCACGATTCCATGGCCTTGAGTATCCCTTTTGATGGTTTCAAGGGTGATTTAACTTTTGAACCAAAAATTTTAGTTGGGGAAAAGGCGAAAGAATCAAATCAACATTTGGCTGAATATGCCCAGTTTCTTAGAGAAAAGATTGATCAAGGTGAATTTCCTTTCGATTTTAATATTGCTTCTTTTGAGGAAGATGTCAAAAATGGAATAGTTTTTGATAGTAATATTCCACAAGGATTTGGTGTTGGATCATCCGGAGCATTGATTGCTGTTTTGTATGCGAAATATGCGAAAGACCCGATATCGAATCAAAAAGATAACACGGAAAAAGAAATGGCTACTTTAAAATCGCAATTTGCCTATATGGAATCCTATTTCCATGGAGTTAGCTCCGGCATGGATCCATTGATCTGCTATTTAAATAAGCCCGTTCTTCTTGAAGGAAAACAAAATTTGAATTCGGTGGGATTACCTGAGTACAAAGAGGACTCGAATAGAGCTATCTTTTTAATTGATACAGGGAAGCCTGGGAAAACGCAGCCATTGGTTAGCTTATTTCTTGAAAAGTGCAAGGAAGAAGGTTATATCAAAAGCATCAAAGAAGAACTTATTCCATTTAATAATTCGTGTATTAAATCTTTTTTAAAGGGAGAAGTGAAGGAGATGTTTTCAGATCTTAAACACTTGTCTCATTACTTACTTTCTAATTTGAATCCAATGATTCCAGAGCAGTTTCATGCTGTTTGGGAAAAGGGAATTCAGACTGGAGCTTACTACTTGAAATTATGTGGATCCGGAGGAGGAGGATTTATCCTTGGATTTACAGAAGATTTAGAAAAAGCAAAAGAAGAATTGAAGGGGTATAGCCTAAAGGTTGTGCACCAGTTTTAAAGTGAAATACAATGAAAGTATTGGAAAAGACACAAAATGATTTATTGCCAGTTTTCGAAAACTATTTAGAGGATACTGGATTTGCGAAAGAACCGCAATTACTTTACGATTCATACCAACACATTATGTCAATCAAAGGGAAGCGCATTAGACCCTTACTTTGCTTGATCGCATGTGAAGCATTTGGTGGTGAAATCGAAAAGGCACTTCCAGTTGCAGCAGCAGTTGAAATCTTTCACAATTTTACATTGGTTCATGATGACATCATGGATAATGCAGATGTTAGAAGAGGTATGCCAGCTGTGCACACAAAGTTTGGCGTAAATCAGGCGATCATATGTGGAGATGCAATGGCTTCGCACTCGTATAAACAATTATGCCATATTAAAGATCATTCCAATTTTGGAGATATCGTTTGTTTATTTACAAAGACTGCTTCAGAGATTATGGATGGTCAGCAAATGGACATGGATTTCGAAACAAGAAATGATGTTGGTGAAGAAGAATATTTGACGATGATCAAGTATAAAACTTCCGTTCTTCTGGCTGCGGCGCTTCAATTGGGGGCTCAAGTTGCAGGTGCTTCAAAAGAAGATCAACAAAACATTTATGATTTTGGATTAAATCTAGGTCTTGCTTTTCAAATAAAAGATGATTGGTTAGATACTTACGGTGAAGCTGCAAAAGTTGGGAAGAAAATCGGGGGTGATATTTTGAACAACAAGAAAACGCATCTTTTGGTAACAGCAATGAATTCTGCTTCTGAAGATCAAATGGCAGAATTCAAAAGATTGTTCGATGTAACAAATGAAGACGAAAAGATTGATGGAGTTATGAAGCTTTATGAAGACTTAGAGATCAATCAAAAAACATATTCGAAAATGGAACAGCTCTATGCAGATTCATTGAATTGCTTGGATAAAGTAAGTATTCCAAACAAAGAATCTTTAATGAATTTAGCGCATTCCGTTTATCACAGAGATTTTTAGTTCGCGCTATAAACTTTTTTCATGTGTAAATAGGCCGGGATTTGGAACCTTGTGTTTCTGCCCGGTTTTTTTGTGCTCAATTTTAAAATGAACCTTTTTATTTTTAACTTGTACAGGCTGATATAATATTAAAAATCAGTATGCTATGAGATTAAAGATTGGTACCCCATGTTCAGAAAATTGGGACGAGATGACTCCCCAAGACAAAGGAAGGTTTTGTCAGAAATGTGAAAAACAAGTTTATGATCTCACCAAAGCTGATGATCGAGAAATCATTGATTTTTTTCGGAATAAAGAAGAACATGTTTGTGGTCGATTGACTCGATTTCAATTGAATCATGACTTTTATGAAAAGCCCGTTGTTTCAGTAAATAGTTTCAATAGATATATAGCAGCTTCCTTCACGCTTTTAGCATTGACACCTGCTGCTGTTGCTCAAAATACGGATCTAAATATTACGACTCCAGTGGAAATTTCAAAAAATGATATTCAGTATCAAGAGATTCAAGGAGGAATAGAGATCATGCATGATTTTACTTTGAAACTATTGGACCAAAACGGTCAACCGTTGAAGAAGGCGTGGATTTCCTTTCATGGAAGAACAGAGAAGTATCAGACCAATGATTTAGGGATGGTCGAGTTTAATTTTCCTACTGGAGTGAAAGAAGATGAGATTACTGCAAATGTACATGTGGATTTCAGATACGGCGAGATCCTTTTAAAAAGACCAAAATCACCTGTGCATAAAGAAATTCGTGTAGAATTACATGAGGAGATTTTAATGGGAGATATCGCTCCAATTGAAGAAACTCCAATTAAGAATGAAAAACCTTGCAAGAGTAAAAAATAAAACAAAGAAACCATGAAAATACAAATCGAAGAACCCTGTCATGAGAACTGGGATGAAATGACCCCCAAAGAGAAAGGAAGATTTTGTGGCGCTTGCCAAAAGATTGTTCTAGACATGACGAAGTATAGTGATCAAGAAATCATTGACTTCTTTAAGGATAAAAAATATAATGTTTGCGGACAGCTAGAAGAAAATCAGGTTGATCGTGAATTAGTTCCAAACAGAGAATCGAAAGTCTCAAAAATGAGCAAAGGACTCATTGCAGCATCTTTAGCAGGAGTTGTAATTGGTTCAAGTACTGTAAATGCCCAAAGCTCGGATATTCCAATGGAAAACAGAGAGAACCAAGGTTCAGATGAGGAGAAAAGCGATGAATTACGTTTAGATGAGACCGTCATTTTTTCAATTAAAGGAAAAGTTGTGGATGAGAAAGGAAACCCAATTGAGGGTGCTACGGTGATCATTAACACAGATAAAGCTAAAACAGGCAAAGATGGCAAGTTTCTTTTATCTCTAGGGCTCTATGAAACAGAATCATTAGATGTTATTGCCAATGTTTCGGCGAAAGGTAAAAACAGCAAATCAATTTCATTACAATTGGATTTCGAAAAGACTTCCGTTGATATGGGTAAAATTTCCTTAAAGAAAGAAGTTTGCCACGTGAAAGGAAAAATGAAGGTGGTTGATTAGTTATCTCAATAGCATTAAAGCAACAAAAAAGGGCTTCATTTGAAGCCCTTTCTTTTTTATGCCATTTCGTATTCTTCTATACTTGGACAAGTGCATATGAGGTTTCTGTCTCCATGTGCATTGTCTACTCTTCTCACTGGTACCCAATATTTCCATTCGTTCAGATAAGAAACCGGGTAAGCTGCTTGTTCTTTTGAGTAAGAATGTTTCCATTCTCCTTTAATCAAGCAATCAGCCGTGTGAGGCGCATTTTTAAGAAGGTTATCTTCTTTATCCATTTTACCACTTTCAATTTCTCGAATTTCTTCACGAATTTGGATCATGGCTTCAATGAATCGATCCAATTCTGCTTTGTCTTCAGATTCTGTTGGTTCAACCATTAAAGTACCAGCAACCGGGAAAGAAACAGTTGGAGCATGGAATCCATAATCGATTAATCTTTTAGCAATATCTGCAACTTCAACACCAGCCGTCTTCTTGAAATCTCTGCAGTCCAAAATCATTTCGTGTGCTACAGTATTGTTTTTACCAGCATATAAGGTTTCGTAGTGCCCTTGCATCTTTGCTCTAAGATAATTGGCATTAAGAATGGCCAATTTTGTAGAATCCGTCAATCCGTCTTTTCCTAGCATTTTAATATAAGCATAGGAAATCAGTGTAACCAATGCAGATCCATGATGCGCTGCCGAAATACCGTGAATCGCTTTATCTCCTCCAGTTGGAATTACGGCATTAGAAGGTAAGAATGGTACCAAATGAGCAGCAACTCCAATAGGTCCAACTCCTGGTCCACCTCCACCGTGTGGAATAGCGAAAGTCTTGTGTAAATTTAAGTGACAAACATCCGCCCCAATATTACCAGGATTTGTCAATCCAACCTGAGCGTTCATATTGGCACCATCCATATAAACTTGTCCTCCATGATTGTGAATGATGGAAGTCATTTCAATTACACCTTCTTCATATACTCCATGAGTAGAAGGATAAGTAATCATTAAGGCTGCTAATTCTTCTGAATGCTTTTCTGCTTTTTCTTTAAGGTCATTGATGTCGATATTCCCATCTTCATCACATTTAACAACTACGACTTTCATTCCAGCCATTACCGCTGAAGCTGGGTTTGTCCCATGTGCAGAGGATGGAATTAAAACGATGTTTCTATTGTGGTCACCATTGTTTTCGTGATAAGCTCTGATAACGGCTAGTCCAGCATATTCACCTTGAGCACCTGAATTTGGTTGCAAGGAAACACCTGCAAATCCAGTAACTTCACATAGATCTCTTTCCAGGCCTTCAAACATCTCTTGGTATCCTTGAGCTTGGTTAACCGGAACAAATGGATGCAGATTCGCAAATTCAGGCCATGTGATTGGCATCAATTCGGAGGCTGCATTCAATTTCATTGTACAAGATCCTAGAGAGATCATGGAATGAACCAAAGAAATGTCTTTATTCTCTAATCTTTTTAAATATCTCATCATTTGAGATTCTGAATGATGAGAATTGAATACTTCATGAGTAAATATCTCATCTGATCTCAAATCTTCACTAAGCGTAATTCCAGCTGAATTGAAGTCTGCTGAATCGATAGTAGCTTCTCTTTTTAGATCAGCAAATACATTGTATACATTCGCTATGTCTGATGCCGAAGCCACTTCGTGAAGAGCGATTGAGAATCCACCATCGAAATAGGCGAAATTCACGTTTCTTTTTTCAGCTGCAGCTTTGATGTCTTCATTTGATTCAAACGAAATCGTGTCAAAATATTTATTGTTGATTCTTTTGTATCCAAGTGCATCTAATTTTGTTGCCAACCACGAAGCTTTTCTATGAATATCCTCAGCAATAGTTTTCATGCCTTTTGGTCCGTGGTAGCAAGCGTACATTCCCGCCATAACTGCTAATAGGGCTTGTGCTGTACATATATTTGAAGTAGCCTTGTCTCTTTTGATATGTTGCTCTCTCGTTTGAAGCGCCATTCTCAAAGCTTGGTTCCCATCAGCATCAATTGAAACACCGATAATTCTTCCAGGAATATGTCTTTTGTATTCTTCTTTTGTTGCAAAGAATGCAGCGTGAGGTCCACCATACCCCATTGGTACACCAAATCTTTGAGTATTACCAAAAACAACATCAGCTCCTAAAGAACCAGGAGATTTCAAGAGTACCATTGACATAACATCAGCAGCCACGGCAACTTTAATTCCGTTTTCTTGAGCTTTTGAACAGAAAGATCCTAAATCCAAAATTTCTCCAAACCGGTTCGTGTATTGCACAATAGCTCCAAAATAAGAAGAATCTGCAATGAAATTTGAAGGGTCCTCAATGACCAATTCGATTCCTAAGTTTTTGGCTCTTCCTTCAAGGGTATCAATTGTTTGTGGGAAAGCATTTTTAGAAACAAAGAATTTGTTCTTGCCCTCCTTAACTTCTGCTCTTGATCTGGAATTATAGAACATGATCATCGATTCTGCTGCTGCAGTGGCTTCATCCAATAGGGAAGCGTTTGCGATTTCCATTCCAGTCAAATCCGAAATCATGGTTTGAAAGTTCAATAAAGCTTCCAATCTACCTTGTGAAATTTCCGCCTGATATGGCGTGTAGGCCGTATACCACCCTGGGTTTTCCAATACATTTCTTAGAATAACTGAAGGTGTAATTGTCGGGTGATAACCCAAACCAATATAGGTGTCAAAAAGTTGGTTTTTACTTCCCAATTCTTGAATGTGTTGCAAGTATTCCTGCTCGGTCATTGCAGGGTCCATATCTAGTTCACCTTTCAGTCTAATTTCTGAAGGAATTGTTTTGTCAATAAGTTCGTCAATATTGGCTACACCAACAGTCGAAAGCATTTCTTTGATTTCACTTTCGTTTGGCCCAATGTGTCTGTTTGAAAATTTCGTACTCATACCCGTTTCTATTATTAATACAGCAATTGAAGGAATCTGTAAAGATAAAGCAATTTCGACAATTTTGTTCAGAAGAAAAATGAGATTTTAACGATTTCTTTATATCTAAACATTTTCAGCACTTTTTGTTAGAAAAAACAAACAATATTTTCGAAAACAATCTAAAGAGATTCTATCTTAGCAAAATATGGGTGTTTTCAGACATTTACTAGTGTTTTTGTTCCTGTTTGTTTTTGCCGCAAAATTGGATGCTCAGGAAAACAGGGATACGATTCTCTTGCAGAATGGAAAATTATTTCCTTGCAACATAACTGAAGTTGATGAAATCCGAGTAGACTATTTTCAGTTTAAAAAGAATGGAAAGAAAAAATTAGGATTTATAGACAATTATAGAATCTACGATTACAAGAAATTTAATGGTGAGGTATCCATTATGTATCAATACGATACTTTAGCTGGAAATCACTTCACGGTTCCTGAAATGAAGAACTTTGTTTTGGGAGAATTGGATGCCCGTCAAAATTACAAAGATCATATTTGGTTATCAGCCATGAGTTTTACGCTTTCGTACGGAGCCGTATTATTTGACACCTATTTAAGCAAAAAGAATGCGGATCAAATAAATACGGATAATCCTGATAAAAATGTAAAAGCAGGATTTTTCGGATCGGAACCTTCTTACTTTCCGATTTTCGTGCCCGTTGCTTTAACTGCGATCATTTCAATTCCGCGTTTCAAAATTCGGAAGAACCAAGTAGGTCGAAAACGGCTATATGATGACCCACATTTCAAATGGGGCTACCATCGAATTTCAAGACAAAGAAGATTGTTCTGGCAATTGGGGGGTGGGCTGTCTGGACTTGGATTGGGCTATTTGTCTTATTATTTGTTTAAGAAGAATTAGTTTAAGACTGTGTGAATAGTGCTAGGGTCAATGTATAGTCTGGATACAATTTTTCCGTCTTTAATTTTGAAGATTCCAGTGGAATCCGGAAACCCATAGTTTAAATAGTTCTTCTCATAATCGAAAAGGACGTTGGTGGCATTTTCGAAACTCTTCGTATTGACTTTCCCAGGGTGAGCAGAAATAACAATAAAGCAAGATTTATCGTTGACTTTTTGTTCAAGTTTTTTAGATAATTCTTTGTTACATGTTGGACAGACCTTGTCCGTTAGAATATACAATTCGGATATTGAAAATATGGAGGGAATATACTGTTCTAGTTCAGACTTGTCCTCTTCCTGTTTTGGTGAATTTTGACAAGAGAATAAAAGAATGGATAAACACAAGCCTATCTTAATCAGGGAATTCATAAATGGAAAAATTGATGCTTTTGTTTTTTAAGTTTTCTGGAGTTTCTTTTTGCTTCACATAGAGTTTGTCTTTAAATGGGATTGAGCATACGGACTCATTTTCTTTGAGGTCAATCCATTGAACCTCATTATTTCTTTTTAAATCAATAATTGCAATTTTATTTTCAGTTTTTCCGGCAAAATAACCTGCGATCAAATAATGTTTATAAGAAAGAAACATATCAATATAACTGCCATTCGCTAAAATTGAATTCAAGTGCATGGAATAATCATCACGACTTTTATCCTCAATTGGAAGTGGGTCAATGTAAGTCTTAAAATCAGGATGTTTGATTAATATTGAGTCAGTTATTTCTAAATGTTGATTTAGTTTATAGACATATGGACTATGTACAAAAGCAAAATAAATATCACCCTCATGTACCGCAAAATAATTAAACGGAATAACATCGTCGGCACATTTTTCAGGAATTAATCTTTGGTAGGTCAATTCCGAAGAAGTTTTCACTATTGGATTCTCAGTCTTGAAAGAATCGACTTTAACGATTAAACTTTTTTGGGATAAATTCTGATAAAATTTTTTAGACTCTTCAAATCGAGTAAGGTGGGAAGGGTATGTATTAACTCGATTCTCACATGCAAACAGTAATGAATTTAGGTTCATTTCATTGCAAATTCCTGATCTAATTTCATAAAAAGTAGAATCATCTCTTAATTGGGGAGATAGATCAACATTATAAAATAATTCACCTTGACCATTAAAATACAAAAGTCGGTTAGAATATCTTGTGTTAATAATTATTGTGTCCAAGGATTGAAACCATAAGTCATTGAACGTGCCATCCAAATGATTTAATGTATCCAAATCAATTTCAAAAAATAGGGAATCAAAATCATAGTAGAATTTGATTTTATTTTCAGAAACTAGGTCAGCGAAATACAGAATCTCTTGTCCGTTAATGACTGTACTACCCATTTGTAGGCAGTGAGGCATGATGCCTAAGGAAAGAGTGAATGATTTATTTTTTGCTTCATTCTCTTCACTAAGTGGAGCGTTTTTGCAAGAAAAATTGAAAACAAGCAATGCGGCGAGGCACAATTTGTTGGGCATGATTTAAATTTTAGATGGTTTGAATCCCCAAATATCTAATTTTTTCAGATATCTTTCACATTCCCTGAAAGTATATGTTCAAGCTCGTTCACCATATTGTTTTCTCTAACTTTTTAATTGCCATAGGTGCTGCTGGCTTATTAGGTACGGGCTTTGTTTTAATCGGCAAGGAATTGAATTATTATGCCTTGGCTTTCACTTTTTGTTCTACTTTATTGATGTATAATCTGCAGCGCATTCATAAGTTGAGGTATCAGACTTTAGACAAGGCAAATGTGCGCCATCAATGGATTATCAAAAATCAAAGATCCATTCAGTTTTTGATTGTAATCTGTGCTTTGATTTTGGCCATGTTGATTCCGTTTTTTCATTGGAAAGAAATCATCGGTTTGGCCTTTTTAGGTTTGATTTCTTTTTTCTATTCGTACAAAACGGGATTGGGAAATTTAAGGAGTTTACCCGGAATGAAAATTGTCTGGATTGCATCGGTCTGGGCTTTTACGGTGTCCGTTTTTACAGTTGGTCAATGGGTTTCTGAGAAAGATATATGGTTATTTCTCTACAGTTTCACCTTCATTGTGGCCATTACAATTCCATTTGATATTCGCGATATTGATTATGATTCGAAATCATTTCGAACCATTCCCCAACTAATTGGTGAAGTGCCATCCAGG
>JAUICI010000061.1 GCA_030427935.1 Bacteroidia bacterium | reverse complement strand
CGGATGAGAAAGTTGAAAGTGATGCTAAGCTTCAGTCTAAGTTACTCAGGCAAGTACTCATCATTAATTTCGTCTTCTTCGTTCTGGAAATGACCTTTGGATTCGTATCTAACTCAATGGGGTTGGTTGCTGATAGTTTGGATATGCTCTCTGATTCCTTTGTCTATGGTCTTAGTCTTTTTGCTGTTGGAGCTGTGGTAGCAAAGAAGAAACGAATAGCTAAGTTCAGTGGATATGTGCAGATTCTTCTGGCTCTAATCGGAATCACAGAGGTCTTTAGAAGATATTTCTTTGACGATGATATGCCCTATTACCTCACCATGATAGTTGTATCGGTGTTCGCTCTTATAGCGAACTGGTTGTGTCTATATCTGTTACAGAAATCTAAATCAGAAGAAGCTCACATGAAAGCGAGCATGATTTTCACAAGCAACGACATTATTATTAATGCGGGAGTTATTCTGGCTGGTATCCTGGTGAGTGTTTTATCAGATAGGCTTCCTGATTTAATTATTGGCTCTATAGTCTTTGTAATCGTCCTGAGAGGGGCATTCAGAATACTTAAACTGGCAAAATAACTATTGGTCAATATGGTTCGACAATGCAAACAATATGTATAAACATGGGTATTAATAAGTCGTCCCTATAGTCGCCCCTTAGTTTTTAAAGAAAAGTGTAAAAACGACAAAAGCCCCAATAATGTGGAGCTTTCGCTGTATCTTTGCGATACTGTTGGCGGTCTGGACGGGAATCAAAACCACATACCACCTATTACAATACTCTTACATCAGAAATCGTGTGATGGGGTTTCCGAAATGGTCTTTCAGTAATCAACCCACTATCCGATTTAATATTTCCCGCAACGGAATGAATTTTTGTTGTTTCTAGACTTTCATTCAAACTCATCGGCGGAAGAATCGTTGGAAGTCTTTTAGCTAACATGGATTTACCGGAACCCGGAGGACCAATTAAGATCACATTGTGTCCGCCAGCTGCCGCGATCTCAAATGCCCTTTTTATCGTCTCCTGACCTTTGACATCTTTGAAATCAAATTCGGAGGTATTCAGTCGATTATAGAATTCATTTTCGATGTCAATTTCAAAAGGTTCAAATTTCTCTGGAGCATTAAAAAAAGAAATCACTTCAAGGATGTTTTCAAACCCATAAACTGCTATTCCATCAACAATGGCTGCTTCTTTAGCATTGGCCAAAGGGACAATAATTCCTTTAAATCCTTCTTCCTTTGCTTTTAATGTAATCGGTAGAATACCTTTAATAGGAACTAAACCTCCGTCCAATGACAATTCGCCGATCATTAAATAGTCCTCCAAATGCACATCAGAAATTTGCTCAGAAGCTGCTAAAATCCCAATTCCGATTGGAAGGTCATAATGAGACCCTTCTTTGCGGATATCGGCGGGAGCCATGTTTATGGTGATCTCTTTTCCGGGGTATTTCAGGCTGTTATTTGTCAGCGCCGCTTTGATTCTTTGCTGACTCTCTTTTACAGCACTATCAGGTAAGCCAACTAAAAAGAAGTTGATTCCTGTTCCTACATGTACTTCGATGGTGATAATTGCAGCATCAATGCCATAGACAGCGCTGCTAAATGATTTAACTAGCATTATTTTGATTTAAGTGGTTAAGGCAAATATAAAAAGAATTACCTCCAAAAAATGCTAGTGGATGAATTTAAAGTCCAAGGCAAGAGGCCATGGCATCTTCATAAGCTTTTTTAACTTCTTCGTCTTCCGAATAAAGGGATGAAGGTGTGAATTCTTTCTTCTCTATTTTTTCCAAAATACAATTACAAGAATCTTCAGTAATTCCCTCTTCCATGCATTTTTCAATGAATTCTTTTCTTGTTTTTTCGTTCCATTTATCTTCTGTACAAGAATAAAGAACGGTCAAAAGAACCACCGCAAAAACACTTAATCCTATCGCAATTTTCATTTTCATACCGAATTTTCAGTAATAGTGCTGAGTATGTCTGCAAAGTTAGGGCGAAACTTCGAATGAACTGCTTATCATTAAGTGAAGTAGCTGTTTTTTTTAGTGTTCGGGTTAGCGTTCCTTACATTCTTTTGCTAAGCTCATATATTCATTATGATTCATTTCACCGACCTCAATAACATTTTTTCCTGTTGAAATGAATTTATCCAAGATGCATTTGCATAGGTCTTGATCCATGGAATTGCTGCATTTCTTCAAAAAAGTTTCTTTGTTTTCTGGTGTCCACTCGGAATCATCATATTTGTTAGATGTCCTTGTTTCCTCGTTTGGCGAACAAGAAAATAGTATTATAAGAACTAAAACGTTCTTAATCAGGTTTTTCATGAGTTATAGTGAATATGAGTTCTCTTAAATATACAATTATTTAAGTTTACTTTCAATAAGATCGATCAAAGTATGAATCACTTTTATGTGAATTTCTTGGGCTCTGTCAGCATATTTCGAGTGCGGAGCTCGGATTTCTACATTCGCCATATTGGCTAGTTTTCCTCCGTCTTTTCCTGTTAAAATGATTGTGTGCATTCCTTTGCTTTGAGCCATTTCCACAGCTTTGATCACATTTTCCGAGTTCCCTGAAGTTGAAATGCCCAATAAGACATCTCCTTTTTTTCCAACTCCCTCAACATATCTGGAAAATATTTGATCAAATCCATAATCGTTTCCAACACATGTAATATGACTCGGGTCAGAAATCGATATAGCAGGGAGGGAAGGTCGGTCGTCTCGATATCTTCCAGTAAGTTCTTCTGCAAAATGCATGGCATCACACATGGAACCTCCATTTCCACATGAAATGATTTTCCCTCCTTTTTGAATAGATTCGACCATCAAGTTTGCAGCTTTCAATATCTTATTCAGATTGTCTTGATTTTCAATGAATTCAGATAGAACTTTTTGAGATTCTGAAAATTGGTCTACTATTTGTTTTATCTCCATCTGGCCGACTGTTTAGGCCAAAAATATAGAATTAACTCACAAATTTAAATTTATGTCATTTCTTTTTTATATTTGGAGGCTAAATTTAGTTTGTACAAACCGAAAAAATCATGAATAAATTTTACGTTTTATTTTTTGCCCTAGCGTTGTCATTTGGAGCAGTTGCTCAAAATTGCGCAGATGCTTGGAAAAAAGTTTTTGAGAAGAGGGGTTCCTATGCAGTAGCAGATGACATCCACAGGAGTGTAGTTATTGCTGTTTGGGAAGGTGAAGAGTGTTATTGTGTACAAGGTAAAGCCAGAGTGGAAATGGGTAGAATCAAATCCATTTGGATTATGCTGGAAGATGAGGAGTATGATTTCATTGACAAGGAACTATTAGACTCCAAAGGAAAAGCTGCCTTAATTACAAATGGAGTTTCAGATGTTTTTTACACAAAAGACAAGGAAAAATTTCAGGTTTTCTTCAAAGAGAAGATCAAACCAAAAAAGAAGGGTTACAAACAAGTCGGTGGCCCGGGAGAAGAGTTTAAATAAGTTGAAGTCACCGAAAGGTGACTTTTTTTATACAGTACAATCAATTTAAAATTAATGAATTTAACAGGTATCATTTCGATTTCAGGAAAGTCTGGATTATACAAAGTAGTAGGGCAAGGTAAAAACACAATCATTGTGGAAGCCATGGATTCTGGAAAACGATTTCCAACTTATGCAAGTCATAAAATTTCCGCATTGGATGACATTAGTGTTTATACTTATGAAGATGACGTTCCTTTGAAAGATGTGTATGAGAAGCTAGCAGAGTTAGAAGGTTATAAAGAAACGATCTCACATAAGGAAAAACCAGAAGAATTGGTGAAGAAATTGGATGATTTTCTTCCAGATTGGGATGAGGATCGAGTGTATATGTCGGATATCAAGAAATTATTCCAATGGTATAACTTACTTGTGAAAAACGAGGTGATTCAGCCTGAGGCTAAGGAAGAAGAAAAGAAAGAGAAGGAGGAAAAGCCAAAAGCAGCAGCAAGCAAGAAAAAGCCTGCAGCAAAAGCAAAGCCTGCAGCGAAAACAGGAGAAGCAAAAAAGAAGGCAGCTCCAAAGAAAGCACCGGCTAAAAAGAAAGAAGATTAATTGTATTCCATTAAATAGATAAGAGGCCATGTGCCTCTTTTTTTTGCCATGAAATTAGACAAGAAAGAGAGAAAATTCCTACCACAAGATCTGAAGATCAATACATGGGAGGATTTAAAAAACTACTTTGAAGACCTGAACCAAAGAAATCTAGAAACCAAAAGTGATTTCGATAAGTTCTTGGAAGATGTTTCTGAACTAGAAGCCGTTCTGGAAGAAGATGTAGCATGGAGATACATCAAAATGACCATCGATACGAAAGATCAAGCACTTGCTGAGAGTTATTCCAAGTTCATGTCCGAAATCCAACCTCAGATTTCGCCTTATGATGATAAGTTCAATCGAAAGATCAATGACAGTGCGTTTAAAAATGAGTATCCCACTTCAGACTATAAGATCTTTTTTAGAGGAATTCAGAATAGTATTGAACTCTTTAGAGAAGCAAATATTCCCCTGCATTCTGAACTTGCAAACGAGAGTCAGGAATATGGGGCGATTACAGGTGCTCAAAGCATTGAATTAGATGGCGAAAAGTTAACCATGCAACAAGCTTCGGTTAAATTAAAAGATCCTGATCGAGCATTAAGGAAAAAAGTGTTTGAATTGATTGTCGATCGAAGATTACAAGATTCGGATAAACTTGAGGAATTGTACGAAAGATTACAATCGAAAAGAACCCAGGTAGCCAAAAATGCAGACTTCGAGAATTACAGAGATTACAAGTTTAAAGATCTAGGAAGATTCGATTATGAATTAAAAGATTGTTTTGATTTCCACGAATCGGTTCGAACGGAAATAGTGCCAATTGTGAAATCTTTACAAGAAAAGAAATATGCCAAAATGAACTTGGATTCCATTCGTCCATATGATACGGATGTGGATCCAGAGGGAAGAGCGCCTTTAAAACCTTTTGAGGGAGGAGAGGAATTGTTAAAGAAAAGCGTCGAAATTTTTGAGAAAATTGATCCTTATTTTGGCGACTGCCTCAGAACAATGAATATGCTTGGACATTTAGATTTAGATTCAAAAGATGGGAAATCTCCAGGTGGCTATAATTATCCACTTTACGAAATCGGCGTTCCGTTTATTTTCATGAATTCGGTTGGTGCACAAAGAGATTTAGTTACAATGATGCATGAAGGTGGTCACGCGGTGCATTCTTTTCTTTCAAGAGATCTAAAACTCACCGGATTCAAAAGTCTTCCGAGTGAAGTGGCCGAACTCGCTTCCATGTCGATGGAATTGCTGAGCATGGATTACTGGGATGTCTTTTATGATGATCAAGAAGAATTAAAAAGAGCAAAGATTGAGCAATTAGAAACGCTTTTGTCTATTTTACCTTGGGTAGCAACTGTCGATAAATTCCAACATTGGCTGTATACGAATCCAAATAATCAAGCTGAAGATCGTTCTCAAAAATGGCTGGAGATTAATGAAGAGTTTGGGACAGGGCTAGTGAATTGGTCGGGCTATGAAACATACAGAAAAAATACATGGCACAGACAATTGCATATTTTTGAAGTTCCCTTCTACTATATCGAATATGGAATTGCCCAATTAGGTGCCATTGCAGTTTGGAAGAACTATAAGGAAGACCCGGAAAAAGCCATCCGTCAATACAAAGAGGCTCTGAAATTAGGCTATACCAAGTCGATTCCCGAAATCTATGAAACGGCAGGCATTCGATTCGATTTCTCAAAAGCATATATTTCAGAATTAGCAGATTTTGTAAAAGCAGAATTGAAAAAGCTTGATTAAATATTTTTCTATAGTGCTAAGTATAGTGGTATTTTACTCTTGTTCGGATGAGACCATACCACGGGAAGTTCGCTTGGAAGATAAACCAAGAGAAATGGCTTCTGAATTCTGCGATTGCTTAGAAAAAGAATACGAAGTAAAAACTTGTTTTCGCGAGATTCGAGAAGATTTTAAATTAACTCTAAAAGAAACTCATGGTGAGGATCGAAAAGCATTTATTAAAGGATTACTCCATGCATTTGTAGAAACAGAATGTTTTGATTCTCAGATTTTGAATGCGCTGAAATCAATTGAGGATGAGGAATAAAACATGGATATTAATGTTTTTAATATTTCTTTTGAGTTCATGCTCGGAACCCAAAAAGGAAATTAATGGGATACCGTCTAGAATAGAATTGCAAGAAAATTCAAGAAAAGCAGCGGTTCAACTGTGTGATTGTTTATTGGACGCGGGGATTTCTGCGGATGAGCCAACAGAAATAGGCGACATCATGAGTGCTACCACCGCCGGAAAAGTAAAAGATTGTTTTCTTAAATTGAATGAAGATTTTGTTCAAACCCTTGATTCAAATAAAGAAAAGATAGAATTTGTAAAAGGGCTTTTCCATGCAATTATTGAATCTCCCTGTTTGGAGAATACCTTTGACATGTTATCTTCTCCTTTTTTAGACTTTTTTATTGATAACATTTGATTAGTCTATTGAAAATCAATCAACTATTTGACCTTCGTTAACTTAACATTAATTTAATGTAAAGATTAATTGCAAAAACCCCCTTGACCTCCTATTTTTGCGGAAACCAAAACACGGATATGAAAAGAATTTTAGGAACAATAATGATGACACTTTTGTTTGCTTTCAATTCAACAGCAGACGAAGGGATGTGGCTGCTTCATTTTCTGAAAGATCAGAATATTGAAGACATGAAGAAAAAAGGTCTGAAGTTAACAGCTGAGCAGATCTACAGCATTAATAATGCTTGTATGAAAGACGCGATTATCTCAATGGGTGGGTTTTGTACAGGTGAGATTATTTCAGACAAAGGATTGTTCTTGACCAATCACCACTGCGGATATGATGCGATTGCAGATGCATCGACTCCTGAAAACGATTATTTAACCAACGGATTTTGGGCTAAGAAAATGGATCAGGAAATTCCTGTAGAAGGTTTAACAGCGACAATCGTGGTTAGAATCGAAGATGTCACTGCAGAAATCAATGCAAAGTTGAATGATAACATGTCTTACGAAGACAGACAAGCTGCGATCAGAAAGGAAATGAAAGCCATTAAAGAGAAAGCAACAAAAGATACGCACTATGATGCTTTCGTAAGAAATTTCTTCGAAGGGAATGAATTCTATCTTTTCGTTGTTGAAAGATTTAAGGATGTAAGAATGGTAGGAGCTCCTCCATCATCAGTTGGAAAGTACGGTGGTGACACAGATAACTGGATGTGGCCAAGACATACAGGAGATTTCTCTATGTTTAGAATCTATGCTGGAGATGATAACAAACCGGCTGACTTCTCACAAGAGAACAAACCTTACAAGCCGAAACATCACTTACCAATTTCAATCAAAGGTGTGAAACAGAACGATTATGCGATGATTCTAGGTTTCCCTGGATCTACAGATCGTTATTTATCTTCTTACGGAGTTAACCATGCGATTACTTTGGATCAGCCAACTAGAGTTGAGATCAGAGGAAAGAAATTGGAAATCATGAAAAAACACATGAACCAAAGTGATGCAGTAAGAATCAATTATGCTTCAAAGTATGCACAAGTTGCAAACTATTGGAAGTATTTTATTGGTCAGACCGCTCAATTGAAAAAGAATAAAGTTCACGGAAAAAAATCGAAAATCGAAGAAGAGTTTGCGGCTTGGGCAGGAAAAGAAGATGATCGAAAGAAATACAGAAATGTACTTTCTGATTTCGAAGAAGCCTACAAAGTAGAAGCGAAATACAGTGCAAACAAAGTCTACTTCTTTGAAGCGATTTATCAGGTGGATTTCTTTAATCATGTGTTTGGAGCGTACAGAATGAGAGGCATGCTAGATGATGAAGAAAAGCTTGCGGCATTGAAAGAAAAGAATATTCCAGCTTTTAAAGCAATGGCTGAAGAGTGGTATGGAACTAAAGATCTACCAACTGAAAAAGAATTGGTGATCAACATGCTCAACATGTACGCTAAAAATGTTCCTGCTGATCAGCAGACAGATGCATTCAAGAAGTTAGCCGCTAAAGCTAAAGGTGATTTTACTGGAATGGTTGAAAAAGCTTGGTCGAAATCTATCTTTACAAGCAAAGAAAGATATCTAGCATTTCTAGATAAGCCATCTGGTAAAACTTTGGATAAGGATATGTTCTTCCAAGTGGTTTCGGAAACTTTTGGTGCTTTCCAAAATGCAAGAAGCAATCCGGAATCGACTGAAGCCAACCATAAACTAGAAGAAGCGAATAGATTGTTTGTTCAAGGATTAAGAAAAATGAATCCAGACAAGAAATACTATCCAAATGCCAATTCAACTTTGAGATTGACTTACGGATCTGTATTGGATTATTCTCCTGCTGATGCGGTTACTTATGATTATGTGACTACACATGAAGGAATCCTTCAGAAAAGAGAAATGACGGATGACAAAACACATGAGTTTTATGTACCTCAAGATTTAGTTGACAAGATCAATGAAGGTGATTTTGGAGAATATGGTCAGGATGGAAAATTGATCGTGAACTTCCTTACTAATAATGACATTACAGGAGGGAACTCTGGTTCACCTGTGATTAACGGAGAAGGTCACCTAATCGGATGCGCTTTTGATGGAAACTGGGAAGCAATGTCTGGAGATATCTTCTTTGAAAAGAATATCCAGAGAACAATTTGCGTGGATGCTCGATATATCCTTTGGATTATTGATAAATACGCTGGAGCAGGAAACCTGATAGAAGAAATGACTATCATTAAATAATATCAAATAGAAAGATTTATTTGATCAACACATTGAAGGGGAGGCGAAAGTCTCCCTTTTTTTATATCACGTCGTCTTTCCAATAGCGAATCAATTCTGGTCCACTTCTCGGGATTTCTTTGCCCCATTTACGTGCATCCGATTGTAGAAAATCTTTAATCAATTGAAAAGCCTTCATTTCTGATATAACTTCATCCTCAATGACTCTAACCTCAATGAGGTTTTCTGAAAACACAATTTCTCCTTCCTTGTATTCAATTTTACTCCAGCCTTCTTTGTCATAAGAAAGCTGAAGAAATTCCTTTTGCTTGAATATCTCTACTAATTTGATTTCATGATCTTCCATGAACTAAATATAAATAGATTTAATTTTATCCTTATTTGTTTTCTACCTAAATTTATGGCTATGAGACTTTTAACAATACTAGTAGCTGTAGGGTACCTAACTTTTGGTTTATCTCAAAAAGTGTTGAAGCCCACAAACCTTGAATTGCTTGATTTTAGCCCGGAGAAAGTGAAAGCTTTTAATTCGGAAGAAAGTTTAAAGAAGTGCGAAGCCGTTTGGAAAAAAATGGAACAGGATAACTTGGAGTTTGATCAACTAAGTCAACAGGATAAAGATGCCCTATCCAATTGTGATGAGATGCGTTCGTCAATATGGAGTCTGGAAGGTGAAGGTTGCAGTTGGTATTGTGGAGGTGGTTACGATTCACTTTGGGCTAGTTCGGAATTGGCAAGCCAAGGAAAAAGTGATTATAAAGTCGAAAACATTCACGATGGTTCAGCCAAGAAAGCCTGGGTAGAAGGCAAAAAGGGCTACGGAATAGGAGAGAAGATATCCTTTCGTTTTAAGGATGAGTCGCCTAGGGTAACTTCGATTCAAATCGTTAATGGTTATGTGAAATCGAAATCGGCTTATCAGAATAATTCAAGAGTCAAAAAATTTAAAGTTTGGGTGGACGACAAGGTTCTTGGGATATTTGAATTAGAAGACAAAATCTCAAAGCAATCTTTTAAGGTTGAGCCTTTAGGGAGATTTGGAAAGAAAGCGCATTGGACACTGACATTTGAAATCATGGAAGTCTATAAAGGCACAAAATGGGATGATGTTGTTGTAACCGAAATTTATTTTGATGGTCTTGATGTTCACTGCTTAGCTGGAGATGGATATTCAAAAGTAATGACAGCGAAAAAGGAATGGGTCAATATTGAAGATCTAAAAATCGGTGATCAGATTCTTTCCCTAAACACCTTAACTGGGGAAGTAGGAAAAGACAAAATTCTAGAATTAGCGAGTGTTAAGCATTGTGGTTTGATTAAAATTGTAACGAAAAGTGGTCTGGAAATCCGATGCACAAAAGATCATCCATTTGTTGATGCCGACGGAGAGTGGATGTCATTTGATCCCGAGAAATCAAATGCAAGCTACATTTTATCAAAAGTGAATCAATTAACCATTGGTAGCATTTTAAAAACGTCCAAAGGTCCGGATGAAATAATAGCAATTGAGGAATTACCAGGCCAGACACAAACCTATACAATCGTCAAACTAAAAAAAGGAAATGCCTTTAACGTGAATGGCGTCTGGGTAGGAACGGAGGAACTAATCCCTCGACAAGCTCCATCGGCCGCCAAAGGCTTGCCGACGGCGATGCAGGGACCTAAATTAAAAATTGAAAACTAAGAATTTCAAATTACGAACCGAGCGATAGTGAGCTCATCGACCGACAGGGAGATAATTACGCATTATTTATTCAACGTAGCTTTAGCGAAGTTGAACGAATTAACATGACAGAACTCGAGCAATATATCAACTCTTATTTTGGAATTTCTAAAGAGGATTTAGGAAAGATCACGAATCTTTTCAAGCAGGAGGTTCTGCAAAAAGAAGACTTTTTTGCTAGGGAAGGGGAGTATTGTAATAAACTGAGCTTTGTAAAGTCTGGATATCTCAGAGTATATGCTTTTAAAGAGGGTAAAGACATTACACAATGGATTTCAGGTCCGGGATACTTTCTTACGGATCTTCAAAGTCTGGTTTTTGATCAACAAGCTAGATGGAATATTCAATGTTTGTCAGATTGTGAATTATATACCATTTCAAAAGAAAACTACAGACAAATAGGTAAACATGTTGAGAAATGGGATCATCTTGAAAAGTTGTTTTTGGCCAAGTGCTTCTTAACTTTGGAAGATCGTGTTTTCTCATTTTTATCCATGACCGCAGAAGAACGCTACGATCATCTTTATGTTCAAAACAAGGAATTATTTAATATCATACCCCTTCATAATCTAGCCTCCATGCTTGGAATGACTCCAGAAACACTGAGCCGCATCCGAAAAAAGAAAGTGTCCTAAAGAGATTCAATCAGGAATCAGCACATAGTCACATCTAACAATCAGCACATCAATTTCACTTCTTGATCTATGTCAAGACAAGTGCTCTTTTTCTAATCTAATTTTGATTCAAACATTAAAACAAAAAATTATGTCATTTGAAATTAGAACAGAAATTAGAATCAATGCAAGTGCAGAGAAAGTATGGAAGGTATTAATGGATTTTCAAAATTATGAGAAATGGAATCCCTTTATCAAAAAGATTGAAGGAGATCCCAAAGTTGGAAATAAAATCTATGCGGAGATTGACGGGATGAAATTTAAACCCGAAGTTTTGGTAAATCGAAAAGAGGAAGAATTTAAATGGATTGGAAAGCTGCTTTTTAAAGGAGTGTTTGATGGGGAACATCGATTTCAGATTGAAGAGTTAGGAAATGGACAATTGAAGTTTACTCAAAGTGAAAAATTTTATGGATTTCTCGTTCCCGTGTTCAAGAAAAAATTGAATACCGATACTATTAAAGGATTCATGGCGATGAATGAAAAGATAAAAGAAGAAGCTGAAAAATAGGGGATCTTTTATATCTTAACAGAGATGAGTTTAAGAGTATTTTGCATATTTCTGTTGGGATTTATTTTTTTGACTTCCTGTGCTTCCGAAAAGAAAGATAATGATGAAACCAATCAAGAAAATACACCGGATGAATTTGATTGGGAAACGCTTGAAGCACTTGTAAGTAAAGATGGCTTAAAAGGACTTAAAACAACCAACCTCACTTATGAAGAAGCACTAATTATCAGTGAGAAAAAAGGAACACCAATTTTGTTTTATTTTACGGGACATGCTTGTGTAAATTGCAGAAGAATGGAGGAAGGGGTTTTTTCCGATATCGAAATAGCAATATTAATGTCTAATGAATTCTTACTGGTGCCTTTGTATGTGGATGATTTTACCGAGATTGAGCCTTATTCAGTTGATCCTAATAATTGTTTAGGAAAGGAAAAGGTGAAAACTATTGGAGAAAGAAATCAACTCACAGAATGCACTTTCGATGAGTATCAGCCCTTGTTGGTAGGATTAGATTCAGATGGTCAAATGCTTGGAAAGATTCCCTTTTTAAGGCAGAAAGAGGAAGTCAAACAAGAGTTAATCAGAATGTTGAAGAAAGTTAAATAGATGGAAGAAGTTCAAAAAAGAAATGAAGCTACATTGGAACATTTCCGAAATATGAAGACAAAAAAAGGGAGCCTTTAAAGCTCCCTATATCTTTAGATTGTAATGTCGTATTAATCTTCTTCAATTCTATACCCAGGGTAGTTCCCTTTATTGAATACAAATTTTGAATCTGACATTTCAGTATTTCCTTGAAATTTGGTAAAAGTATAAGTCATCTTTGAACCATCTTTAGATTTTACGATGATTTGCTTTGGCTTGTTGTTTTTTGTGTCAATCGCCATTTGAATTGTGTGAAATTGAGCGTCACTTGGATCCTTTGGGTATAAATCTACCTTTTCGATTGCAACACCACCAATAGTTCCAGTTCCAACGTATTTATACTTGAAATCATCTTCCCAAATTGAAAGAATTTTATCCGGCGTAATCGCGTCTTCATCTTCTTCATAGTCTGAGATATATACTTCTTTCTCATCTGAATTGATTACCCATTGTTTAATCCCATTTGAGATCAAAGTGTATTTTCCAGATTTGATAAAGAATTTTTTACCTTTCATATAGGCAGTTCCATTCGATGATTCATCAACAGCAGAACTTTTTATTTTTGATGAGAATTCAACATATACCGTTGAATAGGATTTTGTTTTAGCACTAAGCTTGTCTAAGATTGCTTTCGCCTTTGCGTCTTGTCCGAATGAAAATGTACTTACAAGGACGAATAATGTAGATAAAATAATAGCTTTCATATTCTGTTTTTTTGCTTTGGCTTTACAAATATCTAAAATTATGCCAAATCTAAAAATTATTTGATTCCCTTTCGTTTCGGAAGAATTCCTCTAAGGCCATTTCGTCTGGATAGAGAACGTCTCGAGCCTTAGATCCTTTGGATGGACCAACAATTCCAGCGGCCTCTAATTGATCAATTAAACGCCCAGCTCGATTGTATCCTAATTTCAATTTTCTTTGCAATAGCGAAGCCGATCCTTGCTGATGCATCACAACCATTCTTGCGGCATCTTCAAACATCGAATCTCTTTCAGAGGCGTCAAAACTCTTGTCTTGTTCGGCACTTTCATCAACATACTCAGGAAGTATTAAAGCATCTGGATAAGCTCTTTGTTCACCTATAAAATCACAAATGGCCTCAACTTCTGGTGTGTCAACAAATCCACACTGTATTCGTGTCATGTCATTTCCTGTTGAAACTAACATGTCTCCTCTACCAATCAATTGATCAGCTCCAGTAGAATCCAGAATCGTTCTCGAATCAATTGATTGCATAACTCTAAATGCAATTCTAGCTGGGAAGTTGGCTTTGATTGTACCCGTAATTACATTCACAGAAGGTCTTTGAGTCGCAATGATCAAATGGATACCGATTGCTCTTGCAAGCTGCGCAAGTCTGGCAATTGGATGTTCCACTTCTTTTCCAGCTGTCATAATTAAATCAGCAAACTCATCCACAACAACTACGATGTAAGGTAGGAATCGATGTCCGTTTTCAGGATTAAGCTTTCTAGATATGAATTTCTTATTGTATTCTTTTATGTTTCGACACTGCGCATTTTTCAATAATTCATATCGAGTATCCATTTCAATACAAAGAGAATTCAAGGTCGAAACCACTTTACTGGTGTCTGTAATAATCGGTTCTTCTTCGCCAGGAAGTTTGGCTAAGAAATGTCTTTCAATCTTATTGTAAAGAGTTAATTCCACTTTCTTTGGATCCACCATGACAAACTTCACCTGAGAAGGATGTTTTTTGTAAAGTATGGATACTAAAATGGCATTTAATCCAACAGATTTACCTTGACCTGTTGCACCTGCAATTAATAAGTGAGGCATTTTAGCTAAATCATAAACCCAGGTTTCATTGGAAATCGTTTTACCAAGAACAATCGGTAATTCAAAATCAGAATTTTGGAATTTCTCTGATTTGATGATGGACTTCATGCTCACAACATCTGGCTTCGCATTTGGAACTTCAATACCTACAGTTCCTTTCCCTGGTATCGGTGCAATGATTCGAATTCCGAGAGCAGCTAAACTGAGGGCAATGTCATCCTCAAGATTCTTGATTTTTGAGATTCGTACCCCCGGAGCAGGAACAATTTCGTATAAAGTAACTGTTGGACCAACAGTTGCTTTGATTTGAGAGATTTCGATTTTATAATTTGAAAGCGTTTGAACAATACTGTCCTTATTTTTTTCAAGTTCCGCTTTATCCACTGAAATCTTATTGTCACCGTGATCAACTAGCAAGTCAATAGGAGGGAGTCTGTAGGAAGAGAGATCCAATTTAGGGTCGTATTCACCAAATTCTTCTACTTTTTTATTGATTTCATTTTCATCGAGTTCTTCATCTTGCTCTTCCGCTACTTCAATCTGGAAATCATCATCCGACTCAATTTCTTCAGATTCTTCTTCCTCAGCAGGAGTTTCGATAATCAACTCACTTTCGTTTGCTTCGGTGCTTTCTTCTTCTTTGGGTTCTTCCTCTTCTTCGTCAAAACTTATGGTTTCGCTAATATCGTCTTGTTCAATTTCCTCATCTTTAATTTCATTCACTATATGAATGTCGCCTTGCGGAGCTGCAGTGGATTCTTCTTCCTCTTTTTTTGCCGTTTTTTTTCGGAGCCCTAAGAAGGCAAAGAATTTATTGAAGTCTGGCTCGAAAAGAATATAAAGGAATACAAAGAAAAGTGCAGTGATAAAAATAAAAGCACCAAACTTACCTACGGAATGATTTAGCCAGTCATTAATATAAAAACCAAAGCTACCGCCTAAATATTCAATCTTATAGCTAAAAAAACCCAGAAAGATGGATGTCCATATAGTTCCAAGAATACTTTGAGCAAATACTTTTCCTATTGGGAGTAATCTGATTTTAAAAAGTAAATAGACTCCAGTAATAAAAAAGATAAGCGCAAAACTAAAAGAAGCGATTCCAAACCAACGATAGATTAAAAGGTGCGAAACCCATGCGCCAAATTTTCCCAGCCAATTGCTCACTTCTGATCCGGAGTCACTAAAAAGAAATTCAAATAAACCTTTATTGATTACTTTGTCCTGATCGGCTTCCCAGGTAGAAAAATAAGATAAACAAGCAAGGAAGGTATAAACCGAGATTACTAAAAAGACAATTCCAGTAATTCGTCTGGCTTTTGTTAAGTCAACTTTCTCTTCTAGTTTATCCAAAGCGGCTTTACCCGAATACTTTTTTTTCGGTTTGTCAGAAACAGTTTTGCTTCTGCGTTTTTTCTTTGGTTTCTCCTCGTTTTCTGGAGTGAATTCGTTTTTAGCCGCCATTCAAATAATTCTAATCAACTAAATTAATAACTAAAGAAGCGTCATTTTGGGACAAATGAAAGAAGTATTCACAGGAGGATGTTAGTCTTCTATCCCTTTGTTTTAGATATGTTAAAAAATCTTTATGTTTTGTTTTTTCCAGAACAAAATGAAGACAATTATGTAATATATTTAATACTTTAGCGTTTAACTAAAAAGATGAACTTTTTGCGATGAGAATTTTAAGTGTTTTAATCCTTACTCTTGTGTTTTCTTTTGTCTCTCACGGACAAGAGGCTATTATTGGTAGTTATTGGACTCCGGATAAAGATGGAAAGATTAAAGTTTTCAAGAGTAATGGTAAGTATTTTGCAAAATTATACTGGATCAAAGACTCTGAAAGTCAAAAGTCAAAACGTCCGAATGGTGAGTCTACTTTAGGATCAATTCTACTGGAAAATTTCGAGAAAAAGAAAGACAATCTTTGGACAGATGGTCATATTGTGGATCCCACTAAAAACAAAAAATACAGTGGTAAACTTTGGTTAGATGAGAATAATAATCTTGTCGCCAGAGGTTATGTAGGTTTTGCCCTTCTTGGTAAAACAGTTGTATTTGACCGAATCAGATAATCAGGATTCTTCTGAGAATAAAAACTTGTTAGGCGAAACGATATTCGTCTTAACCGCATACATTACAATTCCAGCAGTATTTTTAACCCCTAGTTTTTGCATGATGTTTTTTCTATGCGTACCAACGGTATGACTACTCAAAAATAACATGTCTGCAATTTGTCCATTGGTATAGCCTTCAGAGATCAATTTGATGATTTCCATTTCTCTTTCTGTCATGACAATAGGATCACAACTAAAATTCATTAAATCGATTTCATCTACATCAATATTGGCCTTGGCAATTGTCTCTAAAATCTGACCGCAAAAGAACTTATTCCCTTTACTTGTTTCCTGCACACTTTCTTTAATCTCCTTTAAGCTGCAATCTTTCTTGATATAAGACATGATTCCACTTTTCACTGCATGAACTACAGTTAGGGCAGATTGTTCTGGAGTTATGGCGACAAACTTTAGATTGGGGTGTTCCGAAAGAATTTTAGGAACAATATCAATATTAAAACCTTCAGCGGTATAATCGATTAATACAATGTCTGCCTCGAAGGAATTTGTCAATTCGACAAGCTCTTCACTGCTTTTGGCTTCCCCTACGATATCGATATTATCTTCCTGCTGAAGAATGGTTCTTAAACCAATTTTTATCAACTCATTGATGTCCGCTATGATGAGCTTCATTATTTAGACTGATTTTAAATAACAAAGATAGGATTTAGAATAAATTATCCAATCAATTCAACACCATTTTCTGAAATTTCAAATGTATTTCCATCTTCCGCACAGAAAACATTTTCTATAGACTCCTGGCATTCAGCTTTGTGTGTTTCTGTATCGTGATAGCGTGCGCTAAAATGACCAAGAATAATATTTTTGATTTCCGCTTTTGAAGCTATTTGTCCAACTTCTTTTGCGGTTGAATGAAAGGTTGTTTTTGCGCGGTCTCGATCTTCATGTAAAAAAGTTGCTTCATGATACAAGAGGTCAGTTCCTTTGAAATAATCAATTTGCGATTCCTTTATTCGGTTGTCAGCACTGAAGGAATAGGATAGAGGTCTTTTTGAATCTTTGGAATAAACTTCTTGGGGTACAACTTTGCCTTCTCGGATCAGTGGCTCTCCATTTTTTATGGCGCCTATTTCTTTGACCGAAATCTTGAGTTCTTCGATTTTTTCCGGGATGAAATTTCGCGCTTTCTTTTTCTCTCTAATTTCAAATCCATGGGTTTGTATTCTATGATTCATGGGGAAGCCATAAACTTCCAAAACCTTGTCTTCAAAAAGTAATTCCCTTTCTTTTAATTCAATTTCCTGCCATTCGATTTCAAATGGGATTTTTGCATTTCCGATTTCGATCTGACTCAAAATGATATTTTTCAATCCTTTCGGACATATGATCTGTAGTTTGGAGGTTCGACCCAAAAGAACAAAAGAGGAGAGTAGTCCTGCTAAACCGAAATAGTGGTCTCCATGCAGATGTGAGATTAAAATTAAATTGATTCTCTGAAATTTAATTCGAAACTTTCGCATTTGAATCTGAGATCCTTCTCCACAGTCGATTAAAATATTACGTTCATTACAATTTATGAATTGAGAAGTGGGAAAGCGATTCAGCGTTGGTGTTGCTGCTCCAGAACCTAGTATGGTGACTGTAAATTTCATAAAAAAAGACCACTTAAAAAGCAGTCTTTAGTATTCTTAGTTATTTACTTGTTTCAATTATTCCGTTTCTTTTTCGGCTTTCGTTAAAGCTGTTTCTGCATCCTCTGGAGAAGAAACTATGGTAAGCACTTTGTCCAATTGTGATATTTGAATCAGTTTTGAAACTGAAGCTTGTAAACCACATAAAACAAACATTCCACCTGAATTTTTACACAAACGATTTGCTACTAAAACCGCACTCAATCCTGAGGAATCGCAATACTTGGTTTTCGAAAGATCAATAATGATATTGTTCATACCGTTTTTATTGATCACAACCAATTCAGCTTTGAGCTCAGGAGCATTCGTAGAATCCAGTTTTTCTGTATTCGTAGCTATCAGTGTGTACTTTTCCTTTTCTACCTTTTCAAAATTCATGGTGTTCAGCTATTTGATCAAAAATAATAATTTTTTTTAATCTCGTTGAATTTTTCCTGCGATCAGATAAAGTACCGCCATCCGAACTGCAACTCCATTTTCCACCTGATCCAGAATTATAGCTTGGTCGGAATCGGCAACATCACTAGTAATCTCTACTCCGCGGTTAATTGGACCAGGGTGCATGACTACAATTTCTTTATCTAGATTTTCTAAAATCTCTTTATTTAAACCAAATAGCATGGTATATTCTCGGAGGCTCGGAAAATATTTGATGTCTTGTCTCTCCAATTGAATTCGAAGCATATTGGCAACATCACACCATTCTAAAGCTCTTTGTAAATTGTGCTCCACTTGAACCCCTAACTCATGAATGTATTTTGGAATTAAGGTTGTTGGTCCGCAAACCATCACTTCTGCTCCAAGCTTTTTTAGACAAAATATATTTGAAAGCGCCACTCTAGAATGTGAAATATCTCCTATGATGGCGACTTTTTTACCTTCAACTGAACCTAGTTTTTCTCTTATGGAATAAGCATCTAATAAAGCCTGAGTCGGATGCTCGTGCGTACCATCACCTGCATTTACAATTTTTGCATCTACTCTTTCTGAGAGAAATTTGGCTGCTCCAGGAGAAGCGTGTCGCATCACCACGATATCCACTTTCATTGAAAGGATATTGTTTACAGGATCTATGAGCGTTTCACCTTTTTTTACTGAAGAACTAGCGGCTGAGAAATTAACAA
>JAUICI010000060.1 GCA_030427935.1 Bacteroidia bacterium | reverse complement strand
TATACTCGATCAAAGACGGGTAAGCTTTTAGAATTCCCATTAATCCCAAACTCAAAGGAAATTATTGAATTCTACCGTCCATTAACCTTTAAAGGAAATAACTCTTATGTGTTTCCCATCTTGAACAAGGACAAGCACATAACTAATAAACAAGTAGATAATAGAATCCACAAATTAACAACTCGAACTAATAAAGACCTAAAGGAAATAGGAAAATTAGCAGGTATCAAAACACCTCTTACGACTTATGTAGCAAGACATACATTTGCAAACGTTCTAAAAAATAGTGAAGTCTCTATTTCAAAAATTTCCGAATCCTTAGGACATAAAACAGAAAAAATCACTCGAACTTATCTCAAAAGCTTTAAAAACGATGAGTTGGACGAAACTATGAACCACTTAACATAAATAAAAATGAAAAAATACCCTTATTGTACTTCAACTGATTTCAAGCGTGACATAAAAGAACTATGTGAAAATTGTCCTCTACCAAAATTAATTTCGAAACAGTTGAAAATTCAAGTAATACCTCAAGCAGAAACGCAAAGAGAAATTCTACCACAAAATGATTTTGAAGATTACTTGAGAGGAGAGATTTCGAGATCCCAAGAAAGAATGAGAGAACAAGAATTAGTTGAACTCCAGAACAAGGACTATAAGAAGGATAAATATCGCGCGAAGAGAATAGAAATTTACCTATGGAATAAAGAACAGATAAAGGTTCTTGTTAAGTACCTAAATGAACAAAACTCTCAAAAATCAAAGATTAAACACATAGCAATAGCTCATAAGATCTTAGTACATAAAGGGGTGTACCCCGAGTTCGAACTTTTAGATAGTGAAAGTAACGGGGACTGGAAAGCAACGGAAATGATAAGAAATGCAAAAAAACTCTACAACCTTCAAAGAGGTCAACAATTTTATAAGACATACAAAACCTTGGACATCAGAAATTACTCGGTAGATTGGTTAAAACAAGAAGTTGGTTATGATTATAAAAGCAAACTGATAAATGCTACTAATTATGGTGAAGAAGTTAAAGAGTTCATAGACGAATTGATTTGATCCATGTATTTTTTCATGTAAATACATCTCGATTACAATTGCTTATTCTCCCATTTACTTTGATTCAAAATTAAAGTTATGGAAGAATTAATCTTATCAACAAAGAACTTGGATGAGGTAGTTGACCTCATCGTAAACAAAGTCGTAGATTCTTTAAGTAAAAAAGAAGACAACAAATTCGACAATTTCGACAAATACTTAACAGTTGAGGAACTGTCTTCGATGTTAAATTTAGCCCCGTCGACTATTTATACAAAGGTGTCAAAGAAAGAGATTCCTGTAATAAAGACATCCAAAAAACTCTACTTCTCAAAAAAGGAAATTGAAGACTTTTTAAACGAACAGAGAAAACCAACTGCTTCACAAATAGAAAAGGAGGCAGAGAAATACATTGACTCAAAAAAGAAAGGAGGAGCAAAATGATTAATTCAATTACCCCTCCCCAGCCGTTCAAAAACAAAATTAACAAAACTTATTATTCTAAAGTCTTCAAGGAGCTTAACACATCACCAAAGACTATGTTAATGGTAGCTAAGAAGACAGGGATTGAAAGAGCCTACATTTGTTGGATCATTAAACAAATGAGAGAAAACAAAAAAGTTGAGGTGTTTTGCCATGACCTTTGTAAAGTATCCAAACATAAAGCAGGGTACTATACTACTAACCCCGATCTATTCAAAAAGAATTTTCAAACTGTCTTATTCTAAAGAAATGCCTGACTATTTTAAAGCTTTGGTTACTGGGGTCTCTATTGAATACCTTCTTGGGAAATTCGAGTTTCACAGTATAGTTAGCGAAAAGTCTGGACTAATTAATGATACTAAAATTGCCAAGTTCAGAGGGCTTACAATTAAGATAAAAGGCAGTAATGTTTTGCTTCAAGGAAGCCTTCACAAATACAAAAACTACGGAGAACACAATTACAATGATTTTAATTACAGCGAACTAACAGAGGTCATCAATGACCTTAGCAAGGTATTTCAAGTCACTCCTGAAAGCTTTATAATTCAAAACTTGGAATTTGGTATTAACATTGAGCTTCCTTTTAATCCAGACCTGATTATTACGGGCTTAATAGTTCATAAACAAACGAAATTTTCTTGTCTTCCAGTTGAAGCTACCAATGTGAATTCAAGAACTTTTGTCCACAACCGATTCACAATTAAGGTTTACGACAAAGGCTTACAATACAACTTGAGTCAAAACCTCATCAGAATAGAATTAAAAGTTACTAAAATGATCCACCTAAAGGGATTTAAACAGGTTCTCCTATCTAACTTATTAGATATAGAGGTATTAAAAGCATTGAAGGATCTTTTAATTAAAACATGGAAGGAAATCATTATGGTTGACTTCACAATTAACCTTAAATCACTCAAATCCTTCAAAAAAAGAGAATTCTTGTTGTCCGCAAAAGACCCAAGCTTTTGGATCAATTCAACAAGGAACACACGCTACAAAAACAAGATCAAATTACAAGAGATTACTTCGTATTTCGGGGAAGATCAGCAACAAATAATTGCTGACGCGATAGAACTAAAAGAATGTCAGCTATTTAACACATAAAAAGGTGACGTTTTAACCACGAAAAAAATAATAAAACAGAGACGAATTAACCATTTAGATAAACAGTTAAAAAGTCTCCAAGAATTTGAAAAAAACAAAAAAAAAGAAAAATGGGATTACATAAAGGAAAAACCAACAACCCAAAAGGAAGACCAAAGGGAAGTCAAAATAAAGTGACCAAAGAAACTAAGGAACTTATAAAAGACCTCTTAGATAACAATTGGGTTTCTTTTGAGAAAAAACTAATGAACTTAGACGATAAGCAATTTATCTCTACCTACATTAAACTAATCGAGTACGTTGTTCCGAAACAAAGGGCAGTTGAAGAAAAAGTTTCAGAAGAAGAATGGAGATACTTAATGCGTTTGAAAGAAAAAGACGAAAGACTGAAAAACATGACAGAAGAAGAGTTAGAAGCTGAACTTGAAAGGTTGAGTAAATTCTAACTATACTTTTGATTTGAAATAAAAACTATTAGTAGTATTTTTAGCCTGATTTAGGTGGTTAGAAGGAGTGAATGAAATTTAGTAGTTCGCTCCTTTTCTTCTAACGAGAAGCACCTAAAGGAACTTATTGAAATAGAAAGTAGCGTTATAGTGTTCATTCTTTAGAAATCGCCAATTTTTAACACCAGTGAATACAAATAATGACTACGCGTTTTGGCGTGGTCTGTTTGTATTGGTGAGAGGTGTTTGGCGATACCTTAAAGAGTGCATTCAGTTCCACGCTCTTTTTTTTTACAGACTAATAACCTCGTTTGGAACTGACGAAAAACAACTTTATCACAATGAAGTACAAATTTCTAATCATTGCAGGACTGATTCTTGCGTCTTGTGGAGAGTCAAAATCTGACGACTCCGAAAACTCCGAAAAAAAAGAAGAAAACAAAAAGGAGATCCCGAAAATGACTCCAGAGCAGGAAAAGTATAAAAATTTTCTTGTTGAAACTCTAACCAAATTAGGTCAAACATCTATGACCATTGAAGAAACAACAGAAATCTCAAAAGCATTGGCAAATAAGTTTGTTTATGACCCTGAATTATTAATGCCTATGGTAATGTTCTATACTTCTTACGAAAAAGAAAAAGGAAATGGTATTGAGAAAAACTGGAATGAAATAACATTCTACGACCATGTATCAGGAGTTGGTACAAAAAAAATACTAAAAGCTGACTACTCGTTTGGCGCGGTTTCAGATGAAGGAAGTGTCATACGATGGAGTTTGTTTGCAGAAACTAAGGACGGAAAATTTGACTCATCCAAATTAGGAGGACTAATAAAGTTAAGTGCAAAAGATTTTGGATGTATTGAAAACGGGTATCTAAAATTCTATCTCGAAAACGGTGAGGAAGTCTCTTGCTTTGGAATGAAGAAAGACTTTACCTGCGAGTTAAATCAAATCGGAGCTTCACTCGAAATTTCAACTTTGAAAATGTTAGCCAAAGATCAACTTAAATCAGTAAAGATTATTGACGGAAGAACGGGGAAATCTGTTATTATTCCGATAACGAACAAATACATGAAAACCTACTTCCAAAACACACTCAAAGCGGTAGAAAAACTATAAATTAAATAAAAGGCAGATGATTAAAACCCATCTGTCTTTTTCTCCTCTCTTTTTACCTCAACTTCCTTTAACAGTTCCTTGTCCTTGGTCACATAGACCAACCTTAAAGTAACTTCATAGTTATCTCCATAAATTTCTAAAGAAATTCTGCTATTCAAAGTCTCCCAATCGTGGTATTCAGAGTAAACCCCAGTAGAAATTGCAAGTCCAATATCATCAAGATCCTTAAAAATATCCTTACTCCTATGTTTTGTGATGTTCTTAGGCTCTCCATACTTCTTTCGGAGTATTTGACTCAACTCTTTAAACTTCTCGTAGTATTTATTATCGTTCGTCGTCTCTTTTTTATAGAAATACACCCCTCGATAAAGCTTATTATTATGAAACTGATAGTAAGCCTCATAAGGCTCATTGTTCAGATAGACTCCATAATTCAAAATGTCATCCGTTTCAGATCGACCAGAATTCATTGACTTATCGAATGTGGCAGTTTCGTTTTCTCTCACCTTCTCCATCGAGTCACCCCAAACGAACTCTCTGAAATTCTTATCATAAGCCTTTAAAGTTGCTTCATACTTCTTTTTCTCAACTAAATAGGACTCCTTGAAGCATTTTGCACAAGTTGAGGTGTATTCTTGATCTGAGGCGTTAATTTCAAAAGTCTTGATTACGTTGGTTCTTCTATCTACGGTTGTAAAGTTCAAAACCGATTGAGTAACAAAAGTCTCCAATTGATCCTCCGACAATTCAAAACCAATTAAGTAATAGGTTTTTTCCGAAGTGATTATACTTGCTTCCTGTTCTAACTTAGACCAATCAATTAGCTTTAAATCCGTTATTGTGTCATTCTTAAAATTGAATGTGTATTTATTATAATCCAACTTCACAAAAGTACCGTCCTCTATAACCAAATAGAGAAGAATTCTATTCTCCTTATAACTAAAAACAAGTTTATGCTCACCATAAGCCAGATTCTTGTCCAAAGTAAAAGCTTTTGTATTCAACTCATTCTCATAGGTGTACTTTTTCATGTATTTCTTACAATCCTTAGAATACTCCCTTTTGACAACTCTCTTTTGAGAAATGGCAGTTAATGAAAAGAAGATAAGTAAGGATAGAGTAATTAGTGATTTCATGGTAATTAGTTTTTTGAGCTAATTTATAAAAAGATGTTAGTTGATGCTAATTTTCGGATTCCTCCTGTTCTTTTTCGGTTAAACCATCTTCGTTCTTTTCTTCATTTCCCGATTTTTCGGAGGTCACAACACACGCAGAATTTTGCTTAAGCAAACTCTCCAGTTCTTCCTTTTTTATCAACTCTTCATAATGTGTGATTTTATCCAACTTCATCTGCAAGTTAAGATACCAAAGTATAAACCCGATAAATACGAAAATAAATGAGCTTTTCAGCCAATACTCTAACTCCCCCCTCTTCTCCTTCCAATAATCTAATTCAACCTCAAGATCCTTCCTTCTTTTCTCGAATCGCTTAATGCTTATTTTCAATAAAGCTGATTCCTTTCTTTCATCCCTCAACCTTGAACGAGTTTTAAGTAAATGATTCCTTCCTTTCCTTTTAAACTCATGAATCGAAATTAGATCATTCTTTAAACTATCAATAATGAAACCGTACTTATAAAGAGCTTCTTCATACAAAAGACTGTCTTCGACTTCTAAAGCATCCATTTGCAAATTAACGCTATCCAATTCGTATTTTAATTGATCGGCATTGACAGTTACTTCAAAAACTCTACTTGAAACATTTGAAATCTCATAAAAGCAATAGACCATAATAAGAATTCCTGAAATTGCAACAAACTTGTAAAGGTTATCAGATGGTGGTAAAAAAGATTTATTCATTTTAGAAAGGTGTTGAATTTATAGGCAAAATAATGATTTAGGTACGGATAAAAAAACATCTTAAAAGTAAACCATTAGTTAAACCGCTTCAAAACAAAAAAGACCTCTAATCTCTTAGAAGTCTTTTGTTTATTGGTGTGGGCGATACTGGATTCGAACCAGTGACCCCCTGCTTGTAAGGCAGGTGCTCTGAACCAACTGAGCTAATCGCCCGAAATTTTTGGGTTACCCTTTTTAATTTCGTGGGGGCAAATATAGAGGGTTTATTTTTATTGGCAAAGAAAAAAATAGAGAAAATTTTACCGATTTTCGAACTGCTTTAAAATCAAGCACTTTTCTTGGGTAATTCTTCAATTATTGCTGCAAAACCCGAAGTTTTAATCTTCTTCGCTTTCAAGACATGCAGAATATTAAACAAACCAAATAAAGTTCGATTCATATAGATGAAATGTTTCGACCCTCGGGCACTACCCATGTTTCGGACTTCTTTGTCCTGACTTAACTCTTCTCCATAAGCATATATTTGCTTGAAGAAGGCTTCATCGCTAAAATCGAAATAATCTTCTTGAAATGGTTTCATGACTAAACTAAGTAGGTCCACAAAAATCTTTTGTACTTTTTCCCGATCTTCCTTTTTATCTGTTTCTAAGAAAAATTCCAAGCGTTCCATTATGGATTCAATCTGATCCATTTGATTCGTCCTGATCGCTTCGAAAAGCAGAAAGTAATCTCGGTAAAAATCCTCAGGAAGTTCTTTTACGCAACCAAAATCAATAACTCCTAGCTCATTCTTATTTGTAATCAAAAAATTACCAGGGTGCGGATCCGCATGGACCATCTTTAATTTCTGAATTTGAAATACATAAAAATCCCAAAGCCTTTGTCCGATTAGATTGGCTTCTTCGGTTCCGCTTTTTTGTTCCATGAACTCTTTCAAATGAATACCTTCAATCCAATCCATTGTGAGCACGCGCTTACTTGAAAGCTCTTGGTAATATTTCGGAAATATGGTTCCTTCCAAATCCGCACACTGACTAGTTATCCAATTGGATCGCTCCAATTCTAATTCATAGTTGGCCTCTTCCAACAACTTAGACTCAATCTCTTTGGCATATTTCTCAATTTCCTTCTTACTTAGTTTCAGAAATCTTCGGGCAATGGGCAAGACAATTTTTAAATCGCTCTGGATACTCTCCGCAACACCGGGATATTGCACTTTTACCGCATACTGATACTCCCCTATTCTTGCCTTGTGTACTTGTCCAATCGAAGCAGCATTGACAGCACTTTTTCCAAATTCATCAAATAGTTGATCTGGAGTTTTACCAACCGTTTTGAATACTGTATTTTTTACTAAAGGATAACTTAAGGGAGGCGCACTATATTGTGCAAGGGCAAATTGCTCTGAATATTCTTTTGGCAGCACATTGGTATCCATACTTAAAACCTGCGCCACCTTTAATGCACTCCCTTTTAATTCTGAAAAAGCTGAATAAATATCCTCCGCATTCTTTTTATCGAGATCTTCTTTATTCTGCTTGGAAACAGTCTTTTTGATGTAATAGCCTGCATAATTGGCTCCAACTTTAGTTCCCGTTTTGATAAACTTAGCAGCTCTTTTTACTTTCCCTACAGGGATTTTCTTCTGCTCTTTCATCGACTCATGTATTTGGACATCGGACTATTTTCGAGCATCATTTTCCCAATTCCAAGAAGGTCATCCATGAAATTTGGGCCTAGCGCATTCATTTCAAGATGTACCAACCTTTCAATTAATTCATCGGTTTTTGCTTTGTCTTCAGATTGATCTTTCAACCAAAATTTTAATACGATAATCAGGTCTTTTTCTAGTGTCATGGAATACACTTTATCCAAAGCCATCCGAGATTTGATCTCTTCATTTATGATTCCTTCTTGTACAATCTGATCAATAAATTCAACAAACGGTGGACGCATGGCATTCTTCACATGCTTCATCAGCTGAAACTGTCTTGGACTGAAAACAACTTTTAAAAACTCTTCATCCTCCTTTATTTGATTGACGAATACAAAATAAAAAGACAATAATTTCTCTCTAACCGACATTTCAGCATAATTTTCATCTTCCTCTAAAACCGATAGGGTCTCGATGATATAAGATTCCATGATATGTTCAAAAAGTCTTTTTGGCTCTGACTCCACCGAAGCATAGGTTTTTCCCGTTTCCTTTCCTTTTAGTAAATCTTTGCTTGATTTCGGAAGCTGTTTCTCTTTTTCCAGATATTCCTTTAATCGATTGGCTAACTTTGCTTGTAGTTCTTTCTTTTTCATCGGGTACTTGATTTTGATATAAACAATTGATGACGCGTATTGTTTAATGAACGTTTTTCGAGTTCAAAACTTTTCTGAATCTTCTCAATATTTGTTAAATTTAGTTCACCAAATTCACAAACTTTAGATGCGATGTCAGACTCAAGAATTCTTAGAGATGCTTTTAAGGAAGAAGCAAAAATCCAATCAGACCTTATTTCAGAAACAAAAGAAATCTTATTTGATCACTTCAATGACCATCAAGAGTTCATGGAAAATGAAAAAGACCGAATTCTATCTATTGAAGCGATTGAGAAAATTTGTTTGAAATATAGGCTACGCTTTCTTGATGCTGACCTATTCAAAGGTGAAATCCCAGAGCAAGCCTGGTCGAATTTAAGAGCAATTGAAAACCAGTATGGAAAGAAGTTTCGATCATTCCGCATTGTTGCTCCTGGTGAATTTTTCGAATTGGATTATGAAGACAAAGACCCCATCATGTTAGCTGAGTTAAGTCCGAATAAGTTTTTATTCATTCATAAATGGGGCAAAGACATGAAATGGTGGAGACAATTGAAAGCTTTTCCATTTCGTTCATATGAACATTTTTTCGCTTCACTTTCCGTATTGGCTTTAGTGATCGCTTCTTTGTTTGCGCTAGCGACTTCTGGGACAAACACACCAGGGATATTCTTCGCTTTCGGCGTATTTAAAATTTGGATTGCTTTATCGATATTCTCGGTTTTTGTGGCACTCGCATTCAATGTCTATCCGACCAAGCAGAATTGGAATTCAAAGTTTTTGGATAAGTAAAAAGTTAAAGGGAAAAACGTAAAGGTATCTTTTTAAGGAAAAGGGAAAAAGGAAAAACGTAAAGGTGAGTTCGGTCCCTACTTTTACGTTTTTACTTCTTACCTTTTACTTTTCTCTTAAAGGTTCTTTTTCGTATTCTGTATTATAGAACTTATGATCTTTCTTATTTGATTCGCCTCATCATAGAAAGATTCAAATTGATCCTTCTTCAACAAATCAGCTTCTTTCATAAATCTGAGCCAATAAATAGATTCATATGTCTCTTTTAAAGAGATTGACTTTTTGTTTATAAAATCAGCTTTACTTACAGCATATCTAGCTTCGAAATTATTTGCACCAATTGAACTGGAGGATCGAATTAGCTGCTTGGTAATTATGTACTCGTTTTCTTTCTTTTGAATTGTTCGGCAAACTTTAAACACTTCAACTCCGAACTTAAGAGCTCTTTCTTCAATAGATTTCTTCATGAATTTTGATTTAAATGGTTACGGCAAACCTAAATAAACGAACTCATAAATCAAAATGAAATGCTGGGATGAAGTAAAAAGGAAAAAGTATCTTTTTAAGGAAAAGGGAAAAAGGAAAAACGTAAAGGTGAAATAGAATCCTACTTTTACCTTTTTACTTCTTACCTTTTACTTTTACTTTAAAACCCTATTGTTTCTCGATCTTGAATACTTGATCTAAATCATCATTTCTAAGTCGAACAACATAGGTTCCTGGACTTAATGAGTGAAGATTCATTTGCACCTTATTAATTCCGGAAATCACTCTTCTCTCAATCAAAACACCTTTCAAATCGAATAATTCAATGTTTAAATCTTGATAGGTTTTAGAGAACTGAATATTCAATAGTCCTTCTGTCGGATTCGGATAAGCCACAAATGTTTCATTTCCAAATTCATTGACAGTCAAGAATGGATCCACAACCGTAAAAGTATCCACCTCTGTACACCCGAGTGAATCGGTTACCGTAACGATAAATTCACCTCCCGGAAGCCCTGTAATGTCCTCCGTTGTTTCTCCATTATTCCAAGAAAATGAATACGTGGAACCTGAACCTCCAGAAACTGTCAAATCAATTTCTCCATCATTTTGTGTTTGCACATCGGTAACTATTCCAGATACAATCAATTCTGCTGGCTCATTCACCGTATAAAATAAAGTATCCTTACATCCGATCGAATCGGTTGCAATTAACTCATGAGTTCCTGCTGGAATCTGATTGAAATTCACACCACCCCAGTCAAAAGTAATGGGTGAAACCCCTCCATTAAAGAGAAAGTAAATGGTTCCACTAGCCTCACCATAACAATTAGCATCAGTAACCTGAACATTCGAGAAATACATGGAATCGCTGAAATTAATGTCAATCAACTTTGTTTCCGAACATCCATTGGCATCTGTAACTGTATATAAATACTGACCCGTTGTTAAATTCATTGGATCTTCTCCATACCAGTTTTCAGTATATGGCGCCATTCCTCCGGTTGGATTCGGATCAACTGTTGTAAAGTTTCCAAAGCAACCTGAAAACACGGTATCCTGAATCTCAGGGTTTTCATTAATGATCACTTCTACCGTGTCCGTAACATTACAAGAAGGGTTTAGCATATCTTCATAATGCAAAACATATTCATGCGTCCCTAGAGCCAAAACTTCTGGATTCAATACATTCACATCTGAAAGCGTTCCATCATTCGGTGTCCAATAAATATTGTTACCTGTACAGCTAATTTGCAATGGAACTGAATTCGTGCTTGGCACAGCCCCACCTAAACCATCAGAATGGAGGGTGTCAGTTCCGAGAATGATATAAAACGCACATTCTTCATCCCAATTACCACTATCATCAAAAGTAACCGTAATTGAAGATCCGTTAGGTATTCCTATGGATTCAGAAGAATAAGATCCTGTTCCAGCAACAGTCTGCGAACCACTTCCCCAATCAATCAGCAAAGAATTCCCATTCCATCCATCACCAAAATCATCGTACATTTCAACGACTACTTGACAATCCGTTGCAACTGTAGTGACAATTCCATTTAGCGAAGTTCCTTCACAAAAAGTTCCATCAGAGCCCGCACTCACAACTGGAGCATTAAATAATTCGTATTCCACATCGAAGGTATATTCACATAGCTGATTATTAATCAAGTGATAAGTATAATTATTCGTTCCAGCCATGGCGTTCGCATAGATCAAAGTATCCATATCGGCTGACATATAAGAAAAGTTATCTGTTGTTGACCAATAGGAATCACTGGCATTGGCATCATAGGTGAAATCTATCGTACCTGGCGCTAAAGTCACATTATCCGTATTGAAATCAATCCCCCAATTCCCGATGGATCCGTCATTATCTGGAACAGCATCCACAATCGTTAATGTCCACGTACCGTTTATCGGACAACCGATTAAACTGAAGTAGGAATTATCTGGCTCATACCGCCCTTCTGGAATATTTCCATTGTTGTTTTGAATCCATTGATCCACAGTTTGAAAAGCATCTTCATCAAAATCATAATTATAATGTTCGCCAACTGTAGAAATATCGTTACAATCCACTGCAGGAGCGCCATTTCCCCAGACGGGATCTCCAAAATCTTCAAATTGTCCAGTACCTGCGCTCATTAAAGTTACGGATTGTGCATTTGGACATTGAACCGAGATTTCCAGTTCTCCTACCCTATTATGCTCCATGGCAATTCGAATAAAATCAATATCTGAAGCGTCTGTGATTGTACCTGGTGAAACGCCGGAAACGACTAAATCAAATGTTTGTGTACCATTATCATTCATGCAGCCAAGCATATTAGTTTCGATTCGGCTGAACTCATAACTTTCATTTTGAGTTGGAGGATCAAAGCTTAGATGTAAAGAATCTCCAGCACAAGAACTGTAATAGGTTCCAAAATCGACTTCAGGCTGATGGGAAATGATAAAAAGCGAATAAGGTGCACTTTCGCATCCATCGGCATCCGTTACATAATATTTAATCTCAACGATTCCATTTGTGTTCACGGTATAAGGAACACTATCGTTTTGACTAGACAAAGCGCCTAATTGATTTCCATTATAAAAGAATCTAAAATTGGTTAAAGCAACCATCATAGACTGCGTTGATCCAGCATCTTTCAGATAGACGGTTTCTCCATAACAAACCGTTATTGTGTCATTTTCATTGCCGTTATCAGAAACAACCGCCAATGCATTAACATCCGGACAAGATTGAGAAAATAAAAATATAGGTAAGGTCGCTACAAGTGATAGTAGAAGTTTTTTCATAGCACACGTTTAAAACTCAGTCTGTGAATATACTGAAATCGACTTAAAATTCAAAGTTTTAGTCGGCTCCAAACTTGTGCATATCGTTGTGATTCTCTTCGATTTCGTCTTTGACCTCTTGGATTTTTTTTGCCAGATGGTGAAATTCCGGGTAACCCTGCTCTTCCAACCAGATGTAGGCAGCAGGCTCACCATCTCCAGCTAAAGCTATGATTCTAAGTAATTTAAAATTGTTCATTTCCAACCACTCCAAAGCCGATTTATTGCCTTCCACACCGTGAATCATGGCCAATAAATGGGCGTAACCATTTTCTTTGAGCCACTCTCGGGCATCATCTTTCAACATCAGCGCATAACAAAAGATTCCGAGTTCTTCATAACCATTAGCGGTCAAAAAATCGCGCATTTCCTTATTCCCGGAAATGGCTTCCGCCCAGGCTAAAATGATCTTCACATCATAGTTTAAGGGTTTTAAGGGTGCTACGTTTTTAACTGGATTCTTCTTCTTACGCATATACTTTTAAAACTGGAATATTTACAAAAGTAACAATTTGGTTTTTAAACGCAGAGTCGCGAAGAAAGCGCAGAGATCACAGTGAAAACTTTACGCCCTCTGCGAAACCTAGGTGTCTCTGCATTTAAAACTACCCCCAAAATAGATAAGCCACAATAATCGCAGCGATCACTCCGACTAAATCAGCAAAGAGACCTGCGACCACAGCATAGCGCGTGTTTTTAATCCCAACAGAACCGAAATATACCGCCAGAACATAGAAAGTGGTTTCAGTGGATCCTTGAAAAGTCGCTGCTAGTTTTCCAGAAAAAGAATCTACTAAAACTCCTTTCTCTCCCCAAGACTCAACCATCATCGCTCTTGCTCCACCACCTGAAAGGGGTTTCATCATTGCAGTTGGAAGTGCGTCAACAAATCTTGTATCCCCCATAAACAAACCAAACAAAGTTTCTAGTCCATTCAGAAGAAAAGCCATAGCTCCTGATTCGGTAAAAGCTCCAATCGCACATAGCATGGCTACAAGGAATGGGATAATTTTAATTGCCACTTGAAAACCTTCTTTTGCGCCTTCAATAAATTCCTCATAAAGATTCAACCTCTTACGAATTCCCAGAATAAAAAATCCGATGATTAAACCAAATATGATTGATCCTGAAGCTATCGCACTAAAATGTTCAATGAAATATTTTGGTTTGTCCGATAGAAACCATATCAAACCTGCAATTCCCGCTGTTGCAGTTCCAAGGTAGAGCAAGACTGTTTTTTGAAATAGATTGATCTTTTGCATTATGGCAACAAATATCAACCCCGCTAAACTTGAAAAAAAGGTAGCAATCAAAATAGGAATAAAAATATCGGTTGGATTATCAGCATGGGCTCCTAATCTGAGCGCAATAATTGTGGTCGGAATCAGCGTCAAACCAGATGTGTTTAACACTAAAAACAAAATTTGAGCATTGCTAGCCGTATCTTTCTTAGGATTAACCTCCTGCAGTTGATCCATTGCTTTCAATCCGATTGGAGTTGCTGCATTGTCTAAACCCAACATATTTGCCGAAAAGTTCATCACCATTGCTCCTTGTGCGGGATGATCTTTTGGAACCTCAGGAAACAATTTTGAAAACAATGGAGATACCATTTTAGATAAGACTTTGATAGCCCCACCCTTTTCGCCAATTCTCAATATCCCTAGCCAAAGTGCCATCATCCCTGCCAAACCAATCGATAATTCAAAGGCAAATGACGCTTGACTAAAAATTTTATTTACAACTTCAGAAAACACATCGGCATCGCCCATGATTGTGCGAATAAGCGCAACCAAAAAAGCGACCAAAAAGAATCCTATCCAAATAAAATTTAAAACCATGTTTTGATTTTAGAATTTAGAGTGTAGCATTACGAAGGTAGCTATAAGTAGCCGCCTCTTTCGAAGAGTGACTTTCAACTTATCCATAGTTGAGTATGGATATCAGCAAATTCTGAGGAAATTCTCGATGAATCTTTGTCCATTCTCACCTGAAACTTCTGGGTGAAATTGGCAGCCATAGATAGGTTTTACTGGGTGCTTCATGACCTCGTTCTCGGTAATTCTGGATTTCCCTAAATGAATAAAACCCTCTGGTAAATTGATGTATTCGCAATGATCTTGTCTCATTTCAAAGTCGGCATTCAACCCTTCAAAAATGGGGTCGTCTTGAATTTTGGTAATGATTTGTCCAGCTCGGTCTTCTTCTCCCATATAACAAGTAGAACCATGAGCCATTCCAATAATTTGATGCCCAAAACAAATCCCAAGAACGGGAATATTTAGTTCCAAAACTTCATTAGCAAAATCAATATAAGGTTGGGTATCTTCAATCTGAGAAAGTAAAATCGGTGCCCCAGAAAGTATCAACTTCTGAAAATTTTGCATTTCTTGCCCTGAGTTCTTTCGAATTGCGAATTTCGCATTCCGCATTTTAACTACCTTCCCCGAATAGCCAGCAGTCTCGACACTTTTTAGAATATCAGGCATTTTTGAAGATCCAAAATCGATAATTCCGATCATATCAGTTCTCCTATTCCTTCCCTGATGATTTCAGGTTCTTCTGTTGTACAGTCCACAACAGTTGTAGCATATAAATTTCCAAAACCACCATCGATGATTAGATCCACTTTTCCATCATATTTTTCGTAGATCTGATAAGGATCGGTTGTATACTCCATAACCTCATCTTCATCGTGAATCGAAGTGGTAACAATGGGATTACCCAACTCGCTTACTATTTCTCGAATCAAATCGTGATCCGGTACGCGAATACCTATCGTCTTTTTATTTGAATTAAAAAGCTTTGGAATCTCATTCGTAGCATTCAGAATAAAGGTGAATGGACCTGGAAGATTACTCTTCAAAAGCTTGAAGGTTGATCGATCAAAATTCTTGGTGTACTCTGAAATATTACTTAAATCATAGCAAATAATGGAAAAATTCGCCTGACTTAGTTTGATTCCTTTTAGCTTAGCCAACTTCTCTAATGCTCTTCTATTCTTGAGATCACACCCCATGGCATAAACGGAGTCTGTGGGGTAAATGATTATCCCGCCATTTCGCAGGACTTCCACAACTTGTTTTAGCAATCGCTTATCAATATTGTATGGATTAATTTCTATCAGCATCGAAAAGAAAAAAACCTGCGGAAATCCACAGGTTTTATATTTAGTTTCAGAGTCGTTTTATTTGTTTCCTTTTGCGTAATCGGCAAGGAATTTTTCCAATCCGATGTCAGTCAAAGGGTGATTTGCTAAAGCTGTAATTGCTTTCAAAGGTCCCGTCATAATGTCCGCACCAATTTTAGCACAATCAATAATGTGCATTGGATGCCTTACAGATGCAGCCAATATCTCAGTGTCGAACATGTAGTTATCATAAATCGTTCGGATTTCGTGAATCAAATTCAATCCATCCGTTGACACATCATCCAATCTCCCTAAAAATGGTGAAATGTAGGTAGCTCCTGCTTTTGCAGCTAGAAGAGCTTGACCAGGAGAAAAAATCAAGGTACAATTCGTTCGAATTCCATTATCTGAGAAATGCTTAATTGCTTTGATTCCGTCTTTAATCATCGGAACTTTTACCACAATATTTTCATGTAATGCAGCCAATTCAGTTCCTTCTTTTATCATTCCTTTCACATCCGTCGAGATCACCTCAGCACTCACGTCTCCATCCACAATATTGCAGATATCAATGTAATGTTGCTTAATATTATCTTCTCCAGTAATACCTTCTTTCGCCATCAAGGATGGGTTTGTGGTAACACCGTCTAGAATTCCAAGATCATTTGCTTCTCTGATCTCGTCTAAATTTGCTGTATCTATGAAAAACTTCATTTTTTGGGGATTTAATTTTGTACAAAAATAAAAGCTTGTTTGAAGCGACCCCTATATTGTTGAAAAGTTCCTTTAAGTGTGGATAGTGATTATTCCATTTGGCTAAAAGTAAGAAGGCATTTGCTACATGACCTCTCCCATATGATGGATTTCTTTTTTGGAAATACCTTGTGACTTCAAAAACATCAAGTGCGAATATAAAGCTTTGAAAAGATAGGGCTCTTCCTTATGCTCAACATTAAATTCCTTACAAGTTTTTCTAAGAATTTTTTGAATATCATGAAAATGAATATGACTGATTGAAGGAAATAGGTGATGAACTGCATGATAATTGATGCCGCCGAAAAAGAACCCTACGACCTTCCATTTAGTCCCAAAATCCATGGTTACAAACATTTGATGTTCTGCCCATGTCATCTCCATATTACCGTCTCCATCTGGCTCAGGGAATTTGGAGTCTATATGATTATGTGCAGGAAACAAAGCTACTGCTGCGGTTATGCTTGCGACAAAATGCATTAAAACAAAACCTAAAACCACCCAGCCCCAATAAACTCCTGAAAATAGAATCGGTAAAACCAATGTATAGGAGAAGTAAACGATTTTGGCAACGATAACTTCAAAAATTTCTCGTTTAGAATGGCTAACGGTTTTATGACCAATCCTTTTAGATATGAAATCCGACGCATCCCTCTTGAATACTACAGATAAGGTGTACATTAAATACAAAAATGGCACATATAAAAACTGGAATTTTATCGATTTTCTAGGTTTTTCTTTGGGTAAAAAAGTAACAAGATCTGTGTCTGGGATATCCACATCCATTACAGGAATACTAGCATATGGATGATGAGACTGCACATGTCTTAACCCCCACAAATAACCTGATGTTCCAATAAGATCAAATGCATAACTAGCAGCTTTATTCACTTTTTTGCTTTTTGAAAAAGACTCATGGACTCCTTCATGTCCTAGAATTAATGCTAGACATATTTGAAAAAAACCAAGAACAGAAAATGCTATGAGTAATAATGCTACTGATCCATTCGCTAAAAGAATTGTTGTAATCAAACTTAGAAAAACAAGTAAAAAGAAAAAGGCCTTAAGACGACTTAGAGCACTGGAATATTTTGAAATATTATTGGATCTAAAATATTCATCTACTCTGGAATTTAATGTATGAAAAAAACCGCCTTCTTCATCTCTTTTGTACTTTATCTTCAAACTCATTCTAATAATTTCATGTAATGTAGGTATTATAATTGGTGAACGCCCTTTTTAAAATCTCAGGAAATAACGAAATCAGGCACTTCTAGCTCATAATACATTAACTATCAGCATTGCAGAGATATTGTAGGGAAATGTTAAAAATTTATAATGGATTTGTATTTTAGACCAAAATAAAATGAAGTCATGCAATCTCAAATCTGCCCACAATGTAAAACCGAATCGGCCAATGATGCTTCGATTTGCTCTAATTGTTTCTTTCCTTTCAATGGAACTGATAAAGAAAAAGGGGTATTTATCGCCCAACAAATTCGGAATAAATCAAAAGTAAAGGACGCTGCTCACGGCATTAAAACGGCGCAAATCGCTTTAATTATCATCTCCTTTTTCAATGGAATAGCAATTGTTTTCTTACAAAATCAAATTGAAATCATGGCCCAGTTTGTATTCTTTATTTTACTAGTCATTGCCACTTTATTGGTTACAAAGAAACCGGTCTTGGTTTTAAGCATTGTGCTTTCCTTTTTTGGGCTGCTGTATATTCTGATGCTTTTATTTGATCGAAATTTATTCATTCAAGGTCTCTTCTGGAAAGTCGCAACAATTATCTCCCTCGGATATGGCTTGAATTCGGTTTTAGCCGCAAGAAAAGCGGAACAAATTAGTCCCTACCTTGCCGAGCAAAGCACGGAAAAACGAACTCCTAAAAAGCGAGATGATATTTTAGATTAGATATTCGCCGACCAGACTTGGACAAGAATACCCCTGAATTCAATTTCTTCACCATTGAAATTCATTCCATTCTTTCGAGCTACATTTTGAGAATAGACATTTTCCGGATGAATCCAACTCACAACTCTGGAATGCAATTTATGTTGGGCAGCAAAGTCTTTCATTGTTTTTGCGGCTTCCGTAGCAAATCCATTTCCCCAATATTCAGGTAGAACGGAATATGCGACTTCATAATCGAGATGGCTTTCTTTATTTCTAACCAAGAGTCCACAGACTCCTGTCAACATACCGGACTCTTTTTGAACCATTGCCAAATGACCAAATTCACCTTTTTCGTAGCGGTCCAGTTGCAATTCGATCCATTCCTTGGCTTTTTCTTTTGGTGTTGAAGTGAGACCTAAAGCCAAATATTCCTCCCGTTCATTATTTTCAAAAAAACGCGTCCAATCAGTCAAATCTCCCAAGGTCATCTTCCTAAATTGAAGTCTCTCAGACTCCTGAAAATAATACAATTCCAATATTTCATTTAGATTGCTCACACTCGAAATCCTATGATACAAACATCATCCAATTGCTCCAAATCTCCTCTCCATTCTTCAAAAGCATTATCCAAAAAGCTTTTTTGCTCAATCATGGACAAATGTTGAATCTCAAGCAAGACTTTCTTGAAATTCCCTGTTTTCATTTTCTTTCCTTTCTCACCACCAAACTGATCGGCAAAACCATCGGTAAAAATATACACCGTATCGCCCTTGTTCAGTGAAACATCATGAGTGGGAAATGGTCGAGAACTTGCAAATTTTCCTATCGGTTGCTTTTCAGCCTTGATTTCCTCTATTTCC
>JAUICI010000059.1 GCA_030427935.1 Bacteroidia bacterium | reverse complement strand
GTGAGGAAGAAGCGATTTCCATTCCTGAATCTACAAATGCCATCAAAATAATGACAGTTCATAAATCAAAAGGACTCCAATTTCCAATTGTGATTGTGCCCTTTGCTGAGTGGGGATTTGGTGATATAGGAGAAAAAAATAAGGACACACTTTGGGTTCACCATGAAAATGGAATTTTGGATACTTTTTGCATCGAAACTAAAAATCCAGATAAGGAGAAGGATCAAGTTTTAAAGTCCATTCTTCAAAATGAAAAGGACCAAATGATTCTTGATGAAACGAATAATCTATACGTTGCATTTACCAGGGCAATCGATCGATTGTATGTTTACGGTGAAGTCAACTATGTTCAGAGTCATGGGGGGTATAATGAAAGACGAATAAGTTCGGCTATTTACAAGGCTCTGGAAGAAAAATTACTATATGAAGTAGGAGAGGAAAGGAAATTTGAAGGTTCGACAGACATGAATTCAAATGAAATCTCCTTGGAGGAAAAGTTTTCTGGTCATCAAAAAACAGCATTCAGTTTCAAACCTGTTTTACCAAATCCAGAGATTCAGTACAATATCGATTTTGGCTCTAGATTGCATCAACTCTTGGCCAAAATCGAAAAAGAATCAGATTTACAGAATATAAGTAGCTTTCTTGAAGATGAAAATATTGATGATGCAGAGAAACAAAAATTGGTCGATTCAACTGAAAATCTTTTTAAACAAAATGAGGTAAGGGCGCTATTATTTGAAGATAATGTGGAGGTTTATTCAGAAATTGAATTGATTGATGAAGATGGGAAACTACTTCGACCAGACCGGGTATTATTCAAGAAAGAACGCGTTGTTGTGGTTGATTTTAAGACCGGTAAGCCCAGGCCAAAGGATCAAAAACAGATCAAAAATTATCAAGATGTGCTCTACCGAATGGGAGCAAAAAAGGTCGATTGTCGCTTGCTGTATGTCGACTAATTTCAAAAAAGAAGCTCAAAACATAAACATTCTACCATTTCTTTCGTATTGTTTTAATTAAGGTTAATTTTGGCCATTCAATTCTGAATAATAGCGCAATTTGGAAGCAGGAAATATTTTCAATAAGAAAGATTTGGTTTTTTTAAGGAAGCTCTTCCTTAAGAATTGGATCATCATTTTTACTTTTCCGATACTTTTTTACATGATAGGTTATATCTATTCCTATCGAATGGTCGATGTTTATGCGGCTAAAACACAAATTCTATTAGAAAATACGGAGACTTATGATTACCAAAATCAGATTTATTCTGGATTGGGATATTATGGGATTTATGCGGATTTGACCAATCAGCAAAGAGTACTTACTTCACGAGATTTGATTGGTAAGGTAGTGGATCGCTTGGATTTTGATGTTTCTTATTTCATTGAAGGAAGGGTGAAAACAACTGAACAGTTTGATAATGTTCCTTTTAAGGTCGATATTAAAGTGATTAATGGTGCTTTTTACCAACGTCCGATTTATTTTCATTTCATATCCAATGAAGAATATTCTCTTACTTATATGGAAGGAGATAAGGAAATTGAAATGTATGGTGAATTCGGCAAGGAAGAAACCAATGATTCGAAAGATTTCAGGATATTAATCGATAAGAACCGAAAGATAACGGAAGACGCTCTTTATCAATTAAAAGAGGTGAAGTATTTCTTTACTGTTTCCAATAGAGATCAATTAATTGCAAAGTTTAAATCTTCGATGTCTGTTAAGAATATTGAAAACACAACCATCTTGGAGGTGATGTTAAATGATCCTTTGGTGAATCGTGCAATCATGTTTCTGGATACGTTAAATGTTGTTTACAAAGAGTACTCAATGGATTCGGAATATAAGATCAATGATCGAACAATGTTTTATATCGACAAGCAGTTGGATACCATTTCAAAGACATTGAATCAATTAGAAAACGATATTGATCGATTTAAGGAAACAAATAAAATCCTTGACATAACTAAAGAAGAAGCAGTTGCTTTTGATAAATTAACTGAAATCGAATCTGCTTTAAGGATGGAAAACCTTAAAATTGAGAACCTAAATGATCTTGAGAAATATATTCTTGATTTGAAAGGTGGAGAAAAGGTTTTGCCTCCAGCCTATTATATGTTAGAAGAAGATAATTTCTTAAAGAAGTTAATCGATAATCTCTACGAAAAGCAGATCGTTTTAAGTTCTCTCCTTTCTAGTGCAACAGCTAAGAATCAAGGAGTGCAAAGGATGAAGCGAACCATTATGTTACTAAAATCCGATATTCTTGAATTAATCAGTAATAATAAGGTTGCACTGAATCAAAGGCGAGATAAAATAAAGGATGAAAGAGATTATTACAGGGGTAAGATTCAAGGGATGCCAGCTCATCAAAGAGACTTAATGAGTATTGAGCGTGAAAGGCAAGTGAATGAAAAAATGTACAATTTCCTATTGGAGAAAAAAGTAAATACGGAAATCACCAAGCTTGGAATCGCACCGAAATTTAAGGTGATTGAGCAGCCTCAATCTGCAGGAATTGTGGCGCCAAACAAGACCCAATTAAGATTGATGTTCTTATTGGGAGGCCTTCTAATCGGATTGATTTTTTCCTATGTAAGATTACAGTTCTTCAACAAAATTCAAAACCCGAAAGAATTAAAGGAAATAACGAATTTGCCAATCTTAGGTGCAATCAATCATCTTTCTGATGCGGAAAGGTCCAATATTGTGATCAATGAGGGAGCAAAATCAAATATTTCAGAAGCCTTCCGAGGTATTCGAACCAATATTGAGTTCATGGGATCGGATAGCAAAGAAAAAGGAATAGGAAAGACGCTATTGATTACTTCTCTTCATCCAGGTGAAGGAAAAACCTTCTGTTCAACGAACTTATCAACCTTTCTTGAAAAGGCCCATAAAAAGGTGATCATTATCGATTTTGATATGCATAAGCCAAGAGTTCACCAGAGATTTAACATAACCAATGAAAATGGTTTGAGCCAGTATATCTCGGGTAGGATTGAATTGGATCAATTAATCTCGAAGGTGGAAGGATTTGATAATTTGGATATCATCAATGCGGGACCGGTTCCACCTAACCCTTCTGAAATGGTGCATGCGGAAAAAGTGGATAAATTGATCATGGATTTAAAAAAGAACTATGATTATATCGTAATCGATACGCCTCCTATTGGCTTAATATCAGACGCACGTATTTTAATGAAATACTCTGATTTAAATATCTTCGTCTCTAGTGCAAAGATTTGTAGAAAGAAGGGTGTTGAGCTTCTGGAGCAAATATCCAATGAGGAAGGTGTTAGTGAATGCGGAATCCTCATGAACATGGTTAAACAAAGAAAGTGGCGTTATTATTATAGCAAGTACTCCTATAAGTATGGCTATGGTTATGGCTATGGATATGGTTATGGAAGTGGTTACGGATACGGATATGGACAATCTTACGGCGAGGAGGAAGATAAGAAATCATAACTTGAGTCGGAGATGTTAATTAGAACAAAAGACGCTTCCATTCAATTTTAGAAATTCTAAGAATGAAAGGCTTCATAGGAAAAATATTGATATTTAGTTTTCTCTTCTCCTTTGGAGTTATTGGTTTGATTCTTTCCCAAAGTTTTGTGATGAAAAGAGGGAATTATTATCAACTCCCAGAAGGAACTGAAGGCGTGATTCTTGGTCATAGTCATGCTTCATGTGCTTATAACGATACTTTAATTCATGGAGTAGTCAATCTAGCCGAACCCATGGAGGGATATTATTATTCTTTCTTTAAACTCAAACAGATATTAAGACACAATAAACTTAAATATGTCTTTGTAGAATACTCCAATAATCAAATTTCTCAGTATGCGGACGACCGTATTTATGGATCTTATATAGGGAATCAGTTGCCAAAAATGTTGCCTTTTATTTCGCCTCGAGATTTGCTGAAAATTGCAATTAAAAATCCCATTGGAGTTGCAAAAGCGGTTCCAGTATCCTTAAAAATGAGCTTTGATTTTTTAACAAAAGATCGAAAAAACTATATTCAAAGTCATTGGAGTAATGATAAGATTCCGAGTCATATTTTGGATGAAAAAAAGAAAACAATACAGTCAGATCAGAATAATGCGCAACTTTCAGGGCATATTAAAAATAATTTTTCTGTTTCTGATTTGAACTTGTATTATCTAGCTCAGATTGCGAAAATGTGTAAAGACAATAATATTGAGCTCTATTTTCTTCGAGCACCAGTATCAAAATATTATGTGGAACCGCTCGAACCTACTTTTCATGATATTTTGGCTAAAGAATTTCCAGAAGTGCAATTGATTGATATGAATGAGTTTCCATTAGAAGATAATGATTATGCAGATCCGCAGCATATGAACTTAAATGGAGCAAATAAAATTTCCAAATTCCTAAATGACTTAATTGCTTCTTCTGTAAGGAATAAAAGTATGTCGATTAATGAATTTATAAACCAAAGACTCTAAAATGTTATTTAACTCTATAGATTTCGCCATATTTCTACCATTGGTTTTTCTTCTCTACTGGTTTGTATTTCAGAAGAATTTGAAACTCCAAAATGCTCTAATTGTAGTTGCAAGTTACTTGTTCTATGGTTGGTGGGATTGGAGGTTTCTATCCTTGATTTTATTCAGTACTCTAGTAGATTATGGTGTAGGAATTTGGTTGTCCAAAACGGAGACGAAAAGAAAGAGACAAGCGCTTCTCTGGACTAGTATCTTAGTCAATCTCGGTTTTTTAGGCTTTTTTAAATACTACAATTTCTTTCTAGATAATTTTCAGGAAATATTTCGCTTATTCGGAATGGAATTTAGAGCGAGTAGTTTAGAGATTGTACTTCCTGTAGGAATTAGTTTTTATACTTTCCAAACCTTGAGTTACACCATTGATGTTTACAAGAGAAAATTAGAGCCTACAAAAGACTTTATTGGTTTTGCTGCTTATGTGAGTTTCTTCCCTCAGTTGGTTGCCGGACCAATTGAAAGAGCGACGAACTTATTGCCTCAATTCTACAAATCAAGAGTATTTAACTATGGTCAGGCCGTAGACGGAATGCGGCAGATTCTTTGGGGACTGTTTAAAAAGGTTGTCATAGCAGATAATTGCGCACATTATTCAGATATGATTTTCAATAATCACATGGATTACTCTGGAAGTACCTTGTTTTTAGGCGCAATATTCTTTGCATTTCAAATCTATGGTGATTTTTCTGGGTATTCTGATATCGCCATTGGTACGTCTCGATTATTTGGTTTTGATTTAAAGCGCAACTTTGCTTATCCTTATTTTTCAAGAGATATTGCTGAATTCTGGAGAAGATGGCATATATCCTTATCAACTTGGTTTAGAGATTACTTGTACATTCCATTAGGTGGATCAAGAGGAAGTAAATTCATGCAGTTGAGAAATACCTTCATCATCTTTTTAGTGAGTGGTTTTTGGCACGGAGCAAATTGGACTTTCATCGCTTGGGGCTTCGTTCATGCACTCTTTTTTGTGCCTTTATTGTTGATGAATCGGAATAGAAAGAACTTGGAGATCGTAGCAATGGACCATCTTTTCCCAAAGGTTCGAGATTTAATTTCAATCGGAATTACTTTTGTATTGGTTGTACTGGCGTGGATCTTTTTTAGAGCAGAAAACATAACACATGCGATGGAATATTTTGCAGGTTTTGCCAGAAACCCACTATCCATGCCGGAGGTTCGACCTGTATTAATCTTTACTTTCTTAGCCTTTTTTCTATTTATTGAATGGCTGGGAAGAGGGGAACAATTTGCAATAGCGAACCTGACACTTTCCTGGCCAAGAGTTTTTCGCTGGTCCTTTTATTTGATCATTGCACTGGTTTGCTTTATTTTTTCGGGACAAGAACAAGAGTTCATTTATTTCCAATTCTAGATGAGAGGGTTTTTAGTAAAGATCGGTATCCTAACTTCAATCTTTCTCTTCTTTATTTTGGGGTTTTTAACTTATGGATCCTTTAAAACAGATCGATTAATTCGAGAAAGAATCCAACCGGAGACTAAAATCTTGTTCATGGGAGATTCTCATGTCATGCAGGCAATTCAAGACGCCGTTATTCCTCAATCTCTGAATATTTCCACAACTGGTGAGTCCTACATTTTTACTTACTATAAACTAAAAAGAATCCTTGATCTGGGCTTGGATATCGAAGAGGTTTATCTAGGATATAGTTATCACAACCTTTCTTCCTACTATGATGCTTTAATTGATGGAGAGAAATCCATTCATGCGGGATCTAAAAGGTTTTATTTTCTTTCTCCTGCCGGAATGTTAGAGTTTCTGTACTTGAATTATGGTAAAACTGGAGTCTTGCTTTCAAATTCATTAAAACAGATTTATGAAGTAGATGATTATGTCGAAATTCGAAAATATGTCGGTTGTTTTCTAAACGAATTTAGCATGGTGTCTGTTATTGATTCTTCAGTGAATAAAAGAATACAAAGTCAATATTATACGACTTTTGGCTTAAGAGCAAAATCGAATAATAATTTAAAGTATTTAAAGAAAATTGCAGAGCTGTGTAAAGAAAGGGAAATAGATTTGGTTTTATTCAATACACCTTTGCATCAATCTTATATTAATCGGGTGCCGAAATATTACAAGGATTTATACGCAATCCAATTGAAGGAACTTGATATACCAGTTATTGATCTTTCTCAAATGGAACTAAATGCTGCAGACTATATTCCAGATGGAGATCATGTTTCCGTAAAAGGAGCTTACCTGACTACAATCGAATTTGAAAAGAAACGAGAGGAAATAATAAAGGGCAACTAAAATAGCTGCCCTTCATTAATATTTATAAAGAACGAGTCTTATTTACCAATAAAGACCTTCTTCGTTACAACTTTGTCATCATAAATACAGTTTACAAAAATAACTCCCGTTGCATTCACATTGAATGTATGAGTTCCTTTTGCAAAGTTGACAGATTGAACAGAATAGATCATCTGTCCTAAACTATTCGTCACATTAATGTCAACATTTTTAGTTTCAGCGAAATCAAAGTTCACTTGTACGTTTCCAAAGATGGTCTTTACATCGATGTTATCTTCTGTATTAGATTCATCCAAAAGTGACAATGTCGATTCATTACTCACTTCTTCGCATCCATTATTGGCAAAGCTCACAATAAATCTTGGAGATTCTGTTTTCAATTCATCAGCGAAGAAAGTGTAAGATCCTTCTTTTCTAAGATCCACTATTTCATTTGTCTTAATATCGATTAAGTGGATACAAGAATACTGATCCAGATTTCTAAGATTAGTCACATCAATATTATAATAACCAGGCTCAGGAACTTCTGCAATCATCGAGAAATTCGCCTCATGGTCATTTGTGTTGAAGTAATTAACCATTATCTCCTTACCATACTCATTCACTACTGAAAGATGTGGTGCGGCATTTTCAAATGTAGGTAAATACTCCATGTCTTTCGGGTCATCAAAAACCGTAGAAATATCTGAGGTATTAAATGCTACTTTACTTGAGTAAGGACTTCTTGGAGAAGAAATCTTCATGATTAATCCAGATAATTGATCCGGTCTTTTAAATGTAGCAGTCTGATCCGTTTTGTGAGACTCATTTAAACTAAACACAACAGGGCTACCATTTGAACTTTTCACCCAAAATCCTTGTCCCATAGCAACATATTGATCTAAAACACCAGTAGCTCCTGCATCATACCATTCATAAGAAGCTTCGTTTGGATTGTAGATATAGAAATAATAATCCATATTCGTACTCGCCGCTTTTAGCAATTCAAAGTCGATTGCAGAAGGGTAGGAGTTTCCAAAGAAGTTCCACTCATCAAAACCAATTCCAATAATCGGTCCTGTTTTAATGGATCCAGTTGACTCTAAAGTTCCTCCTGACCAATTTACCAAGTCGTCACCTACATACATTCGATATCCTTTAAAACCACCGTAGTTGGTTGTTAAGCTCGTGATATCCACCCAATCGGTTCCATTATAACTTTTGATGGAATAAAAACAAGCGCCATCAATTGTAGCACAACCATCTGGGAATCCAGATCCTGATATAACCATTTCATCATCCCATTGCTGGAACTGGAAGTTAAAGGTTAGTGGCGTAACTTCTCTGTACTCCGCATCACCTGCAGGAAGATGCCTTCTAATTGTAATATCATCAGTAAATGTAAATCCGGTATTTGCTCCAATTCTACCATCACCCGATGCAGTTGAGTTGATAATCAAATTAGTATTTGAATTATCAATATTACAGTTGATGTCCAGTGTCCCATTAATGGTGAAATTTGTTCCACCTGTAATGGTTAAAGTGTTAGCAGAAGATGCAACAAGAGCAAATACATCTGCATCTTGACTTAAGCTTAATGTTTGATCAACAGTAGAGGAAAAAGCAATAGCTCCACCTGTTACATCAAAGTCACCATTAGCAACGAAATCACCAGTGATACCAAAAACACCACCATTGATTACGTCAAATGATCCACCAGTTTGAACAAGAACAGTTCTGGCGGCTCTTGTTTGTCCGTCTACAGTTACGTCATCACCAGTTCGAATTGTAACCGAGTCATTCGCTGTAGGAATACAAGCACAAGACCATGTTGAAGTGTTTGACCAAGGGCCAGTAGTTATGGAAAAAATGTCTTGATCCTCAGCAGAGAATGAAATGTAATCCCCTGGAGTTGGTGTATAAGTGAATGAAATTGTATTCGTTCCACCATCGTAAGTTCCACTAATTGGTGTAGCTAAAGACATATCTGAACCGTTGGCTAAACTGTTAACAAGTAGTCTAGTACTAGCTACATTCGGACCTGGAGCATAAATATTCAAATCCAATGTAATCGTTACATCTCCAATATCCCCTTCTTCATCAACTCTCCAGATTCTTTCGAAACGTTCATGCCCAACTAAAGAGGCAGGAACATTACTAGAAATATTACCTAAATCCACGTCATCATCTCCTAAGAAAAGATAATCACCATCGTCTAGACTAGTGGCACCAGAAATAGTCACAATTCCTCGACCCGTAGCAACTGTATTGTTACCATCCGATTCTTGTCCGATACCGATTACATTTTCCCCGTAAGAAGCCTGATAGTCATAGAAGTCATTTGAAATAGTTCGTCCATATTTAGCTGCCAAATAATTGTTTACAATATTTACTTCTGCCATATTCAAAGCATCGTTCATAACAATGACTTCGTACATGTCTCCTTTGAATGGCCATGTAATATTCGACCCCGCTCTCATTCCGATTCTACAATAATTGTGATCAGTTGGCGTAGCCGATAAATTCAAATCTGATCTAGTTCCAACTAAATTATTGTCTTCATAGGCAGACATATTTGCGCCATCTCGAATTCCAAGATAAATTCGATCATTAGTTGTACTTGCAGCATCAATTGTTTTAAAACCTAAAGCATTACAATTCCATCTTACAATATTAGAGTTTGGAATCAATCCAGTGAAATATTCATATTCCAAAATATTTGTGGAATAATTATGGTTGATCGCTATTTCATATACCGTCGATTGATTGTTGAAAGCTCCTACAAACAACCATGTCATCGTTTGGGTGTCAAACGAGGGAATAGCAGGTGAATCCATGTAATCACCATAAAAATCAGCATGGGGTTTTCCGTTTATCCCACTGGTCATGTATTTTGGCTGATATTGAGATACTCCCTGAATGAAATCATTTCCATTTCCAGATTGGTCAGGCCAAATTGAAAACGGACTTCCATTTGAAGCTCCTGTGATATCTCCAGCATCTAACCAAATTTTTACTTCTGAAGCACTTTTAACTCCACCTGGGCCGGTTTGGTTGTAGGCCGTGGAAACAGTTCCAGCAAAAAGCAGGGAAAGTGCAAATGAGTTGAGTAGTGTCTTGTTTCTCATAGTCATGAAAATAGTTAATAAGCTTATTAAGGGACGAATATACGAAAAAATGTAACAAAAACCTCGCGTTAAGGGTATTATAATAAATTGGTTTTGCATGCATAATTTTTCATTGCATAAAGCGAAATTAGAATTGGTATAAAAATTATTAATTTATATTTGCCCACCTTATTAAAATCAAAGGTCTGGGGCAATTTAGGTCCTATCATTTATTAGGTGCATGGTTAGTTTATTGTGGAGAACGGTTAAGAATTTATTTCGTGTACTTCCGAGTAGTCACAAAAGGAAATCTATTCTGGTTGTTTTTAGTATTCTCCTAAACTCCTTATTCGATATTCTTGGATTGGCTGCGCTTTTACCACTCTTTTTTGTTGTTTTGGATCCAGAAGGGATATCAAATTCCGGGATTTTATTGGATGTTTATGAATCTTTTGGTTTTACTGATGAGAAGTATTTTATCATTTTCATTTGTTCTCTGATTTTCATTTTTGTGGTCCTGAAAAATATCATGAGCTTAATATTGATCAAATACCAAACGAGTTTTGCTTTTCAACTTCAAAGAAGTTTTTCTCTTCAGTTGTTTAAAAAATACCATGCTCGTGGATTTCTATATTTTAAAGAGACCAATTCCAATGATCTAGTTCGAGATATTCATAATGTCCCCATGGCTTTTGCAGTGAATGTAGTCACAGCAACTTTTAGCATGCTATCAGAAATTATAGTACTTCTGGTCATCATTACTGCCTTAGTTTTTTACAATCCCATCATTGTACTACTCGTTTTAGCAATCGTGATTCCCACCTTCGCTATATTTTATACATTCACGAAGAGAAAAATCAAGGAACTAGCGGAGGAACTTCATGAAATTAGCCCTATTATTTCCAAAACTCTCTTTGAAAGTATTTTTGGCTATGTTGATGTGAAAGTCACAGGTTCATTGAGTAAATTCTATCAGCAATATGATGAGTTGTTGAAAAAGGCTACAAGGATTAATACGCTCAACAATGTATTCAAACTAGCGCCTACTAAAGTAATTGAATCTGCCATGATTCTTGGGATTGTAACGATAATTTCTGTAGGAGTTTTTGTTTATTCTGACGTAACAAAATTGTCGACAATTCTGGGTGTTTTTGCTCTCGCGGCATACAGAATTTTACCTTCTATCAATCGTTTAATGTTAGCTGTGATAAACCTCCGTGCTTATGAATATGCTTTTGATGTCATTGATCGAATAGACTGGAAATTTGACGAGGAAAAACAAGTAGATCAACCATTTGAATTTAAATCTGCTATTGAGGTCGATAAACTCAAATTTAGCTACAAAGACTCATCAGAATTGGTTCTAAACGATTTGTCGTTTAATGTGGCGAAAGGAGAAACACTTGGCCTAATTGGGAAATCCGGATCTGGTAAAAGTACCTTTGCAAATGTGCTCTTATCCTTTTTGGAGGCAAATTCTGGTTCGATCAAAGTCGATGGAAGACCAATTACTATAAATGATCAGAAAGAATGGCTGAAACTCATAGGCTATGTACAACAAGAAGTGTATTTAATAGATGGAACATTTGCAGAAAATATCGCCTTTGGAGAGCAAATGGATGAAGTAAACAAAGATTTACTCGAAGAAGTCATTGATAGAGCTAGTTTGAGAGAAGTAGTTGAGGGCTTGGATAATGGCGTAAATACGAATATTGGGGAAAGAGGAGCTTTATTAAGTGGTGGACAAAGACAAAGAATTGGAATAGCTAGAGCCTTATATGCGGGTGCGCAAATTCTCATTTTTGACGAGGCGACATCAGCACTGGATAATCAAACGGAAAAAGAAATCACCGATTCCATTCATAAACTTCATGTGGAAAATCTTACGATGATCATCATTGCTCATCGAATCACAACTTTAAAATATTGTGATCGTATTTTGGAACTGGAAAATGGAAAATTGAAAAAGGAATACCAATATTCTGAACTGATAAAAACTCATTTGTAAATGTGTGGAATAGCAGGGATTATAAATAAATCAGGTGTCGAGCTGGAGCTCTTAAAACAGTTCACGGATTCACTGGAGCACAGAGGACCCGATGCTGGAAAGTATGAGCTTCTAGAAAACAATATTGTTGGTCTGGGTCATAGACGTTTATCTATTCTCGATTTATCTGAAAAAGGACTGCAGCCTATGTCGACCGATGACGGAAGATATTCCATGGTATATAATGGAGAGGTCTTTAATTTCATGGAAATTAGAGCTGATTTGGAACATAAAGGTTATCAGTTTACCTCAGACACAGACTCTGAAGTTGTCCTTAAGGCCTATCAAGAGTGGGGGAGTGCGTGTTTGGATCGTTTCAATGGGATGTGGGCAATTGCTATTTGGGATACAAATGAGAAGGAATTGTTTTTAGCTCGAGATCGTTTCGGGATAAAACCTCTGTACTTTTCAACTATCTATGATTCATTTTATTTCGCTTCAGAAACTTACGCTTTCAAAAAGCTTCCGACTTACAATCGTGATTTCGATCAAAAATTATTGGATCTCAACAAAAAGAATGTTTTTGCTTTAGAAGGAAGTGGATATACTGTTTTTAAAAATATTCTTCAAATTTTACCAGGACATTATGCGGTTGTCAAGCTGAATAGTCTTGAAGTTCAGCAAAAAAGATGGTATGATATAAGAGAAAAGAGACAAGAAGTACCGTCAAGTTTTGAAGAACAAAAGGAAAAGTTCTTAGACTTGTTTAAAGACGCATGTAAACTGAGATTAATAAGTGATGTTCCTGTTGCAACTGCACTTAGCGGTGGTTTAGATAGTTCTTCTGTTTATTCCATGGTGAAAGAAATCCTTTCTGAAGGAGAAGGAAAGAGGGTAAATGAAAATTCCCAAAGAGCTTTTTCTGCTATTTTTCCCGGTTTAGAGGTGAATGAGAAGGAATATGCAGACAAAGCTGCACAATATGTGAATGGAGACATTAACTATATTGAAACTGAAGAAGATAAAATTCTGAGTAGAATAAAAAGTGATACTGAATTAGCCGATTTTATATCAACTGCTCCCATTACGTCCATTTCATCTGTTTATAAGGGGATGAGAGATAATGGAATAATCGTTTCATTGGACGGTCATGGCGTTGATGAAATGCTTTATGGTTATCGTGACATGGTTTCGAAGTTATTTTATAATAGCCTTCAAAATGATATTTCTAAATCTAAGGAGTACAAGGATGTTTTAGTTCATATGTATTATCAGAATCAAGTTGAGGAAAAGGAAAAGAATTTTTCTCAGCAAATAAATCAAGCTCAAAAAGCGAAGAAATCAATTAAATCGGTCATCAAAAGCCTTGTTAAGAAACCGGTAAATCAAAAAATGAATTTTAATCTCGTTCATGACTTTCCATCTCTTTCGGATAAACCGCTTGAAGCGATCGGTAATTTTGAAATGGACCTTCTTTATTATGAGTTTTTTATATCCACACTGCCTACCTTGTTAAGGAATTTCGATCGAGCTGGTATGGCTAATGGAATTGAAATTAGAATGCCTTTTATGGATTACAGATTGGTAGAGTATTGTTTTTCACTACCGGCATCAAGTAAAATAGGAAAAGGATTTACGAAGCTTATTTTAAGAGAGTCGATGAAAGGTAAAATGGATGAAGATGTAAGGCTTCGTACTTATAAAGTAGGTATTGGGTCGCCATTTTATCATTGGTTAAAAGGAGAGACAGGTGTATGGGCAATGGATACGCTTTCAAACGGTGAGTTAAGAAATCGACTTGAGGAGGCAAGAACTAAAAACGAGATCGATCGAAATGTATCGGTGGATGTATGGAAAGAATTAAATCAAAAACTAATTCAATAAGTCAATGAGAGTTGCCTATATTTTCATAAGTCTAGGAAATCATTTGAACTCTGTAGCGAAAAAGGTTAGAGGTCAAATTGAACGTCTCAATGAAATTGAAGATACGGAATGTGTTGGTTTGTTTTTTTCATGCGAGTTTGAGAAAGAAGAAAAGGAAGGCCGAATTACCAAAATACCGGTTCCAAAAACTAATAGAAAGTATTTTGATCATCTACATCAAAGTGATGCCGATTACAAAAGAATTTATGAATTTTTGATCGAGAATGCTGAGAATTATGATCGTTTCTATCTCAGACATAATGCATCCACAAGATGGCTTCAGAAGATTACAGAGTTGGACATAGATTTGACTATTGAAATCAATGGAAACCTTCCCGTTACAATTCCAAAGCATAAAAAGAAAATAAGGAGACCTTCAGATCTTCTTCACAATATCGGGTTTTATTACAAGCCATATAAGAATGAGAAGAAATACGGTAGGAAGATATTTAATCAATGTAGAATTTCAAGTACTTCTCATGAATTGTATGAAAGCTTTAAAAAATTCTACAGAATCAAAAAAGATAATTATTTCGTCATAGGAAATGGAATTGAATTGGAAAATATTCCAGTCCGGACTTATGCTAAAAATGAGAAAATGGAATTTCGTTTGCTTGTACTAAAAGGGGCAGCAGTAAACGGTGATTATCTTGGGCTCGACAGGGTTCTTAAAGGAATTGCGAATTATAGTTCAAATTCTGTTCAATTGAAGATGATCTGCGCAGGAAATAATTTTCAAGAAGAAAATAAATTGGCCCAAGAATTGGGGATAACTGAGAATGTTGAGTTTGTGGGGTATTTGGAAAAAGAACAAATGTCGGAATTCGTTAATTCTAGTGATATCGCAATAAGTACTCTGGCTACCTATAGATCGGGAATAATGGAGATTTCTTCTTTGAAAACTAGAGAGTACTTTAGTCGTGGTGTTCCATTTGTATATGGGTATACGGATACAGATCTAATGGATATTGAAGAAAGTAAACTGTATGCTTTACAATTAAAAAATGATGATACTCCTTTAGACTTCCAAAATATTATAGATCATTTTGCTCCAGTGATTAAGGATCCAGATCATCCCAAAAAAATGAGACAATTAGCTGAGAAATATTTGGCAATGGACAAGAAAATGGTCAATTTAGCCGAAGAAATTCGCAAGTAGAATGTTTAAAATAGCCACGATTATCGGAGCCAGACCTCAATTCATTAAGGCAGCTCCAGTATCCAAAGCCTTTAAAGACCACCCATCATTTGAGGAAATTTTGATTCATACTGGTCAGCATTATGATAAAAATATGTCCAAAGTTTTTTTTGAAGAACTCGGAATCCCCAAAGAAAAATACAACTTAGAAGTTGGTTCGAATTCACAGACAAAAATGACGGCCGAAATGATGGTTAGAATGGAAGATATATTTTTGTCTGAATCACCAGATGCAGTGCTTTTATATGGAGATACAAATTCTACTTTGGCTGCAGCTTTGGTGGCTTCAAAAATGCATATTCCGGTTATTCACGTTGAAGCAGGCATTCGTTCAAAAAGGAAAAATAGACCTGAAGAGATCAACAGAATTGTGACGGACCATGTGTCTTCAATTTTATTTCCACCAACAATGGAAGGAGAGCAGTCACTAAAAGCGGAAGGAATTCAGAACTCTGAATCGGGACAGATTAGCAATAACAATCCGATTGTTTTGAACGTGGGAGATGTCATGTATGATAATTTTATTAACCTGTCAGATTCTATTGATTCAAGAAAAAACATACTTGAAACATATCAGATTCAGGAGAATAATTTTGTCCTATTAACCATTCATCGACCTTTAAATACGGATAATCTCGATAAATTAAAAAGTATTCTTGAAGCAGTCAATGACATTGCCAATCAATACAAAATACCCTTTTTATTTCCGATACACCCAAGAACTAGAAAATGTTTGGCTACGGAGGAATTAAAAGAAACAAAAGAAAAATTAGAGAAAAACCAAAACATTCTGATTGTTGAACCCGTATCATTCATTGATATGATGGTTCTTCAAAAGTATTGTAAGATGGTGTTTACAGATTCTGGAGGTGTGCAAAAAGAAGCTACATTTTTTGATAAACCTTGCGTAGTTCTTCTAGAGACTACTCCATGGAAGGAATTGGTAGCATCTGGAATTTTGACCGAAACAGGTTCAGATGAAAAATTGATTAAGTCGACCTTTGCAGAATACTTTGAAGATCCGAAGCAATATGATGTTCCAAAAATATTTGGAGATGGTAATGCATCCATAAAAATTGTGGAGAACATCGAGAAATTTTTAACTCAATTTCAAGAATATAAACATGACATCAAATTTCAATAGAATTCTTGTTCTTGCGCCGCATACGGATGATGCCGAATTTGGATGCGGAGGTACAATTGCTCGATTCATTGATGAGGGAAAAGAAGTTCATGTTGCTGCATTTTCAGCTTGTGAAAAGTCAGTTCCAAAAGAATATCCGGAAGATATATTGATCAATGAATTAAAAAGTGCAACAAAAATCTTGGGGGTACCAAATGAGAATGTTCATCTTTTTAGATATGATGTTCGGATTTTTAAGGCACATCGTCAAGATATATTGCAAGACTTGATTGGCCTTAGAAGTGAAATCAAACCGGATTTAGTTTTGCTTCCTGCTGGCTCTGATATTCATCAGGATCATGCAACTATTCACGATGAAGGGATTCGAGCTTTTAAATTTACTTCAATCATGGGTTATGAAATGCCATGGAATAATATGATTTTCAAGACTTCATCCTTTGTTTTCTTAGATGAAAAATATATTGAACTGAAAATCAAAGCACTTAGAGCGTATGCTTCTCAAGGGCACCGTCCTTATTCAAATGAGGAATTTATTCGTTCTCTTGCAAGAACTAGAGGTGTTCAAATAAACACCTATTACGCAGAAGCTTTTGAAATAATTAGATTGATTTTAAAATAATACTATGATTTCTAAATTAGCCAAAATAGGTAAGAATCTCAAGATGGGCAGAGATTGTGTTATCGAAGAAGGAGCAGAGTTGGGCGATAATTGTGTCTTGGGTAATTTCGTTGTTATTGCGGAAAATGTAAAAATAGGAGACAATGTGACTGTGGGAAACTTCAGTGAATTTAGGCCTAGAGTTAAAATTGGAAACAATGTTGAAATTGGTTCTCAAACTATTATTGAGGAGGAGGTGAAATTGGCAGATAATACTTCTGTTGGTGCTCACAGTATTTTACATGAAAAATCCTCATTTGGAGATTCTACTTTCATCGGGTCTTTCTGCGAGATTGGTATTGGCCTAAAAGTGGGTAAAAATTGTATGATTCAAGGTCGAAACAGAACGGGTGATGCATGTACAATTGAAGATAATGTAACCATAAAATACGGTACGATTTTAACTTCAAATGTACTTTTGAAAGAGAATGCTTTTCTTGGTCCAAATGTCATAACCTTAGGATCCAATCATGAAAGAATCACGATTCACGGGACAGTTATAGGAAAGAACAGTTACATTGGAGCGGGTACAAAAATTGCAGGAGCAATTCAGGTAGCAGATAATATTGTTACTGGAGCACAATCTTTTGTAAATAAAAACCTTGTTGAAAAAGGAATTTACGTGGGAATACCTGCCAAGAAAATTAAATAGTAATTGTTATTACGAGATTATAAAGACAAATTTTGACATTCGTTAACATCAAATTATATCTGAACTAATAAATGTGTGGCATATTCGGCATAATTACTCCAACCAAGGTTGAAGAATCTGAAATCAAACTTCTAGCGAATCATGCGAAGCAAAGAGGTAAGGATTCGAGCGGATTAATATACCTGCAAAACAATAAATATCAGATTCGCAGGGCTGATTTCAGTATCGATGAATTGATTCCAGAAGCGAAGCCTTACGATTCTCCTTTTGTACTTGGGCATTCCAGGTTGATTACAAACGGATTGAGTGATAATCAGCCAGTTGTTAGGGATGATATTTATGTGCTTCATAACGGGATTATTGTTAATGATGATGAGCTGTGGAAAGAGATTAATCAGGAAAGAAAATTCTCAATTGATACGGAAATTATTATTGGTCTTGCTCTAGAACATTTGAATTCAGGCAAGCGGTTAGAAGATTTACCAAATTATATTCTAGGGAAATGCACAGGCGTTGTTTCATGTGCTCTTATGCTGCCAAAACATGGAAAACTAATTTTGTTCTCAAATAATGGAAGTTTGTATTTGGGGCAAAAGAATGGAGCATACTATTTCGCTTCTGAAAAGTATCCTTTGGATGAATTAGCTTGCAGTGGAATCAAGCAAATTAATGGTTCATATGAGATCATAGAAGTGGATGCTTTTAAGAATGATGATTTGCAGCTTAAAGATTACAATACCAGAGAAATCAACCTAATTCCTGAGTTTGTATTCGACGAAACGCAAAGCAAGCTATTGAAATTTGAAAAGCATTCGATTCGAAGATGTACAAAATGCATTCTACCCGAAACGATGCCTTATATTCACTTTGATGAGAAAGGTGAATGTAATTACTGTAAAAACTACAAGATCAGAAATAAGCCAAAACCTAAAGAGGAATTACTTGATTTAGTAAAACCTTACAGAAAAGAAAGTGGTTTGGAATGTATTGTTCCTTTTTCAGGAGGCCGAGATAGTTGCTATGGCTTGCATTTAATTATGAAGGAGTTGGATCTAAATCCAGTGACCTATACTTATGATTGGGGAATGGTAACGGATTTAGGAAGAAGAAATATTAGTAGAATGTGCTCCGAACTTGGGGTAGAAAATATCATCATTGCAGCTGATATCACCAAGAAAAGGAAGAATATTAAAATGAACCTCGAAGCATGGTTGAAATCACCGCATCTTGGGATGATGGCAATGCTAACAGCCGGTGATAAACACTTCTTCAGATATGTTGAAGAGGTCAAAAAGCAAACGGGTTTAAGTTTGAATTTGTGGGGAATTAATCCTTTAGAAGTCACTCATTTCAAAACGGGCTTTTTGGGGATTCCACCAGATTTTGAAGAAACTCGGGTGTACAGCAATGGATTTACGAAACAGTTAAGATATCACCGTAAGAGATTCGCTGCCATGACAAAGAGTATGGGGTACTTCAATTCTTCTTTATGGGATACACTTTCGGGTGAATACTACAGAAGCTTCACAAAAAAGCAGGATTATTACCACATTTTTGATTACTGGAGATGGGATGAAAAGCAAGTGGATGATACCTTGATAAATGAATACGGCTGGGAAACCGCAATAGACACACCAACAACTTGGAGGATTGGAGACGGAACGGCTGCTTTCTATAATTATGTCTACTATACGGTTGCAGGATTTACTGAACACGATACGTTTAGAAGTAATCAAATTCGAGAAGGACAAATTACAAGAGATGAAGCTCTGAAGCTTGTGAATGAAGAGAATCGTCCGCGTTACCAGAATATTAGATGGTATTTGGATACTCTAGGGCTGGATTTTGAAAGAGTGATCAAAATTGTCAATTCAATTGAAAAATTATATTCAGAAGATCTTATCATAGACAAAGAATAAATAGTCTTTTAGATCTTGAGGATAGAATGACTAAAAGACTATTTATTCTTTGTCTATGATAAGATCTTCTGAATATAATAAATAGTCAAAGAATAAAA
>JAUICI010000058.1 GCA_030427935.1 Bacteroidia bacterium | reverse complement strand
TGAAAATGACTATATCACCATCCTTAAATTTGATGAAATTGAGTTCTATGGTGACTCAACGAATCAAACTACCCTGATAAAATAAGCCTCTAAATTTCAGTAAATCAAGCTCAAAGATTAACTTTGTTTAATAAATTCAATTTTAGAGTGAACAAAACTTAAACAAAATGGTTTTTTTAGCTAAACACTTGAAATGAAATTTTTACTGGTAGTAACAACGATTTTACTAAGCACTCTTGGTTTGAGTCAAACCGGGGTCATCAAAGGAACGATAACAAACAAGATCAATAACGAACCCCTAGGTTTTGTGAATGTCTATATTCCAGAAATAGAAGGTGGAGCAGTTTCAGATATTGACGGGAAGTTTGAAGTGAAAAATTTGGAGCCTGGAACCTACTCAATTGTGGTTTCTTTTGTAGGGTTTCAAGATTTCAAACAGGATGAAATTGTAGTGACTACTGCAAGACCATCGGTAATCAATATTCAATTGAGCGAGGTATCAACCGTTACAGAGGTTGTAGAGGTTAAAGCAAGTGCATTTTCTGAAGTAGTAGAGTCGCCAACATCTATGAAAACTTTAAGTGCTGGAGAAATTGAACGACTGCCAGGTGCGAACAGAGATGTTTCCAGGGTGATTCAATCGCTTCCAGGAGTTGCGTCTACTCCAAGCTTTCGAAACGATATCATCATTAGAGGAGGAGCTCCAAGTGAGAACAAATTCTACCTGGATGGAATAGAAGTTCCAAATATCAACCACTTTGCGACTCAAGGAAGTTCGGGTGGACCTGTAGGCTTATTAAATGTGAATTTTATTCGTGAAGTCGATTTTAGATCGGGGTCTTTTCCTGCGAATAGAGCGAATGGACTAAGCTCCGTAATGGAATTCAAGCAGAAAACAGGTAATCCGGATTATTATACCGGTTCGTTTCAGATTGGTTCAAGTGATATAGGTCTAACTTTCGATGGACCTCTTGGGAAGAAAGCGAGTATGATTTTATCGGTTAGAAGATCTTATTTGGACCTTTTGTTCCAATTATTGAAGCTTCCATTTTTGCCAACCTACAATGATGCGCAGTTTAAGATTCAGTACGACATCAATAGAAAGAATAGGCTTACTTTTATTGGGCTTGGAGCTATCGATAATTTCAAGTTGAATACGAAAGTGAATGACAAAGTGGATGATCCTGAGACTTTGGAAAGAAATAATTATATCCTCGGAAATTTACCTTCTCAGCAACAATGGAATTATACAATCGGAATGAAATATGTACATTTTTTCGATAATTCCTACTTAACCATGGTCGTAAGTCGAAACATGTTGAATAATGCTTCAAAAAAGTATGCCGATAACGATGATTCTGATCCAAATAAGCTGATTTTAGATTATGAGTCTCAAGAAATCGAAAACAAGTTTAGAATAGAGAACGACTGGAATTTAAAAGGATGGAATATTAACATCGGAGGAGGTTATGAGTTTGCAAAATATACAAACCGAACTCAAAATTTAATTACAGTTGATACAACACCTGTTCAAATCAATTACGATGCGACTTTATTCCTACATAAATTCAGCATTTTTGGACAAGTTTCTAAAGATTTTTTCAAAAAGAGATTGGCGCTTTCGCTTGGCGTGCGTTCGGATTTCAATACTTATAATGACAATATGTTGAATCCTTTAAACCAAATATCTCCAATGCTGGCCTTAAAATGGAGAATCAATGAAGATTGGAGCATGAATGCAAGTGTAGCAAGATATAGTCAGCTTCCTGCATACACGATGATGGGTTATGAGGACAATGCTGAAAATTTGGTAAATAAAGATGCTTTGAAGTACATCAAATCGAATCACTTTGTTTACGGATTTGAATACCAGTCTAAATGGAATGCCAGATTTACGCTTGAAGGTTTCTACAAAATGTATGAGGATTATCCTTTCTCTTTAGTGGATTCCATTTCCTTAGCCAATTTAGGCGCCGACTTTGGGGTGATTGGAAATGAGCCTGTGGCATCGATCAATTCAGGAAGATCTTATGGATTGGAGTTCATGTATCAACAAAAAATGTTGAAAGGATTTTATGGGATCTTGTCCTATACCTTTGTAAAAAGTGAGTTTGAAGACAAGAATGGAAACTATGTGCCTTCTTCCTGGGATTCTAGACATATTATCTCCCTAACATTTGGAAAACAGTTCAAAAAAGGATGGGTAATCGGGTTTAGATGGTTGTTTTCTGATGGATTGCCTTATACTCCTTATGATTTGGCAACTTCTTCAACTCAGGTTGTCTGGGATATTAATAGACAAGGTGTTCCGGATTATAATCAGCTGAATACACAAAGATTGAAGCCTTTCCATCAGTTGGATATTCGAGTGGATAAGAAGTGGTTTTTTAAGAATTGGGGCTTAAATCTATACTTAGATATTCAGAATGTCTACGCTTGGAAAGTAGAAGGAAGACCATTTTTAACTCCCGAAACGGATGCAAATGGAATGCCAATAACAGATCCAATGGATCCAACTAAGTATCAGATGAGAGAGATTGAAAACACTTCAGGGACTGTCATCCCAACTATCGGTGTCATCGTTGATTTCAGCTTCAAAAAGAAAACTGCAGAGGAGAAAGCGGAGATCGAAAAGCAGAAAGCTGAGAAGAAACAGAAGAAATTAGACAAGAAAAATTCCAAGAAGAAATAATAAACGGCTCTTTTTTAGCGTCATAATAGGGTGTGGATTTCTTAAACCAGCATCTCAATCGATCTTTAAATAGGATTTGATTTTAGATTTTGGCTTGAGATTTGTTTTAATCTTTAAAACGAGTATTATGAAAGCAGTTCTTATTATTTCTATGATGGTTGGAGTTGGATTGCTAACTTCATCAACTGTTCGCCAAAAGTTCGAATACAGAGCCATAACGAATAACGCATTTCAGGCAAATGAAAAGTTAAGGTATCGGGTTACCTGGGGAATTGCAGACGCCGGTGAGGTTTTAATGACCGTAAGAAAACATCCTTATAAGATTAATGGTCGAAATGCCTTGCATGTAAAGGCGGTCGGTCGAACTCTAGGTGCTTTCAGTTTATTTTATAAAGTTTATGATGTTTATGAATCCTTTGTGGACGAGCAAGCCATGCTTCCCTTAAAATTTAAAAGGGATGTGAATGAAGGTGGCTATGAAATCAAACAGCAATATGATTTTTACCATCAGCATAAAGTGGTCTACAACAAAGGTAAACGTGTAGTTGTTCCTGAGAATATTCAAGACATGGTGTCGGCTTTTTATTATGCCAGATTATTGAATCTCGAAAACGCAAAAATTGGTGATGTTTTTAAGTTTTCCGTTTTTCTAGATAATACGATTTATCCATTGAAGATTAAATACCTCGGAAAAGAAACAATTCGAGTTCGAAAAGGAAAATTTGACTGTTTGAAGTTTGCCCCTCTTGTAGAAAAAGGCAGGTATTTTAAGTCGGAACAAGATGTTCAGTTTTGGGTGTCAGACGATGAAAATAAAGTACCCATTTTAGTGAAAGCCAAAATTCCAGTTGGATGGATTAAAATGCATTTGGTAGAGTGGAGTGGCTTGAAGCACGAATTGGTGAAATCAACCAAGAAAAAAGGTTAATTCAAATATTTCTTCATGAGGTATTTTACCGGAAGATAGGAAGAAAGAAATCCGATCAAACCAACAATAAACATGATGATGAATCCATCCCTTATCAAAAACTTGATGGGGAAGGGTTCTTTACTTGTTTCGTCTAAACTCACAAATTCAAATTGCATTTGTAATAAGCAGATGACATAACCTAGGATCACGCCAATGACAACCCCAAGCCCATTAATCAATAGACCTTCGCTTAAGAAAATTCTTTGAATCATTTTTTTACTTCCACCAAAGCTTTCAATGGTTTTTAAATCATTGATTTTCTCTAGAAAGAGCATGGATAGGGAAGCAATCATGTTGAATGTGGCTAATATAAAAATGAAGCCCAAAACCAACAGAGTAATCCAACGTTCTGTCTGCGAGGTTTTGTAAATCAATTCATTCAATTCGTATCTCGTTTTTACAGTAAAATCAGGTCCAAGAAAAGATTTGAGTTCATCTCTCACAGTTTCAGCTTCTATTCCTTCTTTTAGATCGATACCAATCCAGGAAATATCATTTTTATAATCTAAAATTTCACTAGCATATTGAATTGGAACAATAAAATATTTGAAGTCGACATCTTTATTGTAAGTAAATCTGCCAGATAATTGAATTCTTTTAATCGCAAATGGTTTGGAGCTCATGCTCGCTTTTTTGTCACGCAGTGGAGCGTAAATATGAACGGATTCAAACTCATTGGGTTCTTCCGGAATAAAGCCTTCTAATTTCTGAAGTAAACCAGCGCCAATCACCGCCATTGCACCATATTCGTCTTCAATGGTAGCCGATCCTGTAATGACCTTGTCTGATAAATTGGTAAATTCTATAAATACATCTTCCACTCCAAGCATGGTGGAATTGATCCATTTGTCTTCATGTTTTAAAATGGTAATTTCCTCAATAACTCGAGAGTAGTTTTGGATGCCATTTATGGACTCCAGTTCCTCATAATTAATTTGATTTCGATCGAATGTTTTTCCCTGTTTGCTAGAAATTTTGATATCCGGTTCGAATTCAGAATAAAGGGAAACGACCATATCCTCGATCCCGTTAAAAGCCGACATCACAATTACCATTGCAGCTGTACTAATGGCAATTCCGAAAACTGAAATTGAAGAAATCAAGTTGATGACATTCCTAGATTTCTTAGAAAAAAGGTATCGTTTTGCTATGTAAAATGAGGTATTCAATTACTTTTTTAGTAATTCATCGATCTCTTCAGCGTAATCCAAGGAATCATCGATATGAAAAGACAACTCTGGAATTTTACGCATTCCTTTTAATTGATTTCCTAAATATCCTTTGACTGCACCGTGATTTGCCTCAATATTTTGAATCACTTCTTCCGGTGCCGGTCCAGCGAAAATACTCAGATAGACGCGGGCCAAAGAAAAATCTGGAGTGACCCTAACTACAGTGACAGAGACCATGGATCCCATGCAGATGGAATTCGTTTCTTTTTGAAAAAATACGCTTAATGCCCTTTGAATTTCATTGGCAATTTTATTTTGTCGAATACTCATGAATCAAAAGTACAATAAATTGAGCAAAATGAAGTTTGATAAAATGAACTCGCGCAAAAGCATATATTTGCACTCATGAAAAACGTATTCGCCGTATTCAAACAGGCTTTCAGTTATCGCTATAGGGCAGCGATGATCATTATTTTTCATATACTCAATGCGATATTTGAGTTGTTTACACTTGTGCTATTCATTCCTTTTCTTGGAATTATTTTTAAGCCAGAAAAATTAGAAAATTTAGATCCGCAAAAACCAGTTTGGGAAAATAGTCCATCGATTAAAGATTATTTTGGGGATTATTACAATTATCTGCAAGAGTCCTATGTTGTAGAGCACGGCCCGATGGGAGCTTTGGTATTCATTTGTATTCTCGTTTTGATCGCTTTCTTTTTGAAGAATATCTGTCGCTATGTGGTGATTTACCATCAGTCCTACATGCGAATGGCTGTTGTTAGAGATATTCGAAGGTCTTTGTTTACAAAAGCGATTCACCTTCCACTTTCATTTTTTACAGAGGAAAAGAAAGGGGATTTGATGTCGAGAATGGTAGCGGATGTGGGTGAAATTGAAATTTCGGTAGTTGATACTTTGCAGGTGCTTTTTAGAGAGCCCATCAAGATCATTATTATCATGATTGTGCTGTTCTCCATGTCTGTTGAGTTGACTTTGTTCTCCCTAATTCTTCTTCCAGTTTCAGCATTGATTTTAGCAATTATCAATAAGAGTTTGAAAAGAACTTCGAAACAAGGTCAGGATAAATTGGGTCATGTGATGTCCATCATTGAAGAATCTTTTGGTGGAGTTCGAATCATTAAGGCTTTCAATGCTTATGATCAAGTGGACGATAAGTTTGTGAAAGACAATAATGAGCATCGCCGACTATTGACTAAAGCTTTTAGAAAAAGAGAGTTAGCAAGTCCATTAAATGAAGTTTTGGGAAGTATTATTCTTATTGCAATTGCTTATTTCGGAGGTCGATTAGTTTTGGAAGGAGATTCGTCGATTCAAGGGCAGGATTTTCTTGGCTTCATCATTATTTTCTCACAGTTGATGCGGCCTATTCAAGGAGTTGCGACTTCGGTGGCCAATCTCGCTAAAGGTTCTGCTGCCATTGATCGAATCAACAAAATATTACATGCAGAAGAAAAGATTAGTGATCCCGAAAATCCTCAGTTTTTAGATCAGGTAAAAGAGTCCATCAAGTTCAATAAAGTGAATTTTAGTTATGGTGATTCTGCCGTTTTGAGAAACATCAATTTCGAGATTAAGAAAGGAGAAACCATCGCACTTGTGGGAGAGTCGGGCTCGGGTAAAACCACTTTGGCTGATTTAGTGCCCCGTTTTTATGATGTAATCGATGGATCGATCACAATTGATGGGGTTGATATCCGGGAGCTTCGCGTGAAAGAATTAAGAGAAATCATTGGTATAGTTTCACAAGAGGCCATATTATTCAATGATTCGGTTCGAAATAATATCGCTTTTGGAATGCCAGATGCTACGGATGAACAAGTGATGGAAGCGGCCAAAATTGCGAATGCACACGATTTCATTCAGTCTCTGGAAAACCGCTATGATACCAATATTGGAGAACGAGGAAATAAATTATCGGGCGGACAAAAACAAAGGCTTAGTATTGCTCGGGCTGTGCTTAAGAATCCGCCTATTCTCATTCTGGATGAAGCGACTTCAGCCTTAGATACCGAGTCTGAAAAAATTGTCCAAGATGCCCTAAACAAACTGATGAAGAACCGTACTTCTATTGTCATTGCGCACAGATTATCAACCATCAAGCATGCAGACCGCATTTACGTTTTGAATAAAGGTGAAATCGTAGAGTCCGGAAATCATGAAGAGTTGCTTCAAAAGGAGGGCTATTACTACAATCTTTGCCATATCCAATCTCTAGTTTGACGATAGGCTTGTTAATAATTATTGTTAAAAATTTCGAATTTCCGAGGATAAAACCCTAAATTCACGCAGCTTTTAATTAATTATTAACTTAAATTTTATTCTATGAGAAAAATTTACTTAGCATTTGCTGCATTTGTAGTTGGTTCAACTTCAATGGCGCAAAATTTAGATTTCGAAGCTGGTTGGTCAGCTTTCCCTATTACTACTGTTGCAAACTACATGATTCCAGATGATTGGTTTGGAACTACACAACAATTACAACCAGGAGCAAATTCAACTGCGAATGCGCTTAAATTGGAGACTGAAAATGATCCAACTTTTGCGGCTCTTTTAGGTGGTCAAGGGATTACAATCACAAACAATAACGTTGCTGGATACGGTTTGTATGAGCAAGGAATTGGTGGTGCTGCTTTCCCAATTTCAGTTGATTTTTACTACCAGTTTGCTCCAGTAAACAATGATACTGCTGCAATCGTTTTAGTGAATGTTATTGATACAATGGCTGCTGGTACTTCTGATGATGTAACTTTAGCACAAGGTGTAGGTTTGTACACACAAACTCAAGCAGCTTGGACTATGACTTCAGTTCCATTAACTGTTTTCGCTACAGGAACACATCACATTATTGAAATCTCTGCTTATTCAAGCCCTAAAGATTTCGTAACTGGTCTTCCATTTACAGCTCCAGATCCAGAAGATGGAACTGCTTTCCATATGGATGAAATTTCATTGGTTGGAAACATGGCTTCTATTGATGAGAACACTGAGGTGTACGAAATCAATGCATATCCAAACCCAGCTTCTGATAACTTCAGAATTGAGCTTCCAGATTCAAGAACTAGAACAATCTCTATCATGGGAATGACTGGTCAGGTTCTTAAAACAATTGCTGTTAACAACATGAACGTTAATGTCAATGTTTCTGATTTGGATAACGGAGTATACTTCTACCAATTGAAAGATGGTTCAGGAGATATTCTTACTACAAGAAAAATGGTTGTTAAGAAATAATTTCGAATCAACAATATTTAGAAAGGGCCTTTTCATAAGGCCCTTTTTTTATGAAAATTCTTTTTATTTTTGACCAAAGCCAGCACGTATGAGGAGATTGATTTTCTTTATTTCACTATGTTTCTTAACGATCAGTTTTGGTCAGAAAACACCACTTAATGGAGTCAATGATGCCGACCCGACCATTTACGCATTAAAACACGCTAAAATTTATGTTTCTTCCGAGAAAGTAATTGAAGATGGGATATTAATTGTTCAGTATGGAAAAATTCTGAATGTCGGAGCGAATTTCATGACGGCGATTCCTCAAAATGCAGTGGAAATTGATTGTGAAGGAATGGAAATCTATCCATCTTTTGTTGAGTTGGTTTCAGATTATGGGGTGGATAAAACTCCGATTAATAAGAAAGTTTCAAAACAGCAATTACACTCTTTGAAAGGGGAGCAATACTATTGGAATCAAGCTGTAAATTCAGAATTCCATCCAGCTCAAAACTTCGATTTCAACTTTAAAGAAAAAAAGGAGCTGATTAAAAATGGTTTTGGAACTATTAATGTTCACCGAATGGATGGCGTGATTCGCGGTTCAGGAATGACGGTTTTATTGGATCGCAAAAAAGAAAGTTTTGTTTTATCGGATCGAAGTAGCACTTTTTATTCATTTAGCAAAGGCTCTTCCCGCCAAAGCTATCCTTCCTCTCAAATGGGAATGATCGCTTTGATTAAACAATTCTTTTATGATTTGGAATGGTACAGAAACCAAGAGGGTCCGAAAGGAAATCTGACACTAAATACAAGCATTCAAAATGAGAAATTGCCGAAAATCTTCTGTGTTCGGGATAAATTGGAAGCTCTTCGAGTAGCTAAGCTAGGAAAGGAATTGGGCTTGGATTTTATCATTCGTTCAGGAGGAGACGAATACGAAGCCATTGAGTCCATAAAAGAAACAGGATTAAAATATATTGTGCCTGTAAATTTCCCTGATGGTTACGATGTTTCAGATCCGTATGACCAAAGGTTTGTGAGTCTTGAAGAATTAAAGAACTGGTATGAAAAGCCTTCGAATGCATACTTTTTGGATCAACATGGAATCAATTTTGCCTTGACCGCCAATGGAACCAAATTAAAAGACTTTATTCCAAATCTGAGAAAATTGGTGAAAAGAGGGCTGACTGTTGAGTCCTTGATTCGAAGTGTCTCACAGCGGCCGGCAGAATATTTAGGCGTTCAGGATTTTGTTGGAACTCTTGAAAAAGGAAAGATTGCCAATTTTATAGTTTGTGAAAGTGATTTTTTCAAATCGAATAGAGCCCGAATTGTTCAAAATTGGATCGCTGGTCAGAAGCACGAAATCTCAACGATAACGGACAATGAATTGGCCGGGGTATATGACATGAATCTGAGCGGTAAGATCTATTCCATCGAGTTTAAAAAGAAAAGTGAAAAATATTCTGCCCACATCGAATATTTGAAAACCATTCAAGATACCACTGAAGGAGTCAAAAAGGATACTGTTAAAGTAAAAGCACCTGTTGATTATTCTGGAAAGAATTTGTCTTTCGTTCTTCCGATTCAGGATGGTCATTTTGATGGAATCGTTTCCTGTAATGGTTCGTTTTACAAGAACCTGGGTTTAGCTGAAGGAAACGCAACTTATAATTCGGGTGATTTTTTCAAATGGTCTTTGATACGATCTGAAAAAACGAAGGAAAAGAAAGCGAACAGTAGCTTTAAACTCGACTCATTATCTCTTGATGAGGTTCTTAGATATCCCAATATGGACTATGGCTTTGATTCTCTGCCAACAGCGCAGACTTATTTCATCAAAAATGCCACGATTTGGACAAATGAAGAAGAACATGTTTTAAAAGATGCCAGCTTATTAATTGAGAATGGCAAAATTAAATTCGTAGGACACGGAACCGTTGGTTTGCCCATGGATGTGATCATGATTGATGCCAAGGGCAAATATGTGACCTGTGGTATTGTTGACGAGCATTCGCATATTGCCATAAGTCGTGGAGTGAATGAATCTGGACAGAATAATTCTGCCGAAGTAACCATAGAAGACGTTGTTAATCCAGAAGATGTCAATATTTATAGACAATTAGCTGGAGGCGTCACGACAGCTCAGTTACTGCACGGTTCCGCGAATCCAATTGGTGGGCGCAGTGCTTTGGTTAAACTAAAATGGGGTTTCCCGGCAGAAGACTATCTGATTCCGGAAAGTGATGGGTTCATCAAATTTGCACTTGGAGAGAATGTAAAACAATCCAATTCGAGTTCTAGAAATTCAGTAAGATACCCACAGACACGATTAGGAGTGGAGCAAGTCTTTTTCGATGCGTTCACAAGAGCTTTGGAGTATGAAAAAGAATGGGCGGAATTTGCAAAACGACCTAAAAAAGAGCAAACAGCTCAATTCAAACCAAGAAGAGATTTGGAATTGGAGGTTGTTTTGGAGATTCTTAAAAAGAAAAGATTTGTTACTTGTCACTCCTATATCCAATCCGAAATTAATATGCTGATGCATGTTGCGGATACTTTCAATTTCAATATTAACACCTTTACCCATATTTTGGAAGGCTATAAACTTGCTGATAAAATGAAGGATCATGGAGTAGGTGGGTCGACCTTTTCGGATTGGTGGGCTTATAAATATGAAGTGAAAGATGCGATTCCTTACAATGCGGCCATCATGCATGAGCAAGGAGTGGTTGTGGCCATCAATTCAGATGATGCGGAAATGGGGAGAAGACTGAATCAGGAAGCCGCGAAAACGGTGAAGTATGGAGGTATGACCGAACAAGATGCATGGAAAACCGTGACCTTAAACCCTGCTAAACTCTTGCATTTAGATGATCGAATTGGGAGTATAAAGATTGGGAAAGATGCAGACATTGTGATTTGGAGCGATAATCCTTTGTCGGTTAATGCTCAGGTAGAGAAAACTTTTATTGATGGCATTCTTTTATACGATCATTCAATTTCTGAGGAGATGAAGAAAAGAAATGCAGAGGAAAGGTCGAAGATCATTTTAAAAATGATTGAAGAAACGAAAGGGGAAAAAGGTCTTAGAAAACCGACCAGAAAGAAAAGACATTTGTATCACTGTAATACAATAGGAGAATGATGAGAAGTGCATTACTAATAGTTTTAATTGTCTCGATACAAGTACTGGGGCAAACGCCATTACCAAAATACAAAGGGTCCATTCTCTTTTCTGGAGGAACTTTACACGTTGGAAATGGAGATGTTATCGATCGAGCACTCATTGGAGTTGAAGATGGTAAGATTACTTTGGTGAAAAGCGGTTTAACTTATACGATAGATAAAACAGAATACGATACTGTAATTGAACTTTCCGGAAAGCAAATCTATCCAGGTTTCATCAATACCAATAATACTCTAGGAATTACTGAAATTGATGCGGTCCGACCAACAAGAGATTTTTCTGAAACTGGGCTTTTCAATTCGAATATTCGTGCTGGAATTGGCTTTAATACGGAGTCGGAAGTGCTTTATTCGGTCCGAACCAATGGTGTTTTATACACGCAGGCAACACCTAGAAGCGGTTTTGTTTCGGGGACTTCTTCAATCATGGCTTTGGATGGCTGGAACTGGGAAGATGCTGTTTTGAAAATGGAAGATGGTATTCATGTAAATTGGCCGAAGAAAATTACTTCTACAGGATGGTGGGCAAATCCTGGTCCGAATAAAAAGAACAAAAAATACGAAGAGCACAAAAACCAATTAATTGAATTTATTAAATCAGCCAAATCCTATTGTGAAAAGAAAAATCACAGAGAGAAAAATTTAAAATTTGAAGCTTTTCGAGAGGTTTTTCAGGGTGATAAAAGAATCTACTTCCATGTGGATTTTGCCAATGAAATCAATGAGGTAGTCGACTTATCAAGAGAGTTGAAGTTTAAGTTTCCTGTAATTGTAGGGGGCTATGATTCCTGGTTGTTAACGGAAAGACTAAAAGAAAATAAATTCAGTATTATTTTAGATCGTCTTCATAGTTTACCCGAGTTTGATCATGATGAAGTGGATTTACCCTATAAGATTCCAGCAAAACTTGAAGCTTCGGGTATTCTTTACTGCTTAAGTATGCATGGTGACATGGAGGCCATGAATTCAAGAAATTTACCTTTTCAAGCTGGAACGGCCAGAGCTTATGGCTTGAAGAACGAAGAAGCCGTTGCCGCAATATCCTTGAATACAGCCAGAATTTTAGGAATTGAAGAGGCTGTCGGTTCCGTTGAAGAAGGAAAGATTGCTTCGTTTTTTGTTTCTGAAGGCGATGCTTTAGACATGAAAACCAATCAGGTGGTTTTGGCCATGATTAATGGTCGGTTTTTAGATTTGAGTAATCGTCAGCTGAAGTTATACGAAACCTATTCGAAGAAGTATCAAGATTGATAGGGTATGGATTTACCCAACGAAACTTCCTCACGCTGGTGCGAGCGTCACGCTCGTATCGAACACTCATAATTCATATTTACTAAAATAAGTCCTTCGCTAGTGCGTGAACCGACGAAGGAGCTCTGCGAAGCAAATCCTTCGCGTTCCAAATCGTCAGCAATTATAAAAAAGGCCCGAGAAAACTCAGGCCAATTATCATTTTAAATTCAATAATTCTTATTTGATCATATTAAACGTATAGTTCTGATCGCCATTCGATAATCGGAATAAGTAGGCTCCTTTTTCTAGTCCAGAGTTTAATGGAACCGTATTCTGACCATTAAACATTTTCAGACTCGTACTTTGGACCAATCTACCTGTCATGTCAAAAATTTGGAGGTCGAGGTCAGAATTTGTCACTCCGTTTAACTGGATGAATACTTGGTCTTCCAAAATAGGATTTGGATATATAGACACGTCAAGATCACCTGGATTATACACAATTGATTTTAAATCAGAGTAGGATTGAGTTCCATCAAAATCAACTTGAGTTAATCTGTAATAAGAAGTGCCTGTGTATGGATTATTGTCCCATAATCTGTATTCTAATGTTGAGGAAGAGTTTCCAGCACCATCAACTTCTCCTACTTTTTCATAATTGATTCCGTCTCTGGTTTTCTCGATGATGAAGTAGTCATTATTAATTTCTGATTCTGTAATCCAGTTGGTTTCCACTTTGCCATCAACCAAATGAGCATCAAAATAAACCAACTCTACTGGAAGTGGATTAATAATACTGCTAGTTCCCAAAGTGAACCATTGCCCATTATTAAAGTCGATTCCGCTAAAACTAACAACTTGTGCATTCATTGCTCTACCAGTTGAAATTACAGCAGCATTTGAGAAATCACCATCATCACTATCTACAAGTAAATACAAGTCATTTACATTAAATGGTCCACCTGCCAATCCGTTCAGATCAAAGGAAATTTGAACAGTTCCAATATTTCCTCCTGGCTCAGCGATTCTCCAAACTCTATGAAGTCTATTGTCGATTCCTGCTGGTACATCAACGGTTCCAGGAGTTGGACTAACAGAAAAAGAGGCATTGTCGTGACCCCAAATCAAGAAGTCATTATCATCGAGGTCATTTGCATTATTGATTCTCACGATGGATCTTCCTTGAGCATCACTATGGTTATCTTGAGAAGAAAACTGACCAATACCGGCTACTTCATGGGAATAAGTTCCCGAATAAGCCATTGGGTATTTTTGGTTTGCTGATAAAGTAATATTGTATTTGGAACTCATATGGTTTTCCAAAATGATTCTTCTCGTATTGTTGAAAGGCGCATCGGAATAGTGGATGAAATCACCAACTCTGCCTGAGAAGTTTACCGCATTATTGGTTGACATATCGTGGAATCTAGTACTTCCTGTGAGCCCTCCAATCGCTCCTTCATCTCCATGAGAGTTCAAAATTGGAGAGGCCGTTGCAACAGAACTGGTTCCAACAGTAGCACCATTCAAATACCCTGTGATATATGCATTACTTCCATCATTTGTATATTCTAAAACCGCAATGTAAGTGGTGTTAGAACTTAAATTTGCTGCAGTGTTTACGCTAATTGGGTTCCATCCCTGACTAATCGACCAAACACAATAGTAAAGATTCCCTTGGTAGATGTACATATTGATTCCGTTCGTACCTCCACCTTGTTCGTATATCATTTCTTTGTTTGTACTTGCTCCGTTAATCGTTCCAGTTTCGAATACAACCAATGTATGTTTCGTATTGAAGTTAGAGGTATTGATAAGTGGATCATCAAAAATCTCATATTCATCACTGGCACCATCAAAGGCAAGCATGTGTCTATTGTTTAAATAAGCTTGATTCATCACTCCTTCTTGTCCTCCGGGAGCTGTAGTATTGTTTCCGTTTGGAGAAACATCGGCAAAGTTGGTCACATTTGCACCATCTGCATCACCAAGATCATTTGGATTTAACCAAATAATATTGTCTGCACTTGTACCTACACCAGCGCAGCCCGTCCATTCGAATGATGTATAATCCTTAATGGTATATTCATGGGTTGTATTCCCGAGTAAAGTAGCATTTGTAGCATTCGAAAGCTGAAAATCAATGGTTTCATCAGGTTCGTTTGCTGCATCATTTACAACGAATAGGGGTAAATATGCAACTGTGTCACCGGCTAAGATTGTTAAAGTTCCTGTTACTGGAATCGTATAATCAGAACCAGCACTTGCGGAACCGGTAAGTAGATCCGTATAATCCACTGTAATATCTTGAGAAGATACTGCGGAAATATAGACTTCAATTAATGGTCCTCCAACAGTTTCAGGTCCTTGTGAATTCAAGACTCTAAACTGAATGATTGGTGGAGAATCATCATCAATGATTGTTAATTCATGTTCAACTCCTGTCGGCTCAATATCAGCTCCTGCAGAAACGTTGAATAATTCGAAAATAACGGTTTCGTTTGGTTCATCTAATAAGTCGTCTACAATGGTAATCGGCATGTTGTAGGTTGTAACCCCTGAAGCGAAAGTTGCAGTTCCCGTTGCAAAGGTATAATCAACTCCACCTCCTGTGGCTGTACCAGAACCTCCTACAACTCTTAATCGATATTGACAAGATACTGCCGGAGTTGTATTTCCGGAGCGGTTGATCTGAATCGTAATTGCTCCAGCATTTTCCGGTGTAGTAGAAGTAGCTGCATTGAACGCAATCTTTGGAGTGTTATCGTCATCAAAGATTGTAAATGTAAGAGCAGATAAACCAATACCAAGGCCAATTGGAACTCCCTGCACAGTAGCAGTAGTTGAAATATCGATTCGATAAGATTCCGTTGTTTCTGGAACTAAATTCCATTCTACTGTTGTAGCAATGTCTGCTGTGTTTGTACCTGCTGAAACTGTTACATTTGTCCCAGGTACGGTATAATCGAATCCTGCACCTCCCGTTGCACTCATATCGGAGGAAGTGTAGTTAATTACCTTATCTGAAATCGGAATAAAATTTAATTCCACTGGGACGTTCACGTTTTGAACAGGTCCATTATTCTCAAAAGCAGAAGCCGTATTGTTAACAAAATATACCGTAGGTTCAACAATTCCGATTGAAATAAAAGAACCGTCTGGAATCGTAAATGTATTACTGAAAATATCTCCGGAACCACCATTGTCCAATTCGTATGCATCTGCATTGGACCAGTCTGCAGTTAGACCACCACTATCATCCACAAGACAAACAAAAATGTATCCTGCAGGCAGATCTGGAACTAAAGTGCTGTCAAGAGAAAGGGTAATATCACCTAAGTCGCCTGTGTGATCCGCTCTCCAGGTTCTTAACAGTCTTTGGGTGTTTATTCTTGTCGAAACTCCAGTTACAGACCAAGTTTGATCATCGTCCGCATTGTGTCCAATTAAAAAGAATTCTTGATCCACATCGGCAAAGCTTCCTGAATTCGCCTCTATTTCAAAGCAGTTTCTTGCCTGAGAAGTATTGTGCAAATTGGTAGCTCCTATATCTCGACCAATTCCGATGACCTCTTTTCCATAGGTGTCCTGATAATCATAATAATCATTAACAATCAGGTTGGCAAAATACTTAGCCCCCAGATAGTTTTCTAGAATGATTCTTTCGGCATCGTTTACGATTTTGTTATAGGCAATGAATTCAGCCATGTCTCCCAAAAATGGAAATCCACCAGTATTGTTAATTACGGTATTTCCTTCAACCACCGTTTGCCCATTACATGAACCTAGGCCAGGTGAGTTTGGGTGCGTCCACAAAGAACCTACTCCGGCTGCAGGCGCAGCACCACCGGCATAACTAGAGAATACTTGTCCGTTCAAATAACCAGTAATTGTTCCAGTGGTAGCTCCAAGTGGTCCATCAAAAATATGTGTTACCACATAAACAGTATTGGGTTGTATCGGAACTGTAGTGTACGTGTATCCCCAAGAGGGTGTACCATCTGGGTCGTTTACTAAATCATAAGCTCCCATGTACAACTCGCCACCTAAAATGTAGATATTTAAACCTCTAACATTACCACCTTGCTCATATAAAATTTGTCTTGTAGTAACATCCGTTCCCGTTCGAAAGGCTAAAATTGTTGTTCTTTCCGTATATGGACCATTATTATTGATATCATCTTTGGTAATAAATTGTAAGAACTTATTTGGAAAAAAACGAACGATCGGCTCACCATTAATCGAAGCACTTAAATCGGATCTATAAGTTGGCTGAAAAGCGGGATCTGTCTGAGTCGGTGAATTATCGTCCTGAGACAAGGATTCATCCTGCCATATAGACAGAAGTGCTCCATCAGCAGCAACGATTGTACCGGCATCAAGCCAAAGCTTGCAGTCACTATCCGGACCAGGGATTTCATTCGAGACGCCTCCAGGTCCTTTTTGGCCAAAACTTGTTTGACCAACAAAAAATGATAAAGCTAAAACAACAATTTTCGTAGCGAATTTCATAAGCACAGTATAGTTAAACAACATGTTTCTGTAAAAAGCAAGTTCAATATAACCGCGTAATTTAATAATTTTACACGAGAAATGAAACAAGTTTCGACTATTTGAAAGACTTAAAAAACATACTAAAGGTTTTACCGGGCAGTCCCGGAGTGTATCAATTTTTTGATAAAGACAGAAACGTTATTTACGTTGGAAAGGCTAAGAACCTGAAAAACAGAGTCTCATCCTACTTCAATAAACAGCAGTATGAAAATGCTAAAACGAAAATTCTTGTCAGAAAAATTGAACATATTGAATATGTTGTAGTGAATACGGAACAAGATGCCTTGCTCTTGGAAAATTCGCTCATCAAAAAATTTCAGCCAAAGTATAATATTCAGCTAAAGGATGACAAAACGTATCCTTGGATTTGCATTAAAAAAGAGCCTTTTCCCAGAGTGTTTTCGACCAGAAATGTCATTAAAGATGGCTCGGATTATTTCGGTCCTTTTACTTCTGTTCGCGTAATGAATACCATGTTGGATTTGTTTCGGCAAATTTATCCTTTACGCACTTGTAATTACAAGCTGACACAAGACAATATTGAAGAAGGAAAATTCAAAGTTTGCTTGGAATATCATATTGGTAAATGCAAGGGACCTTGTGTTGGTGAGGAAAAGGAAGAGGATTATGATGCATATATCTCAGAGATAAAAAATATTCTGAAAGGGAATGTGCAATCTGTAATCAAAAGATTTAAAGATTATATGCAGGAGCTTTCAGAGAATTATGACTTCGAAGAGGCTCAAAAAGTAAAATTGAAGATTGACCATTTGAATAATTTTCAGACCAAATCAACCATCGTCAATCCGAAAATCAATAATCTAGATGTTATCACTGGGGTGGAAGACATTCAAGCGGCCTATGTAAATTATTTGAGAATTATTAATGGGGCGATTATTCAAGCGCATACGGTTGAGGTGAAAAAGAAAATGAATGAGCCTTTGGAAGAGATTATTGCACATAGTTTTCTAGACCTAAGAGAAAAATTAAACAGCAATTGTAAAGAAGTTTTGGTTCAGAAAGATCTAGGAGTGGAACTGGAAGGTCTTAAGTTTATTGTGCCACAAAGAGGAGATAAAAAGACTTTGCTGGATTTGAGTTTACGAAATGCAAAGTATTATATGCTAGATCAGCACAAGAAAAGCTCTTTGGTTGATCCCAATAAAAATTCCAACCGGATTTTGACAACTTTACAAAGGGATTTGAACTTAAAAGAAATGCCTCTTCATATCGAGTGTTTTGATAATTCCAACTTTCAAGGAACAAATGCCGTGGCCGCCTGTGTGGTCTTTAAAAATGCAAAACCCAGCAAAAAAGATTACCGACATTTTAATATTAAAACAGTGGAAGGTCCAGACGATTTTGCCTCAATGGAAGAGGTCGTTTATCGAAGGTATAAACGACTAGTCGAGGAGGGGCAGGATTTACCACAATTAATCATAATCGATGGAGGAAAAGGGCAATTAAGCAGTGCTTTGAAGAGCCTTGAAAAATTAGAATTAAGAGGCAAGATTGCCATTGTAGGAATAGCCAAGAAGTTAGAAGAAATATTCTTTCCTGGAGATTCACTTCCCATTTATATTGATAAGAAATCTGAATCTTTAAAATTGATTCAACACCTAAGAAATGAAGCGCACCGATTTGGAATTACACATCATCGAAACAAAAGATCAAAATCTTCATTGGTTTCGGAAATAACTCAAATTGAAGGGATTGGACCTTCAACTTATACACAACTGATAAAATCTTTTAAGTCGATTAAGGGGATCAAGGAAGCCAGTCAAGAACAACTTGAAAATTCAATAGGAAAATCCAAAGCAAAATTGATCTACGAATACTATCATCAAAAGGAGTAATTCCATTTCGATTTTTTTATTTTTGGAATTGCCAATGCGAAACCTATTTCGATATAGCACCTTGATTTTTACACTAGTGTATGCAATTGCATATGGACAATCGATTAACGAATTATCCAATTCGATTCTTCAGTCGGAACTCAAGGAAGAAGAAAAATTAGATTCCCTATTAAGTTTAACCAAGAATCAAGTTCGGATGAACACGGATAGTGGTCGAGTTGCCGCTAAAATACTGCTTTGGCAATCCGAAAAATTTCAAAATGATAATTACCGTGGAGATGCCTTGCATTATATCGGGGTTTCTTATGCTTGGCAAGGGAATTATGAGATGGCCATGGACTATTATAATCAGGCTCTAAAAGCCTATGAGATTAATAAAGATCCTGGAAGAATGTCTCTGATTCATACGAGTATTGGAGGGGTTTATTTTGATCAGAACAAGTATTTGGAAAATTTGGATTATTGGCTCCTGGCGAAATCCTATTCAGAAAAAGGAGACGATAAAAAACGAACGGAAACTTGTAATAATAATCTCGGGGTTCTCTATCTGAGAATAGGCAAAGATCAGGAAGCAAAAGCACTTTTTGAAGAAAATTTGGCTCTTGGATTAAAGAACGGTTGGGTAGTATCTGCGGGTTATGCTTATATCAACCTTGCCGGAATTTACCTGAGTAACAATCAATTGGATACGGCAGAATTGTATGCCCGAAAATCCTTTGAAATTCATGAGAAAGTTGGGAATGAG
>JAUICI010000057.1 GCA_030427935.1 Bacteroidia bacterium | reverse complement strand
AATGAAAAGAATTATACCAATCCAGTTTTGGACACTTTGACCATAGACGCGGTAAAACAAGAAAGGAAATCCAAGGAAGATTATGACAAGTACAAATTTGTAGAAATGGACTATTCGAAAAAGCGATTTTTTGCAGGCATTAATTTTACGAATACGTTTCTAATTAATAATAATATTAGAAACGTTTCATATACTAAGGGCAAATACTCACCAGGATTCCAAGCTTATATTGGTGTAAAGGCGGGAAAGTCTTTCACGAAATTTCGTTTTCAAATTGGGTATGAAATAGCTTTTAATAGATATTTTCAAAATGTATATACTCAGGAATCTATCGATTTTGCAAATAATGGCGGAGTTTATGGATATCCAAATTCAATTGCGGTGGCTTCCAATTTACATTTAGGCTTTTTTAAAATAGGTTTGGAAGCCGGAAAAGTACATCAATTAAAAGCGGACATGGGATTTGGTTTTGGAGGCGTTCGCATGAATATCAATGATGTTAAGTCATACTTAGGAGAAGAAGATGTTGCTTTTACTTATGATCAATGGTACCAGTCGAGTTTTAATGGTTATTTTTTTACCTTGGACACCAGTATCACCGAGCTAAGTAGTTTTGTTTTTCAATTCGAATTGTCAATGGGTTATTCCTATAATTTTAATTCCGGTTTGTATATAGATTTAAGCTGGATCTTGGCAGTCCAAACGCAAAGTTATGGCTCAAATAATTATTATTCATATTCGGGATACGGATATGCGCCCAAATTGAATACCGGAGTTTTTGTCGGAATAGGTTATCAATTCGGAAAGGCAGTTCCTTCCGTAAAGAAAAAACAAAGATTTAATTCTTTAAGGTATAGATAGTTGAAGCAATTATGGAAATTCTAAGCGGACATAAAACCTATATTCCAAAATTTAAGTTTTGGTCGAACGTCGCCGTCATTTTATTGCGAACAACCACGAATCCGAAGAAGATTTATAAGGTGGTGAAGCATTTGATGGGAGTCAAGAAGAAATTCATGGGTAAGAACGGCAATAATAAAGTTGTTGTACATGAAGGCAGAGTGTTTCTGGATCTAACGGTTCCTGGTTGGGGAAGGGAGTCATTCAGACAAAACATCAATTTCGAAGTGAACCAAATCATTAACCCAGCAAATAATTACGAATTGCGATTGATCATGTTGGCCATCACCAAAAAATGCCCTTTGAATTGTGAGCATTGCTATGCCTGGGAAGAATTGAATCAGCCCGAAACCTTGTCTTTGGATCATTTGAAACAAATTGTTCACCGATTTAATTCCAGAGGAGCTTCCTATTTTATCTTAGGTGGGGGAGAACCCATGGTCAGATTCAAAGATCTAATCAAACTGCTGGAAGATGCACCGAAAAATTCAGATTATTGGATGAGCACTTCAGGTTTTAATTTGACTGCCGAAAACGCTTTAAAATTGAAGAAAGCCGGTTTAACCGGAGCCTTAGTCAGTTTAGATCATTTCGATCCCGATCATCACAATAAATTTCGAGGTAGGGAAACTTCATTTCAAGAAGTGGAAGCTGCACTGGAAAATTGTCATAAAGCTGGCTTGTTGACGGCCTTGAGTATTTGTCTGACCAACGAATTCATGAGTCGCGAAAATCTAGAGAAATATTTTGAGTTTGCCAGATCTAAGAAAGTCGCTTTTGTCCAATTTTTAGAGCCCAAAAGTGTGGGAAAATACGCAAATAAAAATGTGCATTTAACTCCTGAAAATGTCGAAATCGCAGAACAGTTTTTCTTCGAATATAATTTTGATGAAGCTTATCACGACATGCCCATTATCTCTTATCATGCCTTTTATCAAAGGAAAGTAGGTTGTCCAGGAGCAGGAACGAGATCACTTCTGATCAATACAGATGGATATTTTAAAACTTGTCCATTCTGCACAGGAAAAGGTTCGTATGCCTTAACGGAAGATCTCGATCAAGCCATTCAAAACTTAAGAGGAGTGGGATGCGACGATTATAAATTGTATCAAAAAGTAGGATGAAAATTCTCTTGACTGGTGCAACAGGCTTTTTGGGTTCAAGAACTTTAGAATCATTATTGGAACGAGAGGACGTGGAATCCATTCTGGCTACGGGTCGCGTTTTATCGGAAGAACGCACATTACATTCATCAAAGCTCAACTATGAATTGGGTGATTTAGCTGATGAAGATTTTGTGGGGAAACTGGGAACAAATTTCACTCATATGATTCATTGTGCAGCCAAATCCTCGCCTTGGGGAAGTAAACAAGAGTTTTATGAAGCGAATGTCCAATCGACAATAAACTTAATCGCACTAGCACGAAAATCTGAGATTAAAAACTTCGTATTCATTTCAACGCCCTCCATCTATTTCAATTTTAAGGATCGACTCCATATCAAAGAATCCGACTCATTGCCTGCGCATTTGGTGAATGAATATGCCAAGACGAAATTTCAAGCAGAACAAGAAATAAAAGCTTCAGGTTTGCCATTTGTAATTCTCAGACCCCGCGCCATCATCGGAAGAGGGGATTCGGTCATCATGCCCAGACTGATTCGAGGTCAAAAAGAAGGAAGATTAAAAATAATTGGCAATGGAGAAAATACGGCTGACTTAACCTCCGTGGTGAATATTGTCCACGCCATCAATTTAGCCCTAAATCCGCCGTCAGAAGCCCAAAATCAAGATTTCAACATTACCAATGGTGAGTCGAAAAAACTTTGGGCGGTGATTTCTGATGTTTTGAAGGCCATTCATCTCGATCCTCCTAGAAAGAAAGTATCTCTGAGGCTAGTACTTTTCATAGCAAGAATACTCGAGTTGATTTCTAAGCTAAAAGGAGGAAAGGAACCCACTTTTACAAGGTATAGTGTCGCAACTTTGGCGGTTTCTATGACTTTTGATATTTCCAAAGCAAAAGAATTTTTGGGTTATCAACCTAAAATGAATACACAAGAAGGCGTAGAAGAATTTGTAAATTGGTACAATCAGAATGAAAGAGCTTAAACTACATCTAAACTATGCCGGCTATTGCTTTGCGCACGAGCATCATGCGATTCGTGGTGGGGCTAAGAAGGAGATTAAATTCCATGCACTTTGGGCTTTAATTGCGCATCCGGAAGAAGGTTATATTCTCTTTGATACCGGTTATACGCAACGATTTTTTGATGAAACCAAATCTTTTCCTAATCTCATTTATGCGAAGGTCACCAAGGTGATTTGCGAAAAAGAAGATGAGGTGATTCAGCAATTAGAAAGAAATGGAATCAGACCTGATGAAATTAAGATGATTCTAATTTCCCATTTTCATGCCGATCATATTGCCGGACTGAAAGATTTTCCAAATGCCAGATTAATCAGCTCCAAAAAAGCTTTTGAACATACAGTTTCAACACCTAAAATTATGGGCTTTTCAAAAGGAATTCTTCATGGTTTGATTCCGAAAAATTTTAAAGATCGAATTGAATTTGTAGAGGATATTGGAGTTCATAAAAACGATCCTTTTTTCGGCCATTATCAAGATTTATTTTCAGATGATTCAATACGTGTTTACGATTTACCAGGACATGCGGCAGGACAAATCGGTATTCGACTAAAGACCAAAAAGAACCACTATTTTCTGATTGCGGATGCGTGTTGGATCGATCGTTCTTATAAAGAAATGGTACTTCCCCATCCCATAGTCAAACTATTTTTTCATTCTTGGAAGGATTTTAAGGAGAGTTTGTCCAAAGTGAATCAGCATTATTTGAATCATCCTGAAGAAGTTATTGTGCCGACGCATTGTTCTAAAACAACCGATCCATTGGTTTCCGAAAATATTGATTGGAATGCCCTTTAAATTGCAGATTCTATATTATTTGATTCGACTCAAACTGAATAAATTATTTAGGTTAAGCATCTCATTCCAGCAGAAAAGAAAATGGAAAAGACTACAAAGGCATTTAAAGCAATCTGAGTTTTATGCGAATTTCGCAAATAAAGATTTGTCTGATTATCCCATTTTTGACAAACAGAAATTTATGGAACTCTTCAATCAAATAAATACGGTAAATATTCAGAAAGCAAATGCTTTGGAAGTCGCCCAAAAATCGGAAGAATCACGCGATTTTAGTTCCGAACTGAATGGCGTTACCATAGGATTATCGAGTGGAACTTCCGGCAACCGTGGTTTGTTTTTGGCTAGTCAATCGGAAAGAGCTAAATGGGTGGCAGCTGTTTTGGATCGGGTTTTAGGTTTTAAGATGAAAAAAAGAAAGATTGCTTTTTTCCTCAGAGCCAACAGCAATTTATACGAATCTGTAAAATCGAATCTATTGGAGTTTAAATTCTTCGATTTGATGGATCCATTTGATCAATTAATAGCCAATTTGCTCAAAGAAAAACCGAATATTATAGTCGCCCCGCCAAGTGTGCTAATTGAAATCATGGAAAATGTGCAATATCAAGATCTTGATTTTAGTCCAGAGAAAATTATTGCGGTGGCTGAGGTTCTATACCCAGAAGATCAAGCACGATTAGAAACTTATTGGAATCAAACCATCCATCAAGTATATCAATGTACCGAAGGCTTTTTGGCTTCAACTTGTTCCAAAGGAAAATTACACCTCAATGAGGATTGGTTGATTATCGAGAAGAATTATTTGGATGCTGAAAAGAAGAAATACCACCCGATCATCACTGATTTGGAGCGCTTTTCGCAGCCTGTTATTCGATACGAATTAAACGATATTTTGCATGAAGGTAATTGCTCTTGCGGAAATCCATCAAGTGTAATAGAAATGATCGAGGGAAGGGCGGATGATATTTTGCGATTTGTGGATTCATCTGGACAAGAAAAGATGATTTTTCCTGATTTTTTGAGAAGGAATATTATTTCCTCCGATGAGCGAATTACGGATTATTTAATCACACAAGAGTCGAGTGATCGAGTTGGACTTTATGTGAATGGAGATTCGGAATTATATACCAAAGCGAAAGCAAGCATAACCGAATTTTTAAAGAAGAAAGAAATTGAAAATGTGTCGATTCATGAATTGGAGAAAAAACCGCTGGAAAGACACATGAAATTGAGAAGGATAATAAATAATTATGGAAAGATCCATTAAAATAATTGGAACGGGAAAATATATCCCGAAACTGATTCATTCGGATGAACTAGAGGAGAAGTATGGAATTCCTACAGGTGTTTCAGAAAAGTATTCGGGAGTTCGAATCAGGGGGCATGTGACCAAGGAAGACAATTCTGAAATGGGAGCAAAAGCTGTAAAATTGGCACTGAAAGATGCTGGGATCACTATAAAAGAGGTCGATCTCCTAATTTCTGCAGCAGGTTCTTATGATTATACACTTCCCAATCAAGGGGCTTCCATCAAAAAGAAGTTGGCAGGTAGTGAATCGGCCGATTTTCCTGCTTTTAATGTCGATTCTACTTGCATTAGTTTTCTAGTCGCTTTTGATATGGCGGCAAGAATGCTAGATGGAATCACCTATAAAAACATCGTGATTGTTTCAAGTGAAACGGCTTCTAAAAATTTAAATACAGAAAATTGGTAGACGCTGACTCTATTGGGGGATGGGGCAGCAGCAGTGGTTGTAACATCGGATAAAGTAGGTGAATCAAAAATGATCAAGAGTCAATTTGCCACTTATTCTGAAGGATTTGAATTTGCGAAAATACCTGGTGGAGGAATTGCCAATCACTTTTCGGATGAAGATTTCAATCCCAAATCGATTTGCTTTCAGATGAATGGTAGAAATCTCTTGAAGATCTCCTCACAGACTATTCCGCCATTTCTAAAAGAATTTTTCGCTGAGATTGATTATGATTTAGAATCATTGGACGCTATAGTTCCCCATCAAGCATCGAAAACCGGCTTAATGGTTTTTGAACACTTATATGATTTCAAACCGGGCACAATCCAAAGAACTTTATCCAAATATGGAAACTGCATTGCGGCATCAATTCCTTTAACAATTTGCGATTCCATCGAAAATGGAAGTATCAAAAGGGGAGATTCGGTTTTGCTTTGCGGAACATCGGCAGGATTTTCATTAGGCGCTATCTTAATCAAATACTAGATTGCTCGACGAAAACAAAATATGGGTCCGAAAGGAATTGAGCTCCTTTGAACAAAAAGACGAATCCAAATCATGGAAGATAAGCTTGTTCACGCTTTTCTATTCTTATTTATTCTTGGTAGGATCATTTTATTTTTCAACCCTGAATTTGTGGTATGGCCTATTTCTGATTATTCCTGTCATGATCGGTTTTAGTCGATGTTTCATACTTCTTCATGATGCGGGACATAACGCTCTTTTTCAAGCAAAATGGAAAAACGAATTGATTGGAAGGATAGCTGGATTTTTGATTTTCATTCCATTTAGTGTTTGGCAACAAATCCATAATCGACATCATGGAAGTATCGGAAATTTGGATAAAAGAGACATCAATCCAGAAGTTTTGGTTCTCACAATCGAAGAGTATGAAAAAGCATCCTGGATCAAAAAAATAGGCTACCGATTGTTTCGATCTGCTTTGGTTCGATTTGTTGTAGTGCCCATTTTCTTCTATGTTTTAGGAAGAATTCCCTTGCCATTTTTGGATAAAAAAGTAAACCTTCAAATCCTTCTGAATAATGTTTTGATAGCTATAATCATCTATGTAATCATTCAATATGGTTTTGTTTTGAATGTCTTGGTGGTTTATGTTTTGCCACTGCTACTTTATTCCTCCTTTGCTTTTGCCATTATCTATTTGCAACATCAGTTTGAAGAAACGTATTGGGGAGAAAAGGAATCGTATGACTATTTCGATGCTTGTTTTCAAGGGAGTTCCTTTTTGGAGTTCGGCAAGTTTTTTACTTGGTTGACAGGAAATATTGGTTACCATCATATTCATCATTACAATGCCAATATTCCATTTTACAATTTGCCGCTTGCCCATGAAAAAGTGGAGGATAAAGTAAGGATTACGAAAGTCAGATTTTGGTCTATTTTACAACATATTCAGTGTAAGGTATGGGATTCAGAGAATAGAAAATTAGTCAGAATTAAGTCAAAATGATCGGAATTTTATTAGGTATCAGACTCTTGTTCAAAGTCTTTTCTTTGAAAAAAGGAAGCCTTCGCAGACCAAGTCTTAAAAGATTGGTGGTCGCATTTGTTTGGACTCCTCTTTTTTCGATTCATCTGTTAATCAACCAGTTTTTCATGCTTTTGGATGAAGTTTTTTTTCCATCATTTAAAAAGCAATCGACAGACAGAATGACTTTCATTGTTGGGGTTCCTCGGACAGCAACAACTTTTGTGTTTCATACTTTGGCAAAAGATCAAAGCAATTTTACAGCCTTCAAACTCTGGGAGATTATATTGGCTCCGAGTATCATCCAAAAATACTTCTTTGCTTTCTGGAAGCGGATGGATCAAAATGGTATTTGGAATCATATAGCTGCTTTTTTCGACAAGATTTTATTTTCAGCTTTAAAAGACATTCATGAAATGTCCTTATCAAAACCGGAGGAAGATGAGTCCATTTTATTGTATTCCTTGTCATCGGCCTATTTGTACTATGTCTTTCCTGAAACTAAATTGCTAGATCCTCTTATTTTTTTCGATGCAGATTTACCCGAATCGAAAAGAAAAAAAGTGATGAGCTTTTATCATAAATGTGTTCAACGACATAACTACGTGTACAATAGAAATGAGGAGAGAATATTCCTATCGAAAAACCCAACTTTTACCGCTAAAATGAAATCCTTAAAAGAGGAATTTCCCAAGTGTAATTTCTTGTATATGTATCGAACACCAAGGGAAACGATCCCTTCTACCATAAGTCTGAATAAGTCTATATTTTCCATTTTTAATTCTGTAAAGCAGGATGAATATCCATTGCAGAGAGACATTGCCCATATGGTTTTACTTTGGTATGAAGAATCTTTAAATCGTATAAATGAAAACCCGAGTAGTCGCAAAATATTGATATTTGATAAAGTCAGAACGATGCCGGAAAAGTTATTTCAAGACGTTTACGAATTTCTGAGCATCCCTATGAATAAAGGAGTTCAAATTAGGTTAGAACACATTCAAAAGGAGTCCAGTTCTTTTCAAAGTCAGCATAAATACCCTAAGGATTTGGGATTGCAATTTGAAAATGTGGATATTCGCATAAAGGAAATTGAATCTTCTTTTGATCAAATAAATGAATAAGAAACAACCGATAATCTGGTTTACTGGTTTGAGTGGCTCAGGAAAGTCTACTTTGGGAACTGCGCTTGAAAAAGTCTTACAAGACGAAGGCAGACATGTGCGTGTTTTGGATGGAGATGATATTCGAACGGGACTCTGCAAAGATTTGGGTTTCTCCGAAGAAGATCGAAAAGAGAACATTCGAAGAGTTGCAGAAGTTGCCAAATTATTTTCTGATAACGGAATCGTAACGATTTGTTGTTTTATTTCACCCACAAATGAAATTCGTGAAATGGCCAGGGAAATCATCGGAAAGAATTATGTGGAAATATATGTGGATACGCCATTGGAAGTCTGTCAGGAAAGAGATGTGAAAGGTTTGTATGCAAAAGCAGAGCTTGGAGAAATAAAAAATTTTACTGGAATTTCAGCTCCATTTGATATTCCGACAAATCCAGAAGTAAAGGTTGCCACGGTAGAAAAGAGTGTTGAAGAAAGTTTGCACTCACTTCGAAAGTCATTGGACAAATACCTTTAATTTTTTCTAAGCGATCGATTTACATCTCGTAGAATTGACAAAGTAAGCAGGAAAAAGATGGCAAGTACAATCGATAAAAGTGTCTTTTCGAAATCGAATTTCCATATGTAATAGGGAAGCACAATACAAAAATTCAAAATCCATATAACCAATCCCCAGATTCGATTTTCTGAAAGTCCACCAGTTGCTAAAACACCTAAGAATATGATAGAAAAGAATCCAATTGTCTGAGGCTGATTTAAATTGGATTCCAAATAAATATAGTAGACCAATAAAAGAAACAAAGCGAATCCTGAGAGTGCAATATTGAAATCAGAAATAAGCAGGTTTTTTTTAACCGGAGGAAATTTGGGAACGGTCTTTTTCAATAAGGCGAGGAAGTGAAAATTATTCGCCCAGACAACATCAAAATTCTTTTGATAGCCTTTCACACCATAAACAACCGGGTTTTCATCTTCCTCCTTCTGAAAAGTGCCAAACAGTTTGTCCCAAAATACAAAGGTGCCTCCAAAGTTTTTATCGACGTATTCCTCATTCATACCGTGGTGAACACGATGATGTGAAGGAGTAATCATGATGTATTCAAGAATTCCACTTTTCTGGACAAAACGATTGTGGTGGGAGAATTGAATGAAATAATGAATTCCCGAACAAGCGATAAATACCTCTAAGGGAACTCCAATTAGAGCTAGAACAGCGAAAAAAGGGAAAGAAACCAAAGTGGAATACCAGGAGTTTCTGATCCCAAGAGAGAGATTAAAATGCTCGCCTTCGTGATGCACGGCATGAACGGCCCAGAGAATTTTGAATGAATGGTTGAATCGGTGCGACCAATAAAAACATAGATCCAAGCCAAAAACGTAAAAATGAATTGCGATAAATAGTTCCAATCATCGAATAGTTTGATGCTGGATTGAGTCAGAACAAAATGAAATCCCGCAATTTGCAAACCTCTGGAAATCCATAAAATAATATGGCCAGAATTCAAATTAAAAACGACCTCTTTCCACGGGATGTGCTCTTTTTTAATGGCGCGAATGAGCACAAGTTCGATGAGAACGAGAACTAAAAGAAATCCATTTGCATAAGCTAAATTCACTTCCGGTCTGCTTTATTCGAATACAAAATAAGGAAATATGCCAACTCCTTGATTATATTTAAGACTTGAGAATTCTTTAAAATGGAAAAACTTAGAGTTATCGGGTGCATGTCAGGTACATCTTTGGATGGATTGGACCTCTGTGCTGTCCAGTTTTCCAAAGAAGAAGATAATTATCAATTTGAGATTTTAGCTGCAGAAACCATTGCCTATCCAGATGCATTAAGAAATGATTTGGATCAAGCCTTTCACCTTAAGAAAGAGGATCTAAAAGGATTAGATGAGGATTATGGAAGCTATATCGGTCTTAGCATTCAATCCTTCATAGAAAAACATGAACTACAAGGTAAAATCGATTTGATCGGCAGCCATGGCCACACGATTTTTCACGACCCAGCAAATGGAATTACCGTTCAGATAGGCGATGGTCAACACCTTGCAGATCATACACAAATTACCGTCATCAATGATTTCAGAATAAAAGATGTTGAACTCGGCGGACAAGGAGCACCCTTAGTCCCAATTGGAGATCAACTGTTGTTTGGTAATTACGAATCCTGCTTGAATCTAGGAGGGATTGCCAATATCAGTTTTGAGTATGAAGGAAACCGCATTGCTTTTGATGTCGGTCCGGCAAATATGCCTTTAAATCAGATCATGAAAGAGGTATTTGACCTGGAATACGATAAAGGTGGCGATAAAGCAAGATCAGGAAAGTTACATGAAGATTTACTTTCGGAATTCAATCAATTAGATTTTTATAAAAAGGATCCTCCCAAATCTTTAGGCCGGGAATGGGTGGAGGAAGAATTTTTCTCCATAGTGAATAAATATCCAAATGTTCAAAAAGAAGATCTATTGCGGACAATCGTGGAACACGAAGTGGAAGTCATTGCACAAACATTTGACAGATACAATTTACCCAACTGCTTGGTAACTGGAGGAGGAGCCTACAATACTTTCTTTATGGACCGTCTAAAAGCTAAGTGTAAAACAGAAATCATTATTCCAAAACCCCAATTAATCGAATTTAAAGAAGCCTTGATCTTTTCTTTTTTAGCTTATCTCAATATCAATAATCAGATCAATACCTTGGCTTCTGTAACGGGTGCTTCGAAAGATTCGATTGGGGGAATAAAGTTTCAACCAAACTAAATCCGCTCCACTCTCAAACTTCACACTCACTCTAATATCCCTATCCTCCCCAACCTTCGCGATCCAAACTACGATATTGAATCGCTTCGGCTAAATGTTTCGCTTCAATTTTTTCAGATGTATCCAAATCTGCAATGGTTCTCGATACCCGGATGATTCGATCATAAGCTCGTGCACTTAAGCCTAATTTTTCCATGGCTGTTTTCAAGATTTCTTTTCCTTCGGAATTAATCTCACAATGCTTTTTCAATTGTCTCGAACTCATTTGTGCATTACAATGAATAGTTTCAGATTCTCTAAATCTTTCTTCCTGAATCATTCTAGCTTGAATAACTTTTAACCTTATTTCTTCGCTTCCTGTTGTGGAGGCTTCGTAAGCGAGGTCATCAAATTTTACTGGAGTTACTTCTACATGCAGGTCAATTCGATCCAGAAGTGGACCAGAAATTTTATTCAAATATTTATGGACAATACCCGGGGCGCAAGAACAATCTTTTTCTGGGTGATTAAAGTAACCGCAAGGACAAGGATTCATGGCTGCAATCAGCATAAAGCCTGCAGGATAATCAACTGTAAATTTGGCTCTAGAAATGGTCACTTTTCGGTCTTCCAAGGGCTGACGCATCACTTCCAAAACCTGCCTTTTGTATTCAGGTAATTCATCAAGAAAAAGGACGCCATTGTGCGATAAACTGATTTCTCCGGGTTGAGGGTAACCACCTCCTCCTACAAGGGCTACATCTATAGCTTTATTTTAATAGGTGGTAAAAATGTCATAAATTTGAATATGACTAAAAGACAAGTACTTGGGTGTTACATACGTGTGTCTTCTAACCCTCAAAAGGAGTATTCGATTCCTGCTCAAATAGAAAAGGCGAAGAAAAAGGCGGAACAGCTTGACATGGATTATGAGTTATACGTTGACGAAGGAACTTCTGCCATTACAGAGGACAACTTAAGGTATAGACCAAAAATGATGGAGCTACTTGAGCACATCAAAGAAGGTAAAATCAAGACAGTCTATACTTTAGATAGCACACGTCTGAGTCGAGAGGATGTTACCAGCAGCATTATTTTTTCACGATTCACGAAATACAATACTGGATAAGGTCACAGAATACGAAACTGCCTTGCGACTGCAGCGTTTTGAGCTTGGCTATATAGAAGCGAGTAAAAAAGGAAGGTTTCTCGGACCTAACCCTCCTTTTGGATATGATAAGACTGTCAATCTCGAAAATAGGTCAGAGCATGGGCTGCTAACGATTAACGAAGATGAAAAAGACATATTCCTGGATATAGTCAAGTGGTATCTCGCTGGAGATGGATGCTATATTATTGCATCAAGACTTAATGCACATGGCGTACGAACCAAAAGTGGAAAATCCAAGTGGAACCCTGGTACCATTAGGTCAATGCTTCTAAATCCACTTTATTGCGGAAGAAGACAATATAGAGGAATTGAAGTTCCTTGTCCGCAAATTATAACTGAGGATATTCATGAACAACTAAAAAGTGAATTATCAAAGAATCGAATTCATAACAAGCGAAATAACTCTGTTCACAAGTACTTGCTCAAAGGACTTGTAAAGTGTGGTAGGTGCGGTCGCAATTACTTCGGAAAAATTAAAGAAAGTAGAGGAGAACGGGTTTATTGTTGCCTGTCAAAAAGAAGTGGTTACGAATCCTGCGGTAACAAGAACATTAATATCGACAGGTTAGATAATTATATCTGGCACGTCATTCAAAATAGTTCTAAATTCCTCGATGCGCTCTTCAAACAGTACTCCAAGGAGGTCGATGCAGAAAAACTTCAGAATGACAGGGAAAGAACCTATCAAGAAATCAACAAAGTTGAACAGACTATTAGGCAAATCTATGAACGTTTTGGAACGCTTGAGCCTGAAGAATTTGTATCTGCTCAGGCAGCACTAAAATCCGCAGCAAAAGGTAAAGAGAAAGAGCTGAAAGTTCTTAAGAAGGACCTCAGCCAGATAGAGTCTAAAATCAATTCTATTTCTGTTCTAACCAAGTCAGATTTAAAAAATAAGTTAGTTCAGAATGGCAAACTCAAGGAAATGAGCCTTGATGAGAAGCGTGAAATCATTATAGAGATGATAGAAGAAATCCAGGTGACGGAGAAGGAAGTTATTCATAGGCGAAGAGTTGCACCTAAGACTCCAACTACAAAGGTCAAAACCAAAGTCCATGAAGTAAAGGTTGTATATAAGAACACCAATGGAGCTTATACTATTCAGCATCTACCTACCATCCCTTACAAGGAAGACCATTATCTTAACAAGTACTTGCGCTTCTATTCATCTGAAGACAAAAAAATATTTGAAGACTTCTATGGCGAATAAGGTTACAGCTTCAAGCCTAAATATAAATCGTCAATTTCTTCCTGCTGCAATCCGAGGTATCTGCGGGTTATGGCAATGCTGCTATGCCCGAACAATTCGCTCAGCTTCACTAAGGCAGCTTCACTATAACCATTGTTTGCCCAAACAGCTCTACCAAGAGTTTTTCTAAACAAATGAGAACTGACACCTTTTGTTGGCAGACCATACTTAAGGAACAACCTCTTAAGTTTAACATTGACCCATTGAATTCTAATAGCCTTGGTCTTATACTTATTCAGAAACATCAGCTCACTTTCTGAGCTTACCTTTAATTCGTCATGACATTTAATAATTATTCGCTCAAGGTCTTCACTTATAGGAATCTCTCTGAGTTTAGAAGTCTTTCCCTCCTGTATCCTAATCTTCTTCTTGTTAAGTACATCTTGCCAACGTAACTGAAGTACATCTCCTACTCTCATTCCTGTCATTGTACCAATACTAATGAGAAGCAAGAACTTAAACTCTTTATCCCTCTCAAGCTTTAATAATAGACTGGTAAAATCCTCCCAGGGAAGAAATGTTGCAGTGGTACTTCTTTTAATTGCTTTCATAAAATCGTCAGATTAAACTATCAGTTTTGCACCTATTGTCAATACTGATAGCAGTTGTTATGGCATGCGCTCTGGAACAACCATTACTACTGATATTGCCAGCTGAACTATCACTTTTCTCATTTGTGATAGTTTGTATATGTATAACGACAAAAAATAGAAAAGTTGCAATTGCTATTCGAGTTTCCTGATGGAACTTAGAAGTAGACTGAAACATATCCAGCTAATAGATACGACTCTGCTGAATGACTTCTTATTGAAGACTCTCTTCCATATAGGAAGTTTAACTTCCACTTGCTTAAGGATTTCTTCTGTCGGTTTGTACGGGATAGTAAGTTCCGCATGTTGCTCTTCTTGTTGGTGTTGATGAATGTGGTACTGTGGGTAGCCGTCTCGCTTTTCTTCAAACCACTTTGTCATATAGTTGATGGTGGCACAGATGGAATCCTTAACGTGACTGCAATGAAAAAGCCTTTTACTGGACTTCCCAACAATGTTGAACCATTGAGTCGAAAGTCCTCGCAATTCCAAACCGAACTCTTGTATCAGGATATGAACATGATACCAAGGTTTGTTCTCGTGGTAATAATAACCAGCATTGTTATAAAGCTCTGGCTCTCCAAGAACTGGCTCAACAACTGCCATATACGTTCTGTTAAGTGGAGACAGGAGCTCATCAACCTTTTTTAGTAGTTGCTTCTCTCTCATAGTTGAACCTGGTCGGAGAAGAAGTGTTAACATGGAGCTATTGTCCTTATCAAAGCCATTTTCCTCAGCTACTTCTTTAATCTTTTTGTAAACCTCTGTCTGGGTTTCTTTTTTCTTTTTAATTACTTCCATTTCTTATGTAATAGGCAAATCCAGGCAAGGGGATTCCTTTAGGAGAAATCCTTGTTTTTGCACCTGGAGATGCAGTTAATAAATGCAAAGGGGAATAGCCCACTTTTGAGTATTGTGCCATACGACACTCGAAGTAGCTCTACGTTAGAGCGGACAATAACTGTCTTATCAATAAGTATGAATTTATTTTCCTAAAATCAACCACGATCCAAATTTTTCTCAAAATCTTTTAATCAGCATTTTGCTGAAACAACCATGAACAATGGCTTTTGGGGAGAATCAGATTGGATGAAAATTTTTATCGTTTCACTCTCATAGAGAGAGAATGAGTTGCTGCTGGAGTAATGTTCTATATATTCAGATTGCAGGTTGCTATTGAAGAGACAAGCTTCAAATTGGCTTTGAGAAATATCTCTTAAATATTCATGATAGCTTGACGTGTAGAAATAATACGCCATCATCATGGTGTTACCGAATGCAAAAAGAACTCCTGGTCTATGTTTAGTGGAAAAGTAGTCCCCATCGCTGAGTGTGTCTCCATTGATTCCTTTCATAATTTGTTTAGCCATACTATTGCTGATACAGTTATCCATCAATAAATAGTTAGAATAAATGAAGTCAGAGGTTATGGGATTTCTCAGAGCGGAGTTTCCAATTTTTTCTATCAGGTGCTGTACTCTCAAGGAACAAAGAGTTCTTCCTGGCTTTAGAATCCGTTTTGCCTTGGGGTATGATGTCTGTAACAGCGGCTCTGGAAGTGTAGAGGTGATACTATGCTCTGGGATTCCATAATTATCCCATTGCTGATAACGTATATGAAAGGCATCTTTACCATGTTGTCTAAAAGGCATGATTAAATCTATCTCCATATTAGTTCAAGCCGTATATGAGGTTAATTCCCTGAGCTTCTTCTACAACAATGTTCGTATCAGCTTGGGGTAAATTTGAGGGGGTAAAAAGTCCCGACTCCAGAACCTTGGCGACATCACAATTTAAGTCATCCTCATGCGTAATGAGCAGCATTTTAATTTGGGCAAGCTTTTGCTTATCATTTAGTGTGTCGGAATACGCTATTGAAGCAACCCTTTTATTGAATTTGCTTAGAGTCTGAAGAAGCCTATTGAAGAATGGGAACCATGGAAACATGGTTATATAACGAGAAAATGACAGATTTGTAACATAATTTACCCTAAAAATCACTGGAAACTCTGGTTCAATTTGTATGTCCCATGTCATCAGTAAAATTCAACATGACCAGGATTCACCATAAAACAGTCCTTTTTCTGGGATAAAAAATGTTCTAATTATAAGTTTTTAAATGGTCATTTGTGCAGGCTTTCTCTCAAAAAAATGGGGTAAAAATTGAAAGACGATTTGGTCAATCATTTAAGGTAAATATTTTTTGAGGCTTAAAATTAGACCGAGCTACAGAATGCTAATTTTACCCCTCTATTTTGTATTCGAAATTTCTCGATGTACTTCGTTTTTCAGATTAATTTTTATTCATAGCTTTGGAAGGCATTTATCTTTCATTAATACCTAAATAGATGTAGCCTTTTACCAAAGATGTGTAGGTTCATATTGTTTCTTTTGTAAAAACAGGTTAAAGGTGCCAAATCCTTTTTATCCAAGAATGCAAAGGCAACAAGAGAAATGGCGTAGGTTTTGTCCGAATCATAAAAATTTTATAATTTTGTCTCGTGAGATTATTGTCTATATTATTGGTTTTACACATACTGCTACTAAATGTAGCTCCAATGTTTGACTTGACTTTTTGCGGTTCGGAAGAGTTGACTGAAGTTGAGGATTGTTGCCCCCATTCATGTGATGGCATTAAAGGTGTGAACAATGAAGAGAACAATAAAGATAGTGGTTGTAACGACCTTTGCAACCCGTTTATGTCATGTTCAACATGCATTGGTTTTATCCTGCCAATATGTGAGATTAAGTCTACTAATGTGACGGAAGTGCAAGGACTTATTGTTGCTTCGGAATTTGAACATACAAATTCAGTATCATTTTCCATTTGGAATCCCCCAAAATTCAGTTAATACGACACATTGAATTATCCCCTATATAGTAGGGAACTTGAGGTATTAACTAATAAGAATAACATGAAGTATATTTTATCAATCATATGTGCTATAGCGCTTTCAATCGGCTTTGCATCAAGCTCTTTTGCACAAGAGCCAGAAACTACAATAACAATTAAAGTTAAAGGGATTACCTGTTCAACTGATTACAAAATGATTCAAGCTAACGTTGAAAAGCTTGATGGTGTGAGTAAGTTTGAAGTTGGGAAGAAGGGTGCTACTTCAACTTTTATTATCAATTACAATTCAGAATTGGTTTCAGAGGATAAAATCTATGCAGCTATAGAAGGAACAGGTAGCTGTGAAAACCCTAATGAAAGACCATACAAAGTTAAACTGAAGTAATATCAATCTGATAACATTAAGACTATGAAAGAATTATCAATAGTCTTGATTCTTCTGTTGTCAACTTTTGGTTTTTCTCAAACCATTGAAGGAAAGGTAGTAGATACTGATAATGAACCTTTGTTTGGAGCAACCCTCCAATGGATAGGTACCAGTATTGGAACTACATCAGGAGAACAAGGACAATTTTCACTATCGAGAAAAGGAATCACTGATTTAAGATTAATCGTGCGGTTTGTAGGATATGAGACCGATACAGTAAAGGTGGATGGTCAAGAAAAGTTAGCTATTATTTTAACTCAGGTATCTCTTGATAAGGTGATAGTAAAAGGGGATAATCCAGATACTTATATTTCTAAAGTGAACCCTATTAAAACCGAAGTAATAACGCAAATGGAACTCACAAAGGCGGCTTGTTGTGATTTGGCAGGTTGTTTTGATACTCAAGGAAGTGTTCAATCTGCCACCACTAATGTTGTTACAAATGCAAAAGAATTACGACTATTAGGGTTGTCTGGTGTATATAATCAAGTATTATTGGATGGTATGCCATTGATTATAGGAACAACATACACATATGGAATAAGCACAGTTCCTGGAACCTTAGTCGACAACATTTATATTTCCAAAGGAGCTAATTCTGTATTACAGGGTTATGAAAGTATTTCAGGTCAAATCAATGTTGAGTTGAAAGAATCTGATTCAGATGAGAAACTACTGGTTAATGCCTATGTCAATAGCTTTTTGGAGTCCCAATTCAATGTCAATTATACTCAAAAAATAAAGAAGTGGAGTACTATTTTGTCAGCTCATACAACACAACCTGCGCAGAAATTTGATAGAGATAATGACAATTTCCTCGACCTTCCAAGATTGACAAGATATAGCTTCTATAATAAATGGAAATATGGTAATCAAAACGAATGGGGCTGGAACTCAAGAATTGGAATCCGTTTCGTTAATGAACAAAGAATTGGAGGACAAGAAACTTTCAACCCTAAATTAGATAAAGGCTCTTCTTTAATTTATGGTCAGACAGTCAACTTTTCCCAGCCAGAAATTTACACAAAGACTGGATACAAATTGAATGATAATCACAACTTCGTACTTTTCGCTTCTGCTTTCTATCACAATCAGAGTTCATATTTTGGTTCGACTCATTACAGGGCGAATCAGACCAATGTTTACGGCAATTTTCAATACGAATATACTTGGAAAAAGAAGCATTATTTAAAGACTGGCTTGAGTTATCGTTATATGAAATTGGAGGAAAACATCGCTTTTGGAAATGATGACAGTTTGAAAAGAACTTATGGCGGCTTACATCTCAAATTCGAGCAGGTCCCTGGGATATTTATAGAAAATACTTTTAACTGGAAAAATCGAGATTTGGTATTAGTAATTGGAGTGCGTGGAGATTACCATAATACCTTTGGATTCCATGCTACTCCCCGTGCCTTATTCAAGTATAATATAACAAAAACAACAACAGCAAGAGTTTCTGCTGGTACTGGATGGAGAACGATAAATTTATTCTCTGAAAACAGTAACCTTTTGGCGAGTTCGAGAGATGTTATAATTAGCCCAGAGCTTAAGCCTGAAAAAGCAATTAACTTTGGCTTAAACTTTACTCAGGAGTTCAGTTTTAAAAATTGTGAGCTACAAATTTCGGCAGATTATTACTTGACACAATTTTTTAATCAGATTTTTCCTGATTATTTTTCAGTACCAAATAAGGCTCTGATTAATAACTTCACTGGCCGAAGCATTAGTAGTAGTTTTCAATTTGACTTCGGTTTAGAGCTCTTCAAAAGAATTACAATAAAAGCATCTTATAATTATTTGGATGTATATAGAGTAGTAAATGACAATAAAGTACAACTGCCATTTAATGCTTCACATAGAGTGAATGCAGCTTTTTCCTTCAAGCCATTGAACGAAAGATGGCACTTTGACTTGAATGCACACTTTATTGGAAGACAACTCTTAGCCAACACCAGTTCAAACCCCCCAGAATATCAATCACCTGATTCTTCAAGACCTTACACAATTCTAAATGCACAGATAACTTTCAGTTGGAAATGGTTTGATTTCTATGGAGGATGTGAAAACATATTAGACTTCCGTCAGATAAGACCAATAACGGCATGGCAAGAACCTTTTAGCCCTTATTTTGACACTTCAAATGTCTGGGGACCCACAAGGGGGGTAGAATTTTATTTTGGTGTTAGATTTAAGCTCAAGAAATAATATAAACTACCGAAGACCTTGAAAAAGACTCGATTCCATATTAAGAAAATGGATTGTCCTTCTGAGGAAAATCTCATTCGGATAAAGTTAGATGGTCATGAGACAATCAAAAAGCTTGACTTTAGAATAGAGGACAGGGAACTGACTGTTTATCATGACGAGAGCGACTAAAACATTCTTAGTTCGCTTGACTTAT
>JAUICI010000056.1 GCA_030427935.1 Bacteroidia bacterium | reverse complement strand
GCCCATTTTGAAATTGATGGCAAAAAGTTGGTTCTCGAGATTTACCAAAATCAATCTTTAAAAAAGAAAAAGGCATACAAGGACTATCTGTTCTTGCCTTTTAATGATCAAACAAATGGTGAAACATCCTATGTAGGAGGAAGATATCTAGATCTTCGAATACCCGAGGGAAAAACCATCGTCATCGATTTTAATCAAGCTTATAACCCACTTTGTGCATATCATCCAAGCAAATATTCTTGCCCAATTCCGCCAGAAGCAAATATTTTAAATGCTGAGATTAAGGCCGGAGTGATGTTTGATAAAAACTCAAAAAATCATTAATCTATATTTCATGAAGCTTTTGTTGACATCAATAGTATTCCTTTTCTATTCTTGGACGCTCGCTCAGAATCCAGACATAGAAGGTTTGTGGATCGTTTGTGATTCGAAAAATGAGTGCGAAGACGACGAAAGCATGTTGCTCATGTCATTTGATAAGGGAGTCATGCAGCTATTTTTGAAAATATCAGGAATGGACCCACAAAAGATTGGAGAACAATTAACTTATGAATGGATCGAAGGTAAATTAGTAGTCTCTAAAAAAGGGGACTTAATGAAAGATAGCTATATCATCAAAATCGAAGGTAGTCGAATGACGATGACGCACAATTTAAATGGGCGGATTGTGTATTATGAGCGATTGAAAGAATAATTCAAGAACGGGAAATTAAATCCCTGTGTTTGTCAAAGTTTTCCTATCTTAGGAAGATAATTTTAAAATTTACTTATTATGAAAAACCTACTTTTATTTTCGGCTTTGGCCGTTCTCTTTTTTTCTTGTTCGAAACTCAATCAATCTAATCTTGTGGGAACATGGGAAATGATTGAATATACTGCTGACGGAACCGATCAAATGCCTACTTATACCATAACCATTGACTTTCAGTCATCAAATACGTTTATTTCCTATGGAGATGGAACAACAGTTCTCTACTCTGGAGTTTACAGTTTAAATGAGAGTGATCAAAAATTAACCATTGGTAGTGTAACATATGATATCACAAATTATCAAGGAAATCAGATGACTTTGGAAACCACTGTTCAAGGTAGTCACCTCGTGTACAAATACGAAAAACAATAATTTTTTGAGGATTTAAATTGAGAAATGCGGACATACCCCAATATGTAGAAGACGGATTAGAGGACATCGCCATGGTGGGTGAAAATTTTCTCTATGAAAAGGAAATAGATAATGTCCAATTTAACTTTATGTTAAAAAAGAATAAATCCTAAACAAAGCTGTTTTGAGCTGTAAAATTTATACTTAATTTGGTCTTCTAATCTTAAATTTTTAAAAATGAAAAAAGTTCTATTACTATCATTTGTTGCCTTGCTTACTTTCGCATGTAACAAATTAACAGACAAAAACATTGTGGGAACATGGTTAGTTACTGAGTTCGCTATCAATGGTACTGCGCAACCTTCAGCTGGAGACGTGACTTATGAATTCATGGATAATGGTGTCATGAATGCATATATTGCAGGTACTCCTCAAGGTGCAACAAATTATACAGTTTCCGATGACGGAAATACCTTAACAATGGGTGGTGTGAACTACACTGTTACCGAGAAAAAAGGTAAAACTTTGAAATTTGAATACAATGACCAAGGAGATGTATACTCTTGGACATTGGAAAAACAATAATCGAAATTAATTCTAATAAAATCCCAATTGAGTTTTCAGTTGGGATTTTTTTTTAACCAACTAACTGTAACAGAATTCTTGATGAAGCCTTTTTACCTAATCATACTTTTATCATTTATAATTTCGTGCAACAAAGCTACCAACTCCAATATTGTTGGTCAATGGGAATTGATCCATAGACTTACAGATGGTCAAGTCGTGGATTTAGATTCGCTTGGTACCGAGTTTAGTTTAGTCTTTAACTCAAATCAAACTGGCCAAACCATTTCGAATACAATCGCCATAAATGAATTTACATGGGATTTAAACTACTCTGATCAAATTATTACAGTGACTTTTAATCTATCTGGAGACACTACAAATATTCTGGTTTTGGAAAAAAATGGAAATACGCTAAAAACCAACTTTTACGACTATCAAGCAGGTTTTCATGTGGAAGACACCTATGAAAAACAATAGATGACCAAAAGATTGAATTCGTTAATAAATATCAGTCATTCCACTGACTTTTGCTTTCCTTCATAAGGAACTCACATCCTATATTTGCTCAGATATAACTAACAAAATCAATTATGAAAAAGTATTTATTTCTATCCTTATTATCTGTGTTCTTGCTTAGCTGTAACAAAGTCACAGAGATGAATATTATTGGTGAGTGGAAAGTCATCAGTTACGTTGAAGATGGTGTAACCTACCCTGAAACGACTACAACCATATATCATTTTAAGAGCGATGGTGTTTTAGAAGTAACCGTTGACGGTGGATCACCAACTACTTCCTCCTATTCAGTAGATGAATCAAATCAAACCATTACCGTCAATTCGGCCGTATGGACCGTAATCGAAAAAAAGGGGATATCCCTTAAAATTCAGTATACTGTTGGCAACTACACAATCCAATTAAACATGGAAAAACAATAATTTTTTTGCGGATTTAAAATAAACTCTATAAGTTTGTCCCTGAAAGACAAAAAAATGAATTTAAACACTTTACATCATCATCATTGGAATTCTTGCAATCAGGCGAGCTAATGATGTTATGTAATAATTCAAGATATCAAAAACCCGTCTGAGTAAATCAGGCGGGTTTTTTTATTCCTATTGGTTTACTCAGACCATTAAAAATTTAAAATGAGTAAACTAAAAATCGCAATTCAAAAAAGTGGAAGACTGAACGAACAATCGCTCAAACTTCTGAAGTCATGTGGAATTTCCGTAGACAATGGAAAGGATCAATTAAAAGTAAGCGTCCCGAATTTCCCTTTAGAGATTCTGTATTTAAGAAATGGAGACATACCGCAGTATGTAGAAGACGGAGTAGCCGACATTGCTATCGTTGGTGAAAATCTCCTCTACGAAAAGGAAAAAGATATTGAAATCGTTGAAAAACTCGGTTTCTCCAAGTGTAAAGTATCCTTAGCCGTTCCTAAAAATGAAGTTTCTAATGATCCTCAATTCTTCAATGGGAAAAAGATCGCAACCTCCTATCCAAACACCGTCAGAAAATACTTTGAAGCCAAGGGTATCGATTGTGAAATTCACGTTATTGCAGGGAGTGTTGAGATTGCACCAAATATTGGTTTAGCCGATGGAATATGTGATATCGTAAGTTCGGGCTCTACGCTTTTCAAAAACGGACTTCGTGAAATGGAAACCATCCTTCGTTCTGAAGCTGTTCTTATTAAATCGAAAAAACTGAGTGAGGAACAAGAAAACATACTTACCAAATTGCTGTTTCGTATTCAGTCTGTCTTGAAGGCAAAAAAGCAGAAATACATTTTGATGAATGTCCCGAATGACAAAATTGAAGAAGTAAGTTCTATACTTCCTGTACTGAAAAGCCCTACAATTCTTCCTTTGGCAGAAGAAGGTTGGAGCTCCTTGCGCTCAGTTATAGACGAAACCAAATTTTGGGAAGTGATTGATGAATTAAAATCGGCGGGAGCAGAAGGTATTCTGATTGTTCCAATCGATAAAATCGTATTGTAATGAAGACATTTATTCAACCAAATAGAAAAGATTGGGAAACCTTATTAGAAAGACCTCAGTTAGAGCAGAAATCTTTGGAGAGCCTGATCCTAGACATATTCGAAAAAGTTAAAGAAAACGGAGATCAAGCACTAATTGATTTTGCTGAAAAATTTGACAATTCGAAATTGGATTCTATCCTCGTTCAAGCTGAAGAAATTGAAAAAGCCTCGAAAACTTTAGATTCCAATTTGAAGGAAGCTATTCAGATGGCCAAGAACAATATTGAGAAATTCCACAAAAATCAGGAATTGAAAGAAGAAACCATCGAAACCCAAGAGGGTGTTCAATGTTGGAGAAAAGCTTTGCCGATTGAAAAAGTAGGCTTGTACATCCCAGGAGGATCTGCTCCTTTATTCTCTACCATTTTAATGTTGGGAGTACCTGCTAAAATTGCTGGTTGCGAAGAGATTGTTCTCTGTACACCTCCGGGTAATAATGGGGAAATTAACCCTGCAATTTTGTACACAGCGCAATTGGTCGGATGTACGAAGATCATGAAAGTAGGTGGTGCTCAGGCCATAGGTGCAATGAGCTTTGGGACGGAAACCGTTCCAAAAGTGGATAAAATTTTCGGTCCGGGAAATCAATATGTGACCAAAGCTAAAGAATTGGTCCAAAAATTTGGTGTGGCTATCGACATGCCGGCAGGACCAAGTGAAGTTTTGGTGATTGCAGATGAAACTTCAATACCTGAGTTTGTGGCTGCGGATCTTCTATCACAAGCCGAACATGGAGCTGATAGTCAGGTCGTATTGCTTTCCGACCAAGAAGATGTGATTCAAAATTGTCTGGAGGAAGTGCACAAGCAAGTCAGCGCTTTGCCACGGAAAGAAACAGCTATGAAAGCTCTGGAGAACAGCAAGGCCATTGCATTAAACTCCATAGAAGAATGCTTTGAATTTTCGAATGCTTATGCGCCGGAGCACTTGATTCTAGCTATGGATACTGCTGAAAACTATTTGGATCAAATCAAATCTGCAGGATCTGTTTTCGTTGGGAATTACAGTTGCGAAAGTGCGGGAGATTACGCTAGCGGAACAAATCACACCTTGCCAACAAATGGGTATGCTCGAAATTACAGTGGGGTTTCTTTAGACAGCTTTTGCAAAAGAGTCACCTTCCAGAAACTGGATGAAAAGGGAATCAAAAATTTAGGTCCTGCCATTGAAATCATGGCAGAGGCAGAAGAGTTAATTGCGCACAAAAATGCGGTTAGTGTCAGATTAAATTATTTAAAAAATGTTTGAATTAAATAGAGTCGTTCGACCCTCCATACAGAAACTAAAACCTTATTCATCTGCAAGAGATGAGTATAGTGGTTCGGCCAGTGTTTTTCTAGATGCGAATGAGAATCCATTTGGAGAACTCAATCGTTACCCGGATCCTTACCAGAATGAATTGAAGGAATTGTTAGCGAAAGAAAAGGGTGTTCAGAAAGGGCAAATTTTTATCGGCAACGGAAGTGATGAAGTTATCGATTTAGCCTTCCGAATTTTCTGTGAACCCGGAATTGATCAAGCACTCACATTTGCGCCGACTTATGGCATGTATAATGTATCCGCTGAAATTAATAATGTAGATCTGATTACGGATCCATTAAATGAGAATTTTGAGATCGACGTGGATGCCCTAAAAGAAAGAATCAAGAATCCTTTGATTAAACTCATTTTTGTTTGTTCGCCCAATAATCCAACAGGCAATTTGATCGATTTAAATATTATTAAAAGCATTCTCCAAGACTTTAAAGGAATTCTTGTTGTAGATGAAGCTTATATTGATTTCAGTAGTGGAGATTCAGCAATTCGCCTAATTGATCAATACCCGAATCTTATTGTCTCACAAACATTCAGCAAAGCATGGGGCTTAGCTGCTGCTAGAGTTGGAGTTGCTTATGCTTCTGATGAGATTATTCAGTTGTATAATAAGGTAAAACCGCCCTATAATGTGAGCATATTGAATCAGCAAGCTGCTATAAAATCTTTAAGGAACAAAGAAGAATTCGACCGAAGAAGAAGAGCCATTTTAGAAGAAAAAGCAAGACTGCATAAAGTACTTCAAACTTTAGATTTAGTAGAAAAAGTCTATCCTTCTGAAGCCAATTTCTTTTTAGTAAAAGTTAAAGATGCGAACCAAACCTATGAAGAGCTTGTCAATCGAAAAATAATTGTTAGAAACCGAAACAAAGTCATTGCAAATTGTATTCGAATAACAATTGGAAGCAAAGAAGAAAATGATAAATTAATGGACGCCTTAAAATCAATAGGATGAAGAAAAAAGTACTATTTATTGACCGCGACGGAACTTTGGTAATTGAACCACCAGTAGATTATCAATTGGATAGTTTAGAAAAACTGGAATTTTACCCAGGGGTTTTTTCTGGATTAGGAAAGATTGTTCGCGAATTGGATTACAAATTGGTTATGGTAACTAATCAAGATGGTTTGGGTACGGATAGTTTTCCGGAAGACACTTTTTGGCCAGCACACAATAAGATGCTTCAAGCGTTTAAAAATGAAGGTATTGAATTCGAAGATATTTTGATTGACAGATCATTCCCAGAAGATAATGCCCCAACTAGAAAACCACGAACAGGCTTACTTAATGAATATATCCACGGAAATTATGATCTGGAAAACTCTTATGTAATTGGGGATCGGTTGACAGATGTTGAATTAGCTGTAAATCTTGGCACAAAGAGTATTTACATCTCAGAAGAAAAAACATCTAGTGCGGATTTAACGACAAATAGTTGGGAAGAGATTTATCAAGTATTGAAATCAAAACCAAGAATTGGAAAAGTTAGACGAACTACAAAGGAAACCGATATCGAAATTGAGGTAAATCTCGATGGGAATGGCGAGAACGAAATTTCAACTGGTTTAGGGTTTTACGATCACATGCTAGAGCAAATCAGCAAACATGGCGGTATTGATTTGGTAGTAAAAGTTAAGGGTGATTTAGAAATTGATGAACACCACACAATTGAAGATACCGCCATTGCTTTGGGGGAGGCTTTTACAGAAGCTCTGGGTATCAAAAAAGGAATTGAACGTTACGGTTGGTTGCTGCCTATGGATGATTGCTTAGCTCAAGTAGCCATAGATTTTGGTGGAAGACCTTGGCTAGTTTGGGAAGCCGATTTCAAAAGAGAAAAGGTGGGCGAAATGCCTACAGAAATGTTCCTGCACTTTTTCAAATCCTTTAGTGATGCGGCAAAATGTAATTTGAATATCAAAGCAGAAGGGGATAATGAACACCACAAGATCGAAGCCATCTTTAAAGGGTTTGCGAAAGCGATTAAAATGGCTGTGAGAAAAACAGGAGAAGTGGGGATTCCTAGTACGAAAGGCGTTTTATAATGAAAAATTAAAAATGAAGAATTAAAAATTATTTGTGGTGTTAGCTATTATTAAATATAATGCGGGGAATATCAAGTCGGTAGAGAATGCGGTGAAACGGTTGGGTTTTGATTGTGTTGTGTCGGATGATTTTGATGTGATTCGATCTGCTGATAAAGTTATTTTTCCTGGGGTTGGTGAGGCTAGTTCGGCTATGAAATACTTGTGCAGAAAGGGTCTTGATAAACTAATCATTTCGTTGAAACAACCTGTTTTGGGCATTTGTTTGGGTCAGCAGTTAATGTGTAAGTTCAGTCAGGAAGGAGATACGGAGTGTTTGGGGATTTTCGATTGCGAGGTGAAGGAATTTCCAGCTGAGGATAAGGTTCCACATATGGGTTGGAATGAAATTACCGGACTAGAATCTGAACTATTTCAAAATGTAAAGGAGAACTCAGATGTCTATTTTGTACACAGCTATTACTGTGAACCAACAAAAGAACAGGTTGCGAGTTGTAACTATATCAAACCTTTTGCCGCAGCAATGAATAAAGACAATTTTTATGCTTGTCAATTCCACCCAGAGAAATCGGCTGGCATCGGCGAACAAATACTTAAAAACTTTTTGGAATTATGAGAATCATACCAGCCATAGATATCATCGATGGAAAATGTGTCCGTTTGAGTAAGGGAGATTACGACACCAAAAAGATCTATAATGAGAACCCGCTAGAAGTCGCGAAGCAATTTGAAGACGCTGGTATTAAATATTTGCATTTAGTGGATCTTGATGGGGCAAAAGCGAAGCAGATCGTAAATCATTCAGTGCTTGAAACCCTATGTAATCAAACAAATTTGAAAATTGATTTTGGAGGGGGATTGAAATCTGATAATGATTTGAAAATTGCCTTTGAAAGTGGTGCGAACCAGATAACGGGAGGTAGTATCGCAGCCAAAGATCCTGAAGTTTTCTTAAGATGGATAGAAAAGTATGGATCAGAAAAAATTATTCTCGGAGCAGATTGTAAGGATCGTAAAATTTCAACTAATGGATGGTTGGAAACAAGTGATGTAGATGTTGTAGATTTCATCAAGGAATATGAATCCAATGGTATTCAGTATGTTATTTCAACCGATATAGCTAAGGACGGGATGCTTGAAGGGACCAGTAATGAATTATACCAAGAGATTATGACAGAAACTGGTGTCAGCTTAATTGCTTCCGGTGGGGTTTCATGCTTGGATGACCTTATTCAACTCAAAGAAATAGGCTGTGAAGGTGCTATTGTGGGCAAGGCTATTTATGAGAATAAAATTAATCTTAGTGACCTAACAAATTTAATAATTCGTCAATCGTAATTCTAAATTCGTAAATCGAAACATGTTAAAAAAAAGAATCATACCCTGTTTGGATATCAAAGACGGAAGAACAGTGAAGGGAATCAATTTTGTTGGTATTCGGGATGCTGGAGATCCAATTGAATTGGCGAAAAAATATGCCGAAGATGGAGCGGATGAACTCGTATTTCTCGACATTACAGCGACAGTGGAAAAAAGAAAAACTTTGGTTGATTTAGTCGAGAAAGTTGCTGCCGAGATTAATATTCCTTTTACTGTTGGAGGCGGAATCAATAGTTTGGAAGACGTCGAAGCCGTTATTAAAGCAGGAGCAGATAAGGTTAGTATCAATTCTGCTGCAGTGAAAAGACCGGAATTGATCCGTGAGATTGCTGAGCAGTTTGGAAGTCAGTGTGTGGTTTTGGCCATAGACACTAAATTCAACGGTCTAGAATGGAAAGTCTTCGTGAAAGGTGGTCGAGAAGAAACTGCTTTAGAAACTATAGATTGGGCGAAGCAGGGCGAATCTTTGGGAGCTGGTGAAATCTTGCTAACTTCCATGAATAATGATGGAACCAAGAATGGATTCGCTTTGGACATTACCAATGAAGTAGCAAAAAGCATCAATATTCCTGTTATTGCCTCCGGAGGTGCAGGTGCGAAAGAAGATTTTAAAAATTTATTCCAAAATACAGAAGCTGGTGCGGGACTAGCAGCAAGTATATTTCATTACGGTGAAATTCCTGTTCCAGAATTAAAAAACTATTTATTAAACGAAAATATTCCTGTCAGATATGAAAATTGATTTCGATAAAACTAATGGGTTAGTTCCTGTCATCATTCAGAACTACAAGACTTTACAGGTACTCATGCTAGGCTATATGAATGCGGAAGCCTTTGAAAAAACGAAGGCAGAAGGAAAGGTTACATTCTTTAGCAGATCTAAAAATAGACTTTGGACAAAAGGTGAAGAATCTGGTAATTTCCTATACGTGAAGGAACTCATGGTGGATTGTGATCAGGATACCCTATTGATTAAAGCTGATCCAGTGGGACCAACTTGTCACAAAGGAACAACGACTTGCTGGGGGGATGAAACAGCAAAAGGATTCGTCTATGATTTGGAAGCCACAATCAATAAAAAAATCGATGAGGACGATCCGAACTCGTATACCAATGAATTATTTAAAAGAGGGATCAACAAAGTAGCTCAAAAAGTGGGAGAGGAAGCTGTTGAAGTTGTGATTGAAGCTAAAGATGATAATGATGATTTATTCAAGAATGAAGCAGCAGATTTATTGTACCATTATTTGATTTTGTTGAAGGTAAAAGGGGTTGAGTTGGAAGATATCGAAGGTGTTTTGAAGGAAAGAAGTAGGTAAAGTTAAACGCAGAGATGCAGAGGTTTCGCAGAGATCGCAAGAGCTCTTTTTATCTGGCATCTGATTTCTAGCTTCTAGCAATTAAATTCAATCATACTTCACTTTCTTCTTTTTTCCGTTTTCATCAACTTCTATCCACTTGCCGGTTTTCTTGCCATCTGAATAGGTGCCTTTTTTCTTTACTTTTCCATTCTCGAAATTGAAAACCCAAGCTCCGGTTCGTTTTCCATCTTCTGTAAAGTTTCCTTTGGAGTGCAAGTTTCCATTTTCGTAGTATTTTTCATAAGGTCCGAAATACAGCATGCCTTTTTTCGATCCCTTTTCTTTTAGTTTTCCAGGTTCATAATAATCTGAGTATACTCCTTCCATTTTATCATCAACAAATGATCTTTGAGATTTTAAAGAGCCATCTTCAAAATAGTGACTCCAAGTTCCCACCTTTTTTCCTGCTTTAAAATATGCTTTTGTTTTTAGCTTTCCGTTTTCGTGGTAACTCAAGACCTCTCCCTCAGGTTCTCCATCAATATAATTTGCTGATATCTTTTGGTTCCCGGATTCATAAAAAGATTCGTTTCGACCTTTCATCTTTCCAGCAAAATAGTTTCGCCGGTATTTAAGTTGACCATTCTTATAATATTCTTTCCATTCTCCGGTCTTTTTATGATCCGTCCATTTGTATTCTCCCTCTACTTTTATTTGTCCGTTTTCATAATACTTTTTGTAGTCGCCTTCGTATTCATCATCGTCGTATTCAATGGCAGATTTTAATTGACCATTTTCATAATATTCCTTGCATAAACCATCCTTCTTCTCGCCTGAATAATCTAGTTTAAACTCTTTTTTTAGAGTTCCGTCTTCATACCATTCTTGCAAGGTTCGTTTGTCTTCATCGTATTGAAATTTCTTTTTGCCATTTTCATAGTAGCCAATCTGTACGCCTTCAATTTTACCGCGATAATCGTATTCACCTATTTCTTTAGTTTGACCATTAGGATAAACCAATTTGTACTTTCCGTGCTTCTTGCCATATCTATAATTTATAAAACCACCATCTGAACCATCTGGATTGTAGCTTTTCCACTCCCCTTTCTTTTCATCATCGTCATATGTTCCTTTTAGGGCGATTTTTCCGTTAGGATGAAATTCTAAGTACTCTCCATCAATCTCACCATCTTCATTGAGAGAATAAACTTTTGATAAATTTCCTTTTAAGTCGTAGTAAGACCACTGCCCTAGTTTCTTTCCACAAACCATCATCCCTTTGGACTTTCGATTTCCATTTTCCCAGTACTCAATCTTTTCTCTCGGTTGTTGATAATCGTAGACATTCAGTTTCACCTTATTTCCTTTCAGAAAGTGATTCTTCTTTTTGCCATTCATGATGATCTGTGACTTTTCTTCAAGAACTTTCAAAGTAACACTTGATCCACTTATCGCTAAAATTTCAACCTCAGCTATGACCAGAGTACCACTCATTTTGCCACCAAAAAGATTTGAGGTGAAATACTTCAACAATTCTCCTTTAGCCCCAATCTCGGGTTTAATGCCCATATTTTGTTTCATAATGGGTTTATAGGAAGATGTATTGCTTAAAATACCTTCTATTGTATATCGGGCTTTGCCGCATCGAACTGTTTCTTGAGCAAAAATATGAATCCAAATAAAGAAGAGTGAAAAAAGTATAAATCTCATATGTAGTAGTAAATGAAAAACCCTGACGAAGTCTAGCTTGTCAGGGTTCAACTAAAGTATTAATTCTATTATGACAATCCTGTCACAACTCCATTTTCATCAATATCCATTCCTTCCGAAGCGGGAACGGCAGGTAATCCTGGCATTCTCATCATTACACCAAGAATTGGCACAATAAATCCTGCACCAGCAGCAATTTCAAACTCCCTTACATTAATGGAGAAACCTTCCGGTCTTCCTCTCAATGCTGGATTATCACTAAATGAATTCTGCGTTTTGGCCATACAAACAGGTAAATTACCCATTCCTAATTCTTCGATCTTCTTAAGATCGGTTAGCGCTTTTTTCGTTAATTCAACTCCATCAGCACCATAGATTTCTTTAGCGATTGTTTCCATCTTCTCCACGATATTCGTAGAATTCCAATCATAAAGTGGTTTAAAATTGGACGAACCAGAATCAATCTCTGCAACAACTGCTTCAGCTAGTTCTTTGGTTCCATTTCCACCGTTTGCCCATCCGTCTGAGACCACAGCTTTTACACCATGTTTCTCACAGACTTCTTTCACAACAGCCCATTCCTCGTCTGTATCCGAAATGAATTTGTTGATCGCTACAACCGGATTCAATCCAAATTTCTGTACGTTTTCAATGTGTTTTTCGAGGTTTGCAATTCCTTTTCTGACTCTTTCCACACTTGGTGTATTGTACTCTTCTTTTTGCGCTCCACCGTGATGTCTCAATGCTCGAATTGTAGCTACAACAACCACCGTTTTCGGTTTTAGACCCGCATGCACACATTTTAAGTTCAAGAATTTTTCAGCCCCTAAATCAGCTCCAAATCCAGCTTCTGTAACAACGTAATCAGATAAGGACATCCCCATTTTAGTAGCAATAATTGTATTCGTTCCTTGAGCAATATTCGCAAATGGACCCCCATGAATTAGAACAGGGTTGTGCTCTAAAGTTTGTACCAAATTAGGTTTGATGGCATCTTTCAATAGCAAAGCCATAGCTCCAACCACATTTAAATCTCTGGCATAAATTGGTTTCTTTTCTTTGAAAGTTTGACCGATATAAATATTTCCTAATTTCTCTTTCAAATCATTAATGTCATTCGACATACAAAGAATCGCCATGATTTCAGAAGCGGCTGTAATATTAAACCCATCTTGTCTTGGAATACCATTTCCGATACCTCCTTGTCCAATCGTAATATCTCTAAGCGCACGATCATTCATGTCGATTACTCTTTTCCACTTGATCGTTCTAGGATCGATATCTAAACTTCTTGGCCGAGATTGTAGATTATTATCGATTACAGCAGAAAGCAAGTTATTCGCTTTTTCTACCGCATTGAAATCTCCTGTAAAGTGCAAGTTGATGTCTTCCATTGGAACAACCTGAGAATAACCTCCACCCGCAGCTCCACCTTTAATTCCGAAAACAGGTCCAAGAGAAGGTTCTCTTAAAACCGCCATGGCTTGCTTACCAATCTTGTTCAATCCTTCCGTAAGTCCGATCGTAACCGTAGTCTTACCCTCACCTGCAGGAGTTGGGGTTAATGCGGTAACCAAAATCAAATTATTGTTGGCTATTTTATGATCATCGATCAATGATAAAGGAAGTTTGGCTTTGTACTTGCCATACATTTCAATAGCATCTTCGCTTACATTTAGTTTAGCTGCAATTTTGCTGATATGCTCCAGTTCGGCAGCCTGAGCAATTTCCAAGTCTGATTTTACTTCACTCATGGTTATCTAGTTTTTTCTTGACTGCCCAATTTAGTAAAAATTTGATTAGGGCTTTTTGGGTGAATGTTTTATTTGGCTTAATTTTGATTTCTACATTAAATCGATTTATATGTTCCGTCTAATTCTGCCTGTGTTGTTAATTACTTATTTACAGGTTTATTCTCAAGGAGTTTCTTTACCCTATTTTAATAATTTTGATAATGCTTCAGATACGATTGGTTGGTATCACTATTCCATAGTAGGTGTCGATGAATGGGAAATGGGTCAGCCAAACGGAAATTTATTTTCCTCGGCAAACTCCCTTTTTAATGCTTGGGTTACAAATCCAAATGGTTCTTGCAATGCAGGCTCACAGATGATTTTGGAAACGCCATTTTTTGATTTGTCGAACACCAGTTCAAATTCAGTTCTTTCTTTCTACCAAAAAAATAGGTATTCTACAGATCCTTCTGAATCATCCGCAAAGTTAGAGTATAGCCTAGATAGCATTAATTGGTTCATTCTTGATGATGTAGGTGCTCAAAAAAAGAACTGGCAATCAAATCAGGGGTTTCCCCCTGTTTATTCAAGTTTGTTTAAACATGTTGCAATAGATCTTGGTTTTCTACAAGGAAATGATAGTGTGAAATTTCGATTTCGCTATAGCATCAATATATCCAATCAAGAAGGATGGATGATTGATGATTTCCGAATTGATGAGCCTTATTTCAATGTGTATCCTTCCTCTGCTGACACAATTAGGGGGCTCAATAATTATTTCCCTGATTTTGAAGTAGATCTTACATGGGTATTTTTAAACCAGTGGGAAGATTATTACAACTTTACTTGTAGCTACTTCTTGTCCGATGATCCCATTTTAGATCCAGGCGACCAATTTCTAGGCAGTTTTAATAACAATATCAAACAAACTGATTATTCATTTGCAAATACTTTTTCTATGCCTGCTGGAATTTCAAGCGGTAGACATTATGTTTTTTACTACTTAGACTCGACAAATATTTTAGTTGAAAATAATGAGACGGATAATATTGGATTTATTGTTCTAGAATTAGATAGCTTATATGAAAACCCTTATCAAGAATATTTCGACAGCTCAACTACAGAATGGAATAGATATATAGACCAAAATTTGACCAATTGGCACTGGGGACCTCCAAATTACTTTCATGCTGAACAAGCCAGATCTGGAGACAATTGCTATTACTCAAGAGAATCTATCTACAACCCTGAGGCCTTATATTCACCGTTTATTGACCTTTCAAATTCAACTAATTCAGTCCTTTGTTTCTATTATAAACACTATGAATCCCAGTTAGTGTATTTAAAAACACAAATAGCAAATCCTGTTGCTTTTGTTGGTGAACCTACTTTTCAAAGTCCAAATTTGGCTTTGAATGTCCCCGATTCTAGGCTTTATGGGTGGGATTGCTATTGCCGAGATATTTCAAGTCATGATGGAATCCAAAGTACGAAAATAAGAATGATTGGTCCATCTTATAATGATGACAATTATGTTTTTATTGATGATGTATATATTGGTTCGGCTAAACCAGATGCGACTATTCTAATAGATGAAGCTCATCACTATACTAATTCAAATAATAACCTAGATAGTATCGGGTACTATTTTATGAATGGGGGGCTTGCTGGCCTTCCGACAACTGAAACAAAATTTTATTACTCTACAGATTCCTTACTAGATGGGTCCGACATTTATTTAGGGTCCAATATCGAGCCTGTCATGACCGATACCTCTTTCGTTTGGCGAAGTTTTAGCTTTACTAAACCCAATACGAGCATCACTGAATTTTTTATTATTTACGAAGCTGATGCTGGTAATGCAATTGATGAAATGCATGAATATGACAATACGGGACACATTAAATTCAATCAACTTCAAAACAAAAGCTTACCCTATTTTAATGATTTTGAGTCAAACGTCGATGATTGGAGTCATTTTTCTTCAATTGGTCAAGATAACTGGATTTGGGGGGAACCGAGTGGAGATGAAATATTTGAGGCATTTTCAGGGTCAAAAGGTTTCATAACTTCGGATACAGGTCTTGTTGACACATTTTCACGGTCTCATCTTCTTACCCCTTTATTTGACTTGACAGAATTGAATAATCCTGTAATGGAATTTAAAATAAATTTCACAATTAGAGATAGTTCGCTAGCACCTTATTTTAATGCCAGGGATATTCGTCTTAATATAATGTACTCCAATAATGGTGGGTCAACCTGGCAAACATTGCTCCCTTCAAATGATTCTTACAAAGGGCCATATTCATGGTTTAGTTACAATAGTGTAACAGGGGAGGATGAAGAAGAATTAAATATGCTTGGCTTAAATCTATATAAGAAAAATCAAAATTCTTTTTCACCTACTTCTCCCTCCTATTACGGGAGAGATTATATGGATCCCTATGAAGTTTCAATTGATTTGGATGCTATAAAAAACGATGAAAATATCAGGTTTATGTTTGTTTTCGCTGTGGGAGGAGAATCATGTGAAGGCACAATAATTGATGACTTTGAAATTAGTGAGAGGAAAATTGATTTAGTCAACATAACTCATAAAAACTTGATGATTTCATCTGAAGATAAATTTATTCGAGATCATATTGACATCAAGAACAATGAAAACTATATTTCTACACCAACAACTGTTCGGTTTTATTTAAGTAATGATACCATACTTCAAGTAGGACAGGACCAGCTTATGGAAGAAGAAAATGTCCCAAAAATTAGACCTTTCAAAAAACACTACTGTGGTTTAAACTTCCCAACACCGCAAAATTTGCAAGACTACAATTACTTATTGGTAGAAGTTGATCCTCTAGATCTTAACAATGAAAGCAATGAAACAAATAACTTGACTTGGCTAAGGTTAAACTTGGACACGGCGACTCATTTCAACTACCCATTACTTTTTGATTTTAATGGAGATGAAATTGATGGTTGGTGCTGGTACAATGATTCAACAGGCTTGATGACAAACAACCAACATAATTTTAGATTCAGACATAAACCCCTTGGTAAAGGAGGCTTGAATAACTTCATGGATCCAGCATATGATTGTATGCCTGGAACATGGTTCATGGATGGTTTTGATTTGATAGGTTATGGCTATGACTGGGACTACTTGGCCATTACATCAATAGAGTCTCCTGCTTTAGATTTTTCTAACACTACAGATGTAAAGCTTGAATTTGATTTTTTGGCTACTGGAGTAATGAGTCCTTTATCTAATAGGCAAGGTGGAAACATGCAATACTCTACAGATGGAGGACAAACGTGGACAACATTAACATCTGCGATGGATCCAAATGCAGTAAATTGGTATAATTCAAACGATGTAACCTCTCTAAATGGAGAACCTGGTTGGGTTAATTTTTCAACCACATTTTCAGGAAATTTACTACATGCAGAATTTAATGCAGAATTCCTTTCCGGTGAGCCTTATGTCAAGTTTAGATTCAATCACAGAGGTGATTTTCGGGATGGAGGCCCTGGTCCACATGGATTTAGATTAGATAATTTCTTTATTCATGGTGCATTTATAGACACTCTTCAACCCATTATAATTTGTTCAAACGATACTATCCAAATTTTTGGTAGTTATGAAAGTCAAGCAGGCTTTTACGTTGATTCCTTGCAGAATATTCAAGGAAATGACTCCTTGGTTGTTCAAGAACTCATTGTGAATCAAACTTTTAATTCTGTTACAAACGAAACTGCTTGTTATGGTGAACCCTATACTTTCCCAGATGGAAGTAGCGTTCAATCAATAGAGAACGATACGGTTCAGGTTTCTCAACTTTCTTCTTTGAATGGTTGTGACTCTATCATAGAAACAGAAATTTCCATTATACAAATTGATACATCTATATCTGAAAATGGAAGCGACCTGATTTCCAATCAATCATCAGCAAGCTACCAATGGTTGGTTTGCCCTGATCTATCACCAATTCCAAATGCAACGAGTCAGTATTTTACCGCAAGTCCAGATACAGCGTATGCCGTTGAAATCAATTATAATGGTTGTTTGGATACTTCAAATTGTATTACACATTCATCCTTAGGTATCAATGAAAACTCAATTGATGGATTCAATATTTATCCAAATCCAACTTCTGGTAGAATCAATATTGTTATTTCTGATCAAAATGAAAAACATAATATTCGAATCACAAATCAACTAGGACAATTAGTTTATTCTAATGATGAAATCACAGAAAGAGAATTTACGATTGATGTCCCCGGCCTACCAGGCATCTATATCATTGAAGTCAGGAAAGATGATGAAATTATTGGTCGCGAACGGATTGTAAAGAATTAGTTTTCAAATTATTATTTGTTAAACTTCAGAAGTTCCGTTAAATTTCACAGGATGGATTTCTGGATGTCTGAACATATAGATTGTTGGATAATTGGAAAGTCTATCTTTAAGTGAGGAACGAACGATCTTATGTCTTAAAGCGACGTAGGAACGTTCTAAAAATCTAAAAAAATGAATGAAGTAGAAAAATATTACCATGAACTTCCGGAAGAACGCAAGGAAGCCATGAATAAGATTCGAGAAATTGTAAACGCAAATATTCCAGAAGGATTTGAGGAAATCATGTGCTGGGGAATGCCGGGTTGGGTAGTTCCAAAGTCGGTTTATCCGGATGGTTATCATGTGAAACCCCATCCACCTTTACCCTTTTTGGCCTTGGCTTCGCAGAAATCGCATATTGGTTTTTACCATTCCGGTATTTATGCGGTTCCAGAACTCTCCGATTGGTTCAAAGAAGAATTTCCAAAACACGCCAAACGAAAATTGGACATGGGAAAATCTTGCGTGAGATTCAAAAAAACGGATGATATACCTTATGATCTTCTGGGTGAACTCATGACCAAAATGACCATGCATGAGTGGATTGAAATTTACGAAAAAGCGGTGAAAAAGTGATTTTTAGACCGCTTCGCTCATGGATGAAAGACGGCTCGTACCTCGCTTAAAGACTTAAACAATTTGGCTTTGGTAATCATATTGTCTTCATTTATCCATGAATAAGCCTGGAGGAAAAAGTAGTTGAATATGACGGATTACCATTTGAAAATTGATATTTTTCAACGAATTTCCTCATGAGTTATCTTAGATTGCACAAAAATTTTCAATTGAAAGCACCCAACTTAAAATCAACTTTTCTTCTTGCAATAGGGTTTGCATTGTTTTCTTGTGGAGAGGAAAAAGAAAAAATTAGTCCTGAAAGAGGTAAAATGACAGAGGCTGTTTATGCTTCCGCTGAGATTTATCCGGTAGACATGTTTCAAGTTTATGCTTCCCGACCTGGAATTGTGGAAGGGATTTTCATCGATGAAGGGGATTCCATATTCAAAGGCCAAACCATTGCTGAAATAACCTCTGAAGATGTGAAGATTAATTCAGATAATGCGCGAATCGGAGTGGATTTGGCTCGACAAAAATTAAAGGGTAAAAATGCCGTTCTCTCTTCTTTGAGAAGCGAAATTAAAATCAAAGAACAACAAGTTTTGTTGGATTCGGTTAATTATTTCAGACAAGCCAAATTGTATGAACAAAAAATTGGGTCCAAGATCGAATTGGAGCAGAGAAAGATGAATTATGATCTTTCGCGTTCGCAATTGGTTAGCTTGAAAATCAATTATCGTCAAACTCAACTGGATCTGCAATCGAATTATAACCAGAATGTCAATGCCTTGAAATCAGCGAATATTGAACTTGGGAATTATTCGGTTAAGTCAGTCATGGATGGGAAAGTCTATGAAGTATTTATAAATCCAGGTGAATTTGTTTCAACCCAACAACCTATCGCAACTGTTGGAAAAGTGGACCTTTTTCTGATTGAACTCTTGATTGATGAAGTGGATATTGCACGAGTTCGATTAGGACAAAAAGGTTTAATTAAACTCGAATCGTATCCCGACCAAGTTTTTGAATTCATCATCACCAAAGTGTATCCTTTCAAGAATTTAAAAACAAGATCTTTTAAAGTAGAAGCCCAATTCATCAAACCTCCAGAAGTACTGCTGGCTGGGATGTCAGGAGAAGCGAATATCATCATTCAAGAAAAAGAGAATTGCCTATCCATTCCATTGAACTACCTTTTTGATAATAATAAAGTGCTCACTGAAGATGGAGAAATAGAAGTGAAAACCGGAATACGAAGTTTAGAAAGAGTTGAGATCCTTTCAGGAATTGACGAAAACACCGTTTTAATAAAACCAGAAAAGGTTGAGTAGGAGTAAAATCATACTGGACATTACCAAAACTCATCTGATTTCAAGGTACAAGCAAACCATTGTCGCGGCTCTCGGTGTGACTTTTGGAATAGGATCCTATATCATTTTGATGGGATTCATGGAAGGTTTGAACAACCTGTTAGACGGACTTGTGCTCGACCGAACGCCTCATGTGCGACTATACAATGAAATTCGACCTAGCGACCAACAACCTTTAGATTACGACGCTTCTCGTTCATTGGACTTCAATGTGATTCGTTCCATAAAACCAGGTATTTCAAAATCAAATATTCACAATGCTCTACC
>JAUICI010000055.1 GCA_030427935.1 Bacteroidia bacterium | reverse complement strand
AATATATCAGCTCACAAAGGCATGGTTAGACCGATCTTCAATCGCATGGACGACATGAAGATCAGTCTTTGGACGGCAATTGTTTACAGCAAGGATTTTTAATTAATACAACTAAACATAAGAAGATGAAAACAATTCTATTAGCACTCACGACCCTAATCGTTTCGAATATTTTTGCGCAAGACTTAAGCGTCATTTACGACATTAAAATTTTGAAAGCTCCAAAAGAAGTTAAAAAAGTGGTTAAAAAAATGCCCGACAGCAAGTTAACCATGCGTTTTAGTGGTAAGAAAACCTATTCTTATATTACTATTCTGGGAGTTTTCAATCAAACAGTAGTTTTTGATGAGGAGACTGGTAAAGGATTTGTTCTCATGGACATTGCTAACACCAAAATAATGGTGAAATTAAATAAAGAGCAATTGGAAGAGTTTAATAAAGGAAAAGATTCTCAACCAGTTGTTCAAGAAATAAAAGGAAGCAAAAAAATCTTAGGATACGATTGCAAAAAAATTGAAATGGAGTTTTCGAACGGACAATCTTATATTGGTTATATCACAGAAGAGATTAAAAAGAAACATGAGAATTTTCAGTTTTTAAATGGATTTCCATTGGAGTATCAAACAGTTACAAATGAAATGGAATTAAGTCTGACGGCTTCTGCGGTCGATCAAGACACAAAAATCAAATCCACTCTTTTTGAAGCACCCACCAGCGGCTACCAAGAAATTAGTTTTGAAGATTTGATGAAATCAAGAAAAAAATAAAAAAGTCCCACAATGTGGGACTTTCTTTTTGCTTGTTTTAATATTTTCTTACACTTACTGCACAGCAAAATTTAACCAGGCTTAAATCAATATTGAAGAAAAAAATTAACCCGGTAAAAACTTACGGTGAAGTTTCATTCCGTGCATTTCGATTAAATCATTCTCAATTTTATAAAGCAAATCCGGACAACCTCTTTCAAAATCTGTGCATTTGATTGTTTTGGTTTTTCCATTGATTTGGAGACTTACACTTAAGCCACTGGTACAAGTTGAATTTTCATCATAAAAATCCTTCATTTCTAGAAATCCTTTATTGATCAATCCATCAATATAAATCTTAAAATCTTCCTTTGAAATCGCTATCGCTGATCTTCGGTAGTACTTTGCATCTTTCTTAGCACCTACCCGATCCTCTTTTGGAATAAAAACAACAGAATCCTGTTTCAAAACAAAACTATCGTAATGAAAAGCACCTCTTTCCACCTTTAAGACAACCTTGGAATAGTCAATTTTGTCATTGCTACGAATAGACTGTAAATTATTTTTTCCTTCCTGAGCTTCGGAATTTGAACATGCAACCAGAATACTTAAAATGATTGCAACATTTAAAATTATTTTCATCATGAATTAAGACTTTATCTAACTGTACAATTTATCAAGTTAGCAGTTCATTAAATTTAGGAAAACAATTTTGCACCGCATTCTTTCTCATAAAATTCATTCAATTTTCTCTATTTTTGGTCTTTTGAAAATTCACGTTGCGTTCATGGAAAATTACTTTAGACCTTTTAGAGAAAACATTATTGGGATTGATTCAAAGATTCAAACTCCTTTTCAATCAGACATGCCATTGGTTTATGCTGACTGGACGGCAAGTGGAAGAAATTACCTCCCAATTGAAGAGGCTTTGGTAAATGACCTGATGCCGATGGTAGCAAATACACATACGGACACCAACCATACAGGTTCAACCATGACCTATGCCTATCATCGAGCGCAAAAAATCATCAAGAATCATGTAAATGCGAGTGCTCAGGATGTTTTGATCTCAACGAATTCAGGGATGACAGGTGTTGTCAATAAGTTCCAAAGAATTCTTGGTTTGAAAGTGCATGAAAAATACCAAGACAAAATACAATTGGAGGAAAATGACAGACCAATTGTGTTCATAACGCATATGGAGCATCATTCTAACCAAACAACATGGTTAGAAACCCTTGCCGATGTAGAGATTATTCCACCAACGGAAGATGGCTTGGTCTGCCCAAATAATTTCAGGGAAATCTTAAAAAAATACGAAAACAGAAAAATAAAATACGCTTCAATTACGGCATGTTCCAATGTTACGGGTATCGAGACGCCTTATATGGAAATCGCAAAAATCATTCATGAACATGGAGGTTATTGCTTTGCAGATTTTGCTTGCTCCGGCCCTTATGTGGATATCAACATGCATGAAAACGATGCTAATGGGGCCTATTTAGATGCCGTGTTTTTCTCTCCCCACAAATTTCTTGGAGGACCAGGTACAACTGGAATTCTTATTTTTAATGAAAAATTATACACCAATAGTATTCCGGATAATCCAGGTGGCGGGACGGTAGATTGGACTAACCCATGGGGAGGACATAAATACGTGGACGATATCGAAGCGAGGGAAGACGGTGGAACTCCAGCATTTCTTCAAACCATCAAATCTGCCATGTGCATGAAGTTAAAAGAAGAAATGGGAACCGAAAACATTCGAATTCGAGAAGAAGAGATTTTGGAAGTCATTTTTAGTCGACTTGAACAAATTCCCAACCTTCATATTTTAGCAGAACAACATAAAAAGAGACTTGGAGTAATTAGTTTTTACATTGACAATCTACACTACAATGTCGGAGTTAAAATGTTGAATGACCGTTTTGGTATTCAAACAAGAGGTGGATGTTCTTGCGCAGGGACTTATGGTCACTATTTGTTAAATGTGGACGAAGTTCAATCAAGTGAAATTACCACACAAATTAGTTCAGGCGATTGCTCTCTTAAACCGGGCTGGATTCGAATGTCGATTCATCCAACTCATACCGATGAAGAGATTGACTACATTCTAAATGGAATTGAAAGATTGGCACAAGAACACCAAAATTGGGCAGCGGATTATGAAATCAATTTATCGGAAGGAAGCATCAAACATAAAGACCCTAATTCTTCAAATAAGATGAAAGAATTTGTGAACAACTGCTTTGACAACGTAGGGAAAGTCAAAAGCAAAGTTTAAATTATATCCCTTCTCAAGCACCCAAATCTGTTTAATATTCGTTATATTGATGTGTTATGCATAAGAATTAAAGACCCTGTTCATTAGATATTTTCACATACTACTCGCACTCACTTTTGCAATACCTTCTGGTGCTCAAATGCTTAGCCAGGGAGAAGAAGATTATATCGACTCTTTAAAACAGGTTATAGCTTCCAATCCCTCTGATACAATTCTTGTAAATGCCTACATGGAATGGGATAATATTATTTATTCGGTTGATCCCGTTTTAGATTTGGAACTCAATCAAAAGATCATTGAAGTTTGTGACAGAAACCTACAAAAGAATAATCTAAACAAAACACTAGATCGTTTCTTCAAACTAAAAAAAGCGAATAGCCTTAATAATGTTGGGTTGATCTATCGCTACGATGGTAAGTTTGAGCAAAGTCTTCTTCACTTTCGTCAGTCCATTGAAATGGAGAAAGCACTCCAAAACACCGAAGGAATTGGAAGAAGCTTGAATAATATTGGCTTGGTTTATTCCGACATGCCCAATCTTGATAGTGCGAGGTTCTATTTTGATTTGGCAATGGAAAAGTACAAGGAAATTGACAGTAAATCGGGAATGGCCATGGTCAACAATAATATTGGCATTCTCTATTACGACATGGGCGATATTCCTTTGGCTTTAGAATATTATTATAAAGAATTAAAACTTGAAGAAGAAGCTAATAATCAAGATGGAATTGCTTCGAGCTATAACAATATTGGAATTTTGTATGCCGAACAAGGTGACACTCTGAAAGCCCTGGAATTCTTTGATAAAGTAAAGAAGATCAGGGTAAAAATGGGAGACCAACATGGAATCGCTTCCACGACTAACAATATTGGTTTAATGTACTATTCAAAAGGAGATTATAATCTAGCCTTGGACATGTATTTTGAAGCCGTTTCGATTTACGAAAAAATTGGAAACAAAGTTGATTTAGGGGGAACTCTCAGCAATATCGCCCAAGTCTATGAGAAACAGAAAAATTTTGGAACGGCTATCCGTTACTGCATGGAAAGTTTAAGGATACTGGAAGGAATCGAAAATCCACAAAGTGTATCAAAATCTTACCATATCCTAGCCTCGATCTATTATTTCAAAGGCGATATTTTAAAAGCCCAGGAGTCTGCAGAAAAAAGTTTAGAAATTGCCTTGAAAATTGGATATCCAATGGAAATTCAAAATGCGGCAAAAGTATTGAGCGATGTTTATGAGAATCAAAACAAAGGGATGCAGGCCTTGGAAATGCACAAGCTTTTTATTGAAATGCGCGATAGTTTGCAAAACATTAAAACGAAAACCGCAACTTATCAGCAAAAGGCAAAATATGAATTTGATAAACAAAAGGCTATTGATGATGCCGAACACGATAAACTGATTGCGATTGAAAAAGAAGAGCAAGCGCGTCAATTGGTGATTATTTATGCTGTCATTTCTGGATTAATTCTTTTGGGAATCTTTTTGATATTTGTATTCAATCGACTTTCGATCACTCGAAAGCAAAAAAATGAGATTAATCTTCAAAAAGAAGAAATCGCTTTTCAACACCAGCAATTGGAGCAAAGTCATGAAGAGATTAAAGACAGTATTACTTATGCGAAAAGACTTCAAAATGCGATTCTACCTTCTATAGATTTAATCACGAATCACATTCCTCAAAACTTTGTCTACTTCAGACCAAAGGACGTTGTAAGTGGCGATTTTTATTGGTTTGAAAAAATCGGAAACACCATTTTTGTGGCCGTTGCCGATTGCACGGGACATGGGGTTCCTGGCGCAATGGTTAGCGTTGTATGTTCGAATGCACTCAATAGAGCTGTAAAAGAATTTGGCGAGAAAAATCCTTCAAAAATACTAAATAAAACCAGAGAATTGGTTGTAGAACAATTTTCCATGAGCGGCGCAAATGTGCAAGACGGAATGGACATCGCCTTTTGTGCTTTTAACGGAAATACTATGACTTATTCCGGTGCCAACAATCCAGTTTGGGTAGTCATGAAAACAGAGCGCTTAACAGAGGAGCAAAAGAAAAACACCAGAAATATTATTCAAGACGATAAGGCTTTAGTTGAAATAAAAGGTGATCGAAAACCTGTGGCTAAATACCGTGATATGTCTGATTTTTCAGAAAAGTCCATCCAACTTGAAGAAGGTGATTTGATCTATTTATTTTCAGATGGTTTTTCAGATCAATTTGGAGGGGAAAGCATAGCAGACAAAAAAGGAGGGAAAAAGTTTAAGTATAAACCCTTCAAAAATTTTCTGCTTTCCATACACCAAATGCCAATGGAAGAACAAAAAGAGCATCTCAATCGTACTTTTGAAATGTGGAAGGGAGATTTTGAGCAAGTGGATGATGTTTGTGTAATTGGAATGCGGTTTTAATGAAGAATTTAATTAGTAAAAATATCAGTTGGAAAAATGTAATCTGGGAGCTCCTTGTCGTCTTTATTGGGCTTTTATCTGCTCTATATGTAGATTCTTTAATCGAACAAAGGAAAGACAATAAACAGGAGCACATATACCTGAGTGAAATCAAAAATAATATTGAGTCCGATATTGAAAAACTAGACGAAGTGCTGGAAGGTATGCAAAATGACTTCAAGAATATTCAAGAATTAAACAAAGCCATCCATGCAGGAACAATTCAAAAAGATAGTTTAGTTAAATATTTTGGAAGATTAATTTTCATTAAAGAGTTCTATCCTAACTTCACAGCCTTAGATGTCATCAACAATAAGGGTGATATGGGTATCATGAAAAATCATCAATTACTCTACAAGTTGAATACTTTACAAAAGTATAGCCATAACCTTGAACGATCTACAAATGAGGTAAAAGCTTATTATGCCAACCGTATAGAACCCTTCATGCTCCAGCACTTTGACTTAAAAGACTATGTCTGGAATGACACGGTAACAGTTAACGCAAAGAAATTAATCGAAGACCCTTATTTTCAAAATTTGATTTTACTATCTGTTCAGAAATGGGGAACACAATTGCAATTTCACAAATATTACAGAGAAAAACTGGGTGAATTGGTTCAAATGCTTTGACTTTATGCAGGATTACCTCTTTAAAAATCTTTAATTTCCGCAACCATTTTAGTACTCTTTTCGTTTAAACCATTGCATGAAAAGATGTTCTCACTTCATACTATTCACACTTTTAGCTTCATTTGCTTATGGGCAATTTGGACCAGGAGGAGTTGGAACCACTGCCTCAAATGGTATGTGGCTTAGAGCCGGAGATTTGAGTGGAGCTGATGGTGACCCTGTACCAACCTGGTCGGATTTCTCGGCTTATGGAAACAATGCCGCACAAACCGATCCTACAAAACGACCTCAATTTTTCAATACAAGTGCATTAAATAACCAACCCATTATTCGACTTGATGGTGGTAATGACGAAATGGCTATTCTTGATAATCCGGTTTTGGATAATACAGCTGGAATTACATACTATGCTGTTTTAAGACCAAATAACTTAAACGGATCCCCCAGAGGAATTCTTGGAAAGAGGGTAACATTCACGGTTAGCACGCAATACGCTTATACGTGGTTTTTTTGGTCGGGGAATCGATTGAATAATGATGTGCACACTCAAAACAATAGATACAATAGTGGTGGAAATACATTCGCAAATGCGACCAATTACATTCTAAGTTTTGATTTTGACGGCTCTCTTCCAGCCGCTCAGAGATCCAGAATGTTTAGTAATGGAGTTAAAATAGCCCAAGCGAGCGAAACCTCAACTGCGCTTCCAAATAGTAATCAAGATGTAGCTATCGGAGCTTTAAATGTGGGTTATGGAACCTATTTAGGGGCTGATTACGGTGAAGTGATTCATTACAATTATTCTTTAGATAGTGCAGAACACATTATCGTTTCCAATTATCTAGCCGCTAAATATGGAATTACTTTGGGAGTTAACGACCTCTATGACGAAGATGATTTTGGGAATGGAGATTATGATTTTCAAGTTTGTGGAATCGGACAAATTAGTGGAACGATAATTCACGATGATTCTCAAAGTGACGCGATGGTGCGCATTAACTCACCGACTGATTTAAATGATACTGAATTCATGTTTTGGGGACATGATGGTGCTGGAATGTTTGCATATGAATACGCCGATATTCCTGCGGGTACACAAGCTAGATTGAATCGTGTTTGGAGAGTAAGTGAAGTGAATACTTCGGGAACACCAGTCGATGTTGGGTCAGTTGACATTACATGGGATCTGTCTGCGCATGGCCCAGTAACTGCAAGTGACCTCAGATTATTGATTGATACCGATGGTGACGGAAACTTTAATACGTCTACTCAAGTTTCGGGAGCAACTGATTTAGGTGGAGGAGCCTATCAATTTGCAGGAATAAGTGGGTTGACTGACAATATTAGATTTACTCTTGCTACCATCAACAGTTCGCAAACACCTCTTCCAATTGAGCTAATCACTTTCGATGCATTTACCATCGACCAGCAATCTGTCGAAATTCAATGGGAAACGGCGTCGGAAATAAATAATGATTATTTCAGCATAGAACGCTCTGTGGACGGTCAATTTTGGGAAACTATTGAGGAAGTTAATGGTGCTGGAAATTCAAATCAGAATATCCAATATGAAACAAGTGATACAGATCCACATTTAGGTATCTCTTATTACCGCCTCAAGCAAACCGATTTCGATGGTCAATTTTCCTATTCAGATATTCGGTCAGTAGAAATTCTTGGCGAAACGGATGGAGTTCGTTTATATCCGAATCCAACAAACCATATAGTCACAGTTGAAGGGGACCAGAAAGAACTAGAGGATGTAAAAGTTTATAATTTGCTAGGACAAGACATCACCGAGAGCTTAAATGTATTTCGTCCAACAAACAGAATCATTGAAATCGATTTTTCCGGAAAAAGCAATGGTGTGTACCTTTTAAAAACCAGAACCGGTACACATCCAATTCATAAGCAATAAAAAAAGTCTGCCTCTGATAAAATCAGTTTGACAGACTTCATTTTCTATTCTGGTTTTTCAAATATTGACTATCTATTCAACATCACTGGCATTACAAGCATCAAGATGTCCTCATTCTCATTTGTTTCAGCTGGAAGAATGATTCCCGCTCTATTTGGCTCACTCATTTCGATTACAACATTGTCAGTTTCCAAATTCTGCAACATTTCAATAATAAATCTCGAATTGAATCCAATTTCCATGTCTTCTCCATCATAAGCGCAAGTCAATCTTTCATTGGCTTCATTGGAAAAATCAAGATCTTCAGCTGAAATAGTTAATTCCGATCCAGCCATTTTTAATTTCACTTGATTGGTCGATTTATTAGCGAAAATGGAAACCCTTTTGATTGAAGTCAAAAGCGAAACACGGTCGATTGTTAACTTATTCGGATTCTCAGTAGGAATCACGGCTTCATAATTTGGATACTTCCCATCGATCAATCTACAAACCAATTCTGTATCTCCATATCTGAATACAGCATTCGATTCATTGTATTCGATTTGAACTTCTTCATCATCTTTCAAATTTGCTTTCAAAATATTCAAAGGCTTTTTTGGAAGAATGAAAGCTGACGCTCCTGATCCTGCAGCATCTGTTCTTCTATATCGAATCAATTTGTGTGCATCCGTAGCAACAAATACAAGATCTTTATCTGAAAATTCGCAGAAAACGCCGCTCATCACAGGTCTTAAATCGTCATTACCTGTAGCAAATAAAGTTTTCGTAATTGCAGTAGACACCACCTCTCCTGGAATTTTAATGGAAGTTGCTCCAGACAAAGTTGGATTCTTTGGAAACTCCTCCGCATTAGCTCCAACCAATTTATACTTTCCATAATCCGAGGTCATTTCAACAGCGAAATTCTCCAGACTAACCGAAAAATTAAGTGGATGATCAGAGAAGCTTTTCAAGATCTCCAACAACTTCTTAGCATCAATACAAATTTTACCATCTTCCTTTGATTCAACTTCCAATGAAGTGTGGATCGTAGTTTCAATATCCGTTGCAGAAACGGTCAGTCTTCCATCTACAATCTCAAAAAGGAAATTATCAAGAATCGGTAAATTATTACTGGTATTCAACACACCACTGATCGACTGTAAGCTTTTCAGTAATGCAGCACTTGATACGATAAAATTCATTCAGCTAATTTTTGTAATGTTCAATTAACAAATTTAAAGCTTTAGAATTTTTGTGAATTAAACGGAATAAGCAGTTTTCCACAAATAAAACCTACTTATCAACATTTATTTTAAGGGTTCTCGGGTAAAATACTGCAAGGGTTTAATGATCTTATCGAAAACGAAATACTGGACTTTTACAAGATCTCCATTATCCAATACCGCCCACATCACGTTCTGATCCCACTTTAAAGGATTTCCATTTAGATCAACATCTCCAGGAGCCGCCTTCATTTTGAAGCAAGTCACAGTCACGTTTTTTCCATTGTGTCCCTCCACTTCAATTCGAACATAAGGGTCTGATTTTTTAACTGAATCGACCTCCTCTGGACTCAAGGTATAATTGTATTGATTAAAATGAATCTTCTGGAATTTCAAAATATAATCCCGCACTCGGGTTGAATCAAAAATCTGCTTATACGCCCCATTGTGAGAAACTTTTAGTTCGCGATCACCATCACTTTCAATTACGAAATTTCTTTCCGGTTTTTCGAAATTTTTGAGGGTAATCTTTTTGACATTCTCTGGTTGGTATTTAAAAATTCCTGAACAAGCCCATTGTCTCCAATCTGCATTAAATCTCGGCTGAACTGTTCCTCTAAAACCTGGAATGTACACAATCATCGGGTCAGGAGATCTTCCCTCTTCCGGCACTTCCAATAACATATATGTTCCGTAATGATCTCGAGTAGGGGTTCCGACAAAATAAGTTTTAGATAAAATCCCTCCAACGTAAATCTCGCATTTGACATGACTTTGATTCAAATTGTTCATGACCGTTTCCTTCTCAGATTTCGGAACAGGTGACTTTACTTTTATTCGATAAATCGTTTCAAGCAGATTATTGATGAGCTCATCCTGAACACAATCTCCGTTTAAATTCGTCCAGTTTCCACCATCATCTCGGACAACGGTATATTCCATTCCAAGTGTAGAAGAAAGTACAATCTTATCAATCCTTCCTGTATCCTTGATTGCAAAATTAGTCAGACCTTCCTTTGCAATTGTCGAATTCTCCGCACTCTTCATATTCAATGCGAATATGGTCAAACCTATCCCAACAGCTACGATTAATATGATTACTAAATTCTTTTTCATGAAGCGTATTTTCTTTTTCTAACTAAGATCATCACTACTGCTAAAAGTAAAATAACGATCAAAGGCACCACTATATTGATAAATTTCCAAAGTGATTTTTGTTCAGCAACTTTGTCTTTATCCAATAATCTCAACGTAATGGATTTGGATCGAATATCGATGAGTGTTTCGTCTTCCATTACATAGTCAATCATGTTTTGGAGGAACTCTTCATTCCCAAAAACGAGTTTAGGTCGACCTTCATTTGCTTGAACATCGTATTTATTAAAATTCAAACTGAAATATCTGTATTCGGCTCTTCCAGTTGTTTTCATCATCATGGAATCATAGTCATTCTTGAGAATGTCTCCATCCGAAACCACCAGCATTTTACCTGGATTTTGGGCGGCTTCTTTGAATTTATAATTCATGGAATCCTTTAAGATTTGCACTACTGGATGATTTTTAAAGAAAGAAGTGAAATTCCCTTCCAAAAGGACCGCTGTATTGTACTCATAGGGATCTGCAAAATCATTCTTTAGCATGACATAATTGAAATTCACTCGAACCGGAGCTTTCAAAATTTTTGTTTTTGGTCCAGCCGTAAGCACAATACTTTTTGAAATATCGTCACCACCAACAGCATCAATCGAGCTCACATACTCAGTTCTAACGGGGTCCACATTTTTTGTAATATTCGTTCCCGCTCCTTCTAAAACTGGAAAAAACAACCATGGCAAAATTCCTTGAGGGTGATTCGGAACATAAATTGGGGCTGCTTTTTGGGAGACGATCAAATCTTTGTTTACTCTAACCCCATATTTAAATAATTGGTCATCGAGATTTAAATTATACGGGATTCCAAAAGTTTCACCTTTCAGGAAAAGAGAATCTTCATTGACTTTGATTTGATCCAAAAACCACATCACTTTTCCACCATTCATGACAAATTGATCAATCAAAAATTTATCCTTGGTTGAAAAACTTCTTTTAGGTTGAGCAATGATTAATCCTTCCAAATTCAATAGGGAAGTTTCACCTTCCAATTCAATATTTCTAATCTTATAGTATGGCGTAAGCAACTCTCTTAATCTTCCAGTCTGATGCTCCGACAACTCCCCATGACCTTGCAAAAAACCAATTCTTTTTTTGTTTTCAGTTACCGTTCTTCGAATTGCGGAAACGAAAATGTATTCCAAATTGTTGATGGTTGTATTTACTAGGGGATTCAAATCCATCTTTGTATTCAACCTTTTCTGCTGAAAGAATTGAATATGTCCTGAAATCTGCCCATTGTAAATAATCTCAGCTCCAGGCCAGATAAGTAAATGTCGATTCTCTCCAGAAGAATAAACATAAAAATCGGTTGGTTTTATTCCTAAAGATTTATCGTAAAGCTGTTTATGAAGTTCATCGGCTTCCTTTTTACTTCCAGCATTGGGATCTACAAATTCATACTCAATCTTGTCAGCTGCATAAACACGAATCTCGTCTAGTTTTTCCTTAATTGCCGTCTCCAGTTTTTTCAATTCAGAAGGAATCTCTCCATGCAAGTAAATTCTAAAAATAATCTTGTCCGGAATATTCTCTTCATCTTGAAGAAACTCAACCGTTTTTGGACTCAAGGAATACCTTTTGTCTTCCGTCAAGTCCCAGCGAATAAAGTAGGATGCTAAAATATAGTTCAAGATCAGTACGATGAAGATCAAGCCTAAAAGAACGGTTAAGTCCTTTTCCCAAGTGTTATTCTTTTTTATTCTATCTATTAGTCCCATCGTTTACCATTTTCTAGATTGAACAACAAACTTGGTTCCGGCCATGAAGACCAGAATCAAACTAAGAAAGTAAAACAAATCCCTAGTATCGACCACGCCTTTCTTAATAGCTTCGTAGTGGTCAAACATGCCGAATTTCTTGATTACATAATCAAATTCACCCATCAATTGAAAGCTTCCTAGCATATTGAGACCATCATACAAAAACCAGCAAAGAAAGACTGAAATGATAAAAGCGATAATCTGACTATTGGTGATCGACGAGGCAAAAATTCCAAATGCTACAAAACATGCACCGATGAACATCAGCCCGAAATAAGATCCGATAGCTGCTCCATCATCCATAATTCCAACCGGATTGCCCAACTTGTGTACGGTGTAATAATAGACAAATGTTGGAATCAAGGAGATAAAAACCAAAGTCACACCAGCCAAGTACTTCGCCAGTATGATTGCATTATCTGATAAGGGTTTGGTAAAAAGTAATTCGATTGTACCCGTTCTTTTTTCTTCAGAAAACGACCTCATGGTAATCGCAGGTATTAAAATCAGAAAGATATAGGGACTGATGTAAAAAAATGGAATCAAATCCGCTTGTTCTCCCTCCAGAATATTTGTGTCTGAGCTGATCACCCAAAGAAACAAACTATTCAAAATGAGAAAAATGGCTATAAAAATATAGCCGATGACCGAGCTCAAAAAGCTCCGAATTTCTTTTAAATAAAGCGCTAACATAGTCGATTATTAATAGACAAAATTAATCTAATTTTATGAACAGAATCCTCTGTAAACTCTTAAATTCTCTAAAATTTTACATCCCTAAAACCACTCGTTGGGTCGAATCTGTTCTCAGTCAAAACTTCTAAATTGAGAATTATTCATCTCGGATTCTCTTTAAATCCGAATAATTTTAAACAATTTGTCTTGAATATTATTACTTCTATAATCTAAAGCGATGACAATGGTTACTATCTTTGTGGTCTTGTAATGAAAACCGTACTTCTTGGCATATCTTTTCTACTCATTTGCATTAGCTATGGTCAGAGAAATCTCAAAATAGAAGAGTTCACTGAACCCATCAAAATAGATGGACAGCTGGATGACAAAGCTTGGAATTCTGTTCCTTTCGAATCAGGCTTCACACAAAACTACCCGAAAACAGGAGATCCATGTACTCGAAAAACCCTATTTAAAATGGGTTATGACAATACCTCACTTTATATTGCCGCGGTTTTATATGATGATAAAGACTCCATTTTTTACACACTTTCAGAAAGGGATGATTTTGGGAATGGTGATTATTTTGGGGTGATCATAGATCCCTATCAAGGTGGAAATAATGCATTTGGTTATTTTGTAACCGCAGCGGGAGTCCAAAGAGATGCTTACTATTTTGGATCAAGTGCAGACGGAACATGGAATGCTGTTTGGGAAAGTAAAACAACGAAAACAGACTCCGCTTGGATAGTGGAAATTCAAATTCCTTTTTCCGCTATTCGGTTCCCACGTCAAGAAGTTCAAACTTGGAGCATTAATTTCATCCGACAAATCCGAAGAAATCGAGAGAATGCTTATTGGAACCCCGTAGATCCAGAAAAATTTGGTCTACTAAATCAATTTGGAATATTGGAAGGGATAAAAGGTATTCAACCACCAGTCAGACTTGCATTTTCACCGTATGCTTCAGCCCTGACGAGTCATTACCCAAATCCGAATGGTAAAAATTGGGACTTTGCCTATGGATTGGGAATGGATGTGAAATACGGAATAACCGATGCCTTCACTCTAGACATGACACTTGTTCCGGATTTCACAAATGTGAGAACAGACGATCAAGTATTGAATTTAACGCCTTTCGAAGTTCGGTTTAATGAAAATCGGCAGTTCTTTACAGAGGGAATGGAACTTTACAATATTGGAGATGTCTTCTATTCAAGAAGGATTGGAGGTGTACCATTGCGTTATAGAGATATCAATGGCGAAGCTCAAGATACCATAGGGGAATATGTGTCAAAAAACCCCTCTATCGCTCAACTTATTAATGCCACAAAGATTAGTGGGCGAACAAAACAAGGGATTGGAGTGGGTATTTTAAATGCTGTTACAAATAGAACTATTGGAGTGATTTCGGATAGTGTTGGAGGAGCTCGAAATTATATAACGGATCCTTGGACCAATTACAACATCTTTTCAATCTCTCAAAACCTGCCAAATAACTCGGTCTTTTCTGTCATGAACACCAATACAACCAGGGAAGGAGAATTTTACGATGCAAATGTCAGTGTTGTAAGTGGTTTATACAGAAACAAAGCCAATTCATTCAGCATTGGAGGGACCGCAAAGCTTTCTTATTTATATGGCAGTTCTATCGATAATAAATTGGGCTATAATTACGGCCTTTCAGCTGCAAAAACAAGTGGAAACGTTCAGGGTGAAGTTAGTTACAGCGAAACCAGTGACAAATACGACATCAATGACATGGGATTTCAGTTGAGGAATAACCAGAGGTCGATTACGGCAAATATCGGTTATTACACCTTCAAAAAATGGAAGAAATTCTACCGAACTCGAATCGAATTAAATGTGAATCATACAAGATTGTATACACCTGATCGGCCTGAATCATTCAATGTCGACCTCGGAATCAATGGTACTTTCCTGAATTTCATGACAAGTGGTCTAAATTTTAATTTCAGGCCTTTTGGTCAGTACGATTATTACGAACCTCGTTTTTGGGGTAAAAAATACTGGGCATTACCTTCCATAAATTTCGGTGGTTGGGTATCAAGTGACTACAGTAAAGTTTTCGCTTATGATATCAATGCATATTTCCGCCAATACATTGGTCAAAATCGATTCGATGTAACAGGTTATTTCTCTCCTAGAGTAAGAGTGGGTGACATGCTATTTTTCGTGTATGAATTTCAATATGTGTATGGACACAATGAAGAAGGTTATGCCTTTTACCCTTTTGATGACCTCCCAGATGAATCTGTTTTTGGAACCAGAGACAAACATACAATCACCAATACCTTAACGGTTGATTTCAGATTTACAAATCGCATGGGAGTGAATCTAAGAATTAGACATTATTGGGCACGTGTGGATTACAATAATTTTTATCTGCTGCAAGATGACGGGAGATTGGAATACATGAATTACGATGGAGTGGATGCCAATGGTGAATCCTTGCATGATATTAATTTTAATGCCTGGACTATAGACTTTATCTACAAATGGGTTTTCCAGCCAGGCAGTGAATTGAGCTTTGTCTGGAAAAACTCGATCTATACCAATGGAAATTATGTCGAGAATAATTTTTTCAGAAATTTTGGAGAAATGATTACATCTCCCGCAACCAATACGCTCTCCATAAAAATACTCTATTATCTTGACGTCCTGTATTTTAAAAAATGGTTCAAAAAGAAAAAGGAGATTTAAATTAACGATGTTCTTTTGATAAAAAATTAACAAAATTTTATCCTTCTGTATATATTTTGGCCTTAATTTTGCCCAAAACCTTATTATGACTAAACAACTTTTCACCGTGGTGTCCCTTTTTTGGGTTCTCATTACTTTTGCTGGAGGTGAAGGCAATTCCATTCTTTACAAGGCTGCAGAGGAGAAAGATAATTTCGAATTTGACCTAATCAGCAAGCTTCAAAAAACAAAAACCGGCAATTTTCTTACATGTAATTTACGCTTGAAAAATACGAGTGGGGAAATCAAATTTATTGAATCAATTGAAGTAAAGGTTGAAATTGAAGCGATCAATTCAAAGAATGATAAGAAACTCATCTTAAATAAGTCATTCTCGTTTAATGAAGAATGGATTATTGCAGAAAACGATTATGCTTTTTATCAACCTTTAAATCATTCTTTAGAGAGCAATGAGGATTACAAAATTCTAAAGATTAACTCGTGTAAAATAGAAAAGATCGACTATGGCATTCAAATTACAGAAGCTATCAACGAAAAATCTTGCAATTACAAGCAAGAAGCTGTCCTTGGTCTAATCGAATCTGTTGTAGTAAAGGCACATTTTCAAAAGGAGGCCGATCATTCACCAGGTTATTACAAGAAAGGTTTGGACCAAAATACGATTGGTCATTCTGTTCGGGTTCATTGCACTTTGGACCTGGATAATTCAAGCACCAAAACAATTAAACTAAAGGAGAATATTACGATTGGGGTTAAAATCGGAGATAAGTATTTTTATAAAAAACTGAAAGCACAAAAGCTAAAAGGAAAAGAAAAGAAAACCGAAAATTTATTTTCTGTTCACTTCTCTGATAAATTGAAAACAGAGCTTCCAAAAGCGGGGTTAAACCCTTAAAACACCTTGATTGATTTATTGATATTATCACCAATAACTCGCAGCATCATAACTTGATTCGGTCTTTTTAATCTGAAACCACCGGGATTCAATACATTTTGTGTAGCGTATACAATTTGCCCCATCATATTAATCAACTGAACTTCGACAGTTCCAATTGTTTTTTCCGAAAACACAACCAGTTCATCTTGATCATATCTCACATGTATTCCAAAATCTTCTTGATTATCTTCGAGTCCTAATTCTGATCCGCCAAATAAATGTACGATAAAGCGATTTTCAAAGTTCACGGTATCAGAGTTCGAGTATTGAATTCCAAATCCGGGATGAATATCATACATGAAACCAGTGCTCAAATCCTCCAATGTCAGATCATAATGACTTTCCCAAGATTCAACCTCATCAAACATCAAAACACCAGAACCTCTTGTGTAAAGTGGAATATGAGCATTAGAATCATTGAAAGTATTTATTGAATAACGTTCGTCTCCACTAAAATTCTGCGAATAAACACGTTCATAATCTCCTGCAAATTTTAGTGCATCGATCCCAATATTAAATTGATCATTCGAATTCTCATTTGCACGAAGTACGATTTCATCATCGCCCAAATGAATTCTCAAAATATTCTGACTCAGATTCATGGCTTTCAAATCAGCATCCGTAGTAATTAATGCCGCACCTGAAGTAGAAAGTGTTGGTGAACCACTTATTGCTTTTACGTGAAATCCTTGATAAGATGGAATTAAATTCGTTCCACCATTGGTTCCTACACCTCCAGCGTAGGAAGCGTATGCTTGCGAACAAGTATTATAGGTATAAAGTGCCCCATCAAGACCTGAAGAAGACCAAGCTCCTCCAGCATCCCAGTCTAAAGTTCCAGGATAAGGGTTTCCTAAAAAGTTCCATCCATCATTCGCTGAATTCCCTGTATTTGTATAGTTCAAGGAGAAATTAAAAGTTGCTCCAACATTCATTGAACCAGTCAGTGACATTTTCCACATTTGAGGAATCATCGTTTGACCACTATTAAAAACGGTATCTGAATTCCAGTACCAAAACCCTGTTCCACGACTTACAATATCTGAAACATTCGAAGGAACCACATATCCTGTAAATCCAACGCTACTCCAGTTTTCATCATAAAAATAGGTATTCACATAATTGAAAGTAGGTGCATCAGAACCAGGAAATCCCGTATAAACCATTCTTCCGCCCGATGAAGCAGCGAACTGAGCTAAACTTGCGTCAAAAGGACCCGCATACCAGGACCAACCGTTGCATCTCCCCACATATCTTTCCGAGGTAAAAGTTCCATTTAAAGCACCACCATTTACATTACCAATTCGTCCATGATAATCTTCCGAAGCAATAAATGTGAGCGAACCTGTATTCACGGTTAATATCCCTAAAATATCCAAAGACAATACGCCGCGAATCGTAACGGCTGAATTGATATTCATTGAATGCAATCGAAAGGAGACATTATTAAAATTGGTTGCTCCCGTTATGGTTCTAGTTCCTCCAAACAACCAGCCAAAAAAAGTGTTTTCGAAATTGATTGTACCCAATGTATCTATAAACGAACCATTATTTGTCCAAGCCCGATCAATCCTTAGAGTAAAACCATCGTTAATTAAAGTTCCTGAAGAACTAATCGTCATGCTTCTGCATCGATCGTTTTGATCGATATTCACTTGATGATTAATAACTACGTCCGAATTATTCCCAGGAACTCCAGAGCTCCAAGTATTCGGATCACTCCAGGGACCATCCTGAACAGAATTCACTTGTCCAAAAACCAGAACAAATGAAAAGACAAATATGTGTGCAACAACAAATTTCATTTTAGCGAGTTTGTTGTGGCTAGTGTGGATTGAAGGGCCGCAAGTTACGAAATCCTAAAATATCTTTTGTAACATATATCACAAAAAAAGCCGCTTCAGTATGAAACGGCTTTTACAAACTCTAGCTTTTTTGACTTATTTTGATTCATCTACTTCTTCAAAATCTACGTCTGTTACTTCATCATTTGGGTCTGCATCGGTTGCACCTTCTGTTCCACCCTCAGCTTGCTGAGAAGCATTATACATTTCTTGAGAAGCAGCTTGGAATACAGTATTCAAGTTCTCCATTTCCGACTTGATTCCGTCAATATTCTTCGCTTCAAATTCCTTTTTCAAGTTGGCCAAAGCGTCCTCAATTGGTTGCTTTTTATCGGCAGGAATTTTATCTCCGAACTCTTTCAATTGCTTTTCTGTTTGGAAGATTAAAGAATCTGCTTGGTTGATTGTATCGACCTCTTCTTTTTTCTTCTTGTCTGCTTCTGCGTTAGATTCAGCTTCCGCTTTCATTCTTGCAATTTCCTCATCGGTTAATCCTGAAGAAGCTTCAATCTTGATCGATTGCTCTTTTCCAGTCCCTTTGTCTTTCGCAGAAATATTCATGATTCCGTTCGCATCCACATCAAAAGTTACTTCGATTTGAGGAACTCCTCTTGGTGCCGGTGGAATGTCTGTCAACTGGAACCTTCCTAGTGATTTATTATCTGAAGACATTGGTCTTTCTCCTTGCAGCACGTGAATATCAACTGAAGGCTGATTGTCTGATGCCGTAGAGAAAACTTCTGACTTCTTCGTTGGAATTGTTGTATTCGCTTCAATCAATTTTGTGAAAACACCACCCATCGTTTCAATTCCTAATGAAAGTGGAATCACATCTAGAAGCAATACATCGTTCACCTCTCCAGTTAAAACTCCACCTTGGATTGCAGCACCTAAAGCCACAACTTCATCTGGATTTACTCCTTTTGAAGGATCTTTTCCGAAGAATTTTTTAACCGCATCTTGAATTGCAGGAATTCTTGTAGAACCACCTACTAAAATCACATCATCAATATCTGAAGTTGACAATCCTGCATTTTTCAAAGCGGATTTACAAGGCTCGATGGTTCTTTCAACAATTTTGTGAATCAATTGCTCAAACTGCGATCTTTGAAGTGTTCTAACCAAGTGCTTTGGCACTCCATCAACTGGCATGATATAAGGCAAATTGATCTCAGTTGAAGTAGTTGAAGATAATTCAATCTTCGCTTTCTCTGCTGCTTCTTTCAATCTTTGAAGTGCCATCGGATCTTTTCTTAAATCCAATCCTTCATCTTTTTGAAATTCTTCTGCCAACCAGTTAATGATCACATCATCCACGTCATCACCTCCTAGGTGTGTGTCACCATCTGTAGCCAATACTTCAAATACCCCATCACCTAATTCAAGGATCGAAACATCGTGCGTTCCACCACCGAAGTCAAATACCACAACTTTTACGTCTTGATCTTTCTTGTCAAGTCCGTATGCTAAAGCTGCCGCTGTTG
>JAUICI010000054.1 GCA_030427935.1 Bacteroidia bacterium | reverse complement strand
TCCAAAAGGACATACAATGATTGGTTAGAAAAGTGATGGAAGAAAAGGAAAAGAAGGTAGTCAAACCATACAATAAAGAGAATTCAAGTAAAAAACAGGAAGTTGCTGAAATGTTTGATAATATTTCAGAAAAGTATGATTACTTGAATCATTTGCTGTCTCTAGGAATAGATAAAATGTGGAGACGAAAAGCAATTCGAATCCTGAAAACATACAATCCCAAGAAGATATTGGATGTGGCAACGGGTACAGGTGATTTTGCGATAGCGTCCTTAAAGCTAAAACCGGAATCTGTCATAGGAGTTGATATCTCCAAAGGAATGATAGAAAAAGGGAAGCAAAAACTTTGCAGAAAAGGCATTACCGACAAAGTTGTCTTGCAAATAGGTGATTCTGAGAATTTGGATTTCAAAGATGATACCTTTGATGGACTCACCGTAGCTTTTGGTGTTCGTAATTTCGAAAACTTAGAAAAAGGTCTTGGTGAAATGCGAAGAGTGCTTCGTCCAGGTGGAGTTGCTATTATTTTGGAATTCTCGAAACCCAAGAAATTTCCTGTGAAACAATCATTTGGCCTTTATTCAAAATATGTCATTCCTAAAATAGGAAAGTCGGTCTCTAAGGATGATGCGGCTTATGCCTATTTACCAGAATCTGTAGCAGCATTCCCTGAAGGAGAGGATTTTTTAGAGATCCTGAAAAAAGTGGGATATAAGAATACAAGAAGTAAAATGGTCTCCGGTGGTATAGCAACCATCTATGTTGGAGAAAAATAATTGTGTAAATCATTCGTTTTCTTTAAATGAGGAAAATCGGGTTCATCATACTGATCATCTTAGTTTTTTTGCCTAACGCATCGTTTAGTCAGGGAGAGAAACCGTTGAACCTGAGGAAATTTGATCGTCGTTTATTTCATTTTGGGTTTATGCTCGGGACGAATTACTCGACTTTTGGCTTGCAGAGAAAATATGTTCCCGGTCAAACCGATAGTGTTGTCAACATGACAACAAAAGGGAGTATCGGTTTTAACTTGGGTGTCATTACATCTTTAAAACTTTTACCTGTTCTTCGTTTGCGATTTATTCCAAGTTTATCCTTTCAGGAACGTTCGGTAAAATACCAATTCATGCGGAATTCTGGCTTTGTTGAAGAAGAGGTTCAAGCTTTAAAAGCTACTTCATTAGACTTCCCGTTGCTCCTTAAGTTTAGGACTTTAAGGATTACGAATTTTGCAGCCTATTTTTTGGCAGGAGCTCAATACAGTTACGATCTTTCCTCGAATCAAGATGATGATCAGGTTCCCGGAGAATTAATGTTGAAAACAAAGAAACACGATTGGCAAGGGCAAATAGGTGTAGGATTTGATTTCTTTCTCCAGTATTTCAAGTTCGGCTTTGAAGTCAAATATTCACATAGCTTTAAGTCCATACTTTTTGACGACAATACTTATTTATCCAACCCAGTGGATAAGCTATATAACCGCGTTTGGTGGTTTTCGATTACATTTGAAGGGTAATGATTAAAGAAATCCGTCTTTCAGTTTCACCAGAGCAAAATGCAGACCTGGATCAGGTCAAAAAACAGATTTTCAATAAACTTTCGGCTAGGGAAAAGGAAGATCTTGTAGAAATCAAACTAATGAAAAGATCGATTGATGCGAGGTCACGTTCCATAAAATTCAATTTAGTTTTTCAAGTCTTTATCGGAGAACCGGTACCGGAACTCCTAGCTTTACCAGAAAACAATGTTTCTTCTTCGAATGAAGTACATATTGTTGGTTTTGGTCCGGCAGGAATGTTTGCTGCCCTGCAATGTATTGAATTGGGATTGAAGCCTGTAATTTTTGAGAGAGGAAAAAAAGTAAGAGACCGTCGTCGCGATTTAGTAGCCATAATTCGAGATGGGGAAGTCGATGCAGATTCTAATTATTGCTTTGGTGAAGGAGGTGCAGGAACCTATTCAGATGGCAAGTTATATACTAGATCAAAGAAAAGAGGGGATGTAAATAAAGTCATGGAATGGCTTGTGAGATTTGGCGCTGATGAAAAGATTCTTGTTGATGCCCATCCTCATATTGGAACGAATAAACTACCAAAGATTATTGAAAACATAAGAGCTTTTATTCTTGAAAAAGGAGGAGAGATCCATTTTGAGTCTAAGATGACAGATTTATTTATCGAAGACAAAAGACTTATGGGTATTGAGGTGAATGGAAAGCAAATCAAAGTAGGAAAACTAATTCTGGCCACTGGACATTCAGCCCGAGATATATTTGAAATATTAGCCAAAAGAAATGTTCCTTTAGAAGCCAAAAGTTTTGCTTTAGGAGTGCGCATTGAGCATGCTCAAAATCTGATTGATCAGATTCAATATAAAGGTAAATTGAGCGGTGAACTTTTGCCGCCAGCATCCTATAGTTTGGTCTCCCAAGTTGAAGGGAGAGGTGTGTTTTCATTCTGCATGTGTCCGGGAGGGATAATTGCTCCATGTGCTACCGAAAATGGAGAGGTTGTTACCAACGGTTGGTCCCCTTCCAAGAGAAATAATCCCTATTCGAATTCGGGGATTGTTGTGCAGATTTTTCCAGAGGATTTTGAGGGAAACAACCCTTTTAGATGTCTGGATTTTCAGAAAGAGATCGAGAGAAAATGTTTTGATTTTGGAGGAAAAGACCAAAAAGTACCCGCACAACGAATGATCGATTTTATTGAAAATAAAAAATCAAAAGATTTACCTGAATGTTCCTATTCTCGTGGTGTGGTTTCCGCAAACCTAAATGAGATTTTTCCAGATTTTGTAGCCAAAAGATTGAGAAAAGGTTTGAAGGATTTTGGAAAGAAAAAAACCGGTTATCTAACGAATGAAGCCATTCTGGTCGCTCCTGAATCCAGAACGTCCTCTCCTGTTAAAATTCCAAGAGATCGGGAAACCTTCATGCATCCTGAAGTGGAAGGATTATTCCCATGTGCAGAAGGTGCAGGTTATGCCGGAGGAATTGTAAGTGCTGCTGTTGATGGGATAAATTGCGTTAATGCAGGAAGATAGCAATTGCAAATCCCAAAAGAATACTCAAAAATTTATACAAATTGAATTTGTGTCCCTCAGAGGATTCGAAAATAATTGTCGTCGAAATATGAAGAAACATTCCGATTACAATTGCAAAAATATAATCCAAAGCATTATGAGAAATCAATTCTTCAACATGGATGGTTTTTCCTATGATTAATCCTAATGGGGCCATGAAACTAAAGATGAGTAGGTTGGTTAAAACCCCTTTTAATTTCAGTCCTGAACTAAGCATTAACGTGGTCAGCGAGATGGCAACGGGAAGCTTGTGAATCATGATCCCTGTAAATATGTTCAAGGATCCTGAGTGGTCGTGTCCGTGGTCGTGACCATGATAATCACCAGCCAATGGGATTCCTTCGATAAATGCGTGAATCGATAGACCAATCATCATGACGATAAATGCAGAAGTATTCGCTTTTACATGAGTGTGCCCATGTTCAATTCCTTTCGATAAAAACTCCAAAATAACTTGAAATAGAAACCCAAGTAGGATGAAGAGTCCAACACTTTCAGAATTCTTCAAATAAAGTTCTGGAACGAAATGAATAAAAGCAATGGAAAGTAGAAAACCTCCACTAAAACTAAGCAATAGTTTAATCGAATTTGGATTGAACTTTTTCAATTTAAAAGTCAATAAACCGGGTAATACGACGACTAAAATCAGTAATGCTATTTGAAGGTATATGTTCAAGCTTTTTTAAATATTAAAATTAAGCGTTCCGATTCTTCAGAATGCGAATCTAAACTATAATTACCAAATTCCTGAATCAATTTCATCCCACATTGTTCCGCAAATTCAAGGAAGTCTGTTTTTCGAAGAAGACTCACTTTTTCTTCAAAATGAAAGTCTTTTCCTTGATCAGAGAAGGCAATGGATTTGATGATGTTTTGGTGTTCAATTCTTTTTGAAATTTTAAATCGAATTCCCTCTATCAATTTCTCTTCTTCTTCCACTAAATCGGCAATTACTTTCGGAGCATTTAAAAAATCGACTACAAATAGACCATTTGGATTCAGACTTTCGGCAACAGCTTTGAAGGTTTTTGCATTATCAGAAAAGTCTTCGAAATAACCAATCGAAGTAAATAGATTGAAAATATAATCGTATTTCCGATCAGTCGGTTCTCGCATGTCCTGAACAAAGAAATGTAAATGTTCGTTTGCATCCTTATTTGCTTCGTTAATGCTAGATGAAGATAAATCGCACCCATCTACAATATATCCCCTAGAATTTAAATATTTAGCATGTCGGCCTTTTCCACATGCAAGATCAAGAAATCGCGCATCGATACGCGGTTTTAAGTATTGAATTAACTGATCAATAAAATACTCGGCTTCCTGATCATCACGGTCTTTGTATAAAATGTGATAATAAGGGGTGTCAAACCATTCTGAAAACCATTCTTCTTGCATATCTTCTGCCCGATTGAAGGCGGCAAATATACTTCAAATGAATTTTATATTCAATTTATTGCTTATGTTAGACAAATTATTATATTTGTTCGACCAATACTTGGAAAACCTTAGATGGCGAATATTTACGACTTATACAAAACCATGGAATCAAACAAAGTGATGCTTTCCTTTAAAGGAAGGGTTACTTCGGATTTGTTGATGTCGGTGCTACAAATTATGGAAACTAAATTGGTAGCCGAAGATGAGTCACCTAAGATCAGAAAAAAGATATACAATGTATTAGTGGAATGTCTTCAAAATCTTTATCATCATATTGATAAAGACAAGGAAGTGAAGAGTGAGGTAATTGATGAACAGTCGGCGATTTTTATGATTGCTAAAGATGGAACTCAGTATTCGATCATGACTGGGAATTATATGCACAACTCGGATGTAGACAAATTGGAAAGCAAGCTTAAGTTAATCAATAGTATGGACAAAGATGAACTTAAGCAGTACTATAAAACGGTTCTGGCAGATGGTCAAAGATCAGATAAAGGAACAGCAGGTTTGGGAATGATTGATATTGCAAGAAAATCAGGGCAAAAATTGGAATATCATTTTTTACCGATCGATAACGACAGTACTTTTTTTAGTTTAAATGTTAAAATTGCCTAGAAATAAATAACTATGGATAATTTCGTTTTAGAAGGATCAGCAAAAACACCATCTGTAGACTTTAATGCAGATAAAGGGGTGTTAGAGTTAAGAGGGAGATCAATTCCAGAAAACTCAATTGAATTCTACAAACCACTTAATGAGTGGATTGAGAATTATGGAAAGTCACCACAGGGAGAAACTGTAGTAGACGTAAGATTAGAGTATTTCAATACTTCTTCTTCAAAGTGTATTTTGGACTTGTTCAAGCAACTTGAAAACTTGAATGGTTCAGGTACAAACATCAAAGTAAATTGGTACTTTGAGGAGGATGATGAAGATATGGAAGAAGCTGGTGAAGATTATCAAGCAATCATCAACCTTCCATTCAACATGATCGAAGTAGAGGAAATTTAGAATAGAACCTCTCTCAAATTGATTGTTGGGATAACGGGTGGCATCGGCTCCGGGAAATCGGTCGTGGGTGAAATTTTAACTACCCTCGGTTACCCAGTATTCAATTCTGATATTGAGGCAAAAAATATTCTTCAGTCTGATGCTGAAGTAAAAGCTAGTATCATCGCCAAATTTGGCGATGATTCTTTTTTTAAAGGAAAACCTAATCGAAAATTTATTGCAGAAAAAGTCTTTTCGGATAAAGAAAACCTCGCTTTTTTAAATGCCCTCATTCATCCTGCTGTAAAAAGAAAATTTTCAGAATGGAAAGAAACCAATAAGGTGCATTCCATTTTGTTTAAAGAAGCAGCTATATTGATTGAAACCGGAGCTTATAAAGAGTTGGATAAACTGATTTTAGTAGTTGCTGATGAGGAAATTCGTATAGAAAGAGTCATGCAAAGAGATCAGGTTACCCGTGAAAAGGTATTGGAAAGAATGCGAAATCAATTAAGTGATGCTGAGAAAAAAAAGCATGCGGATTTCATTCTGAATAATAATGGTGAAGAATCCGTTATCAAACAAGTTGTAAGCATATTAAATCAATTAGGTGAAGATCTTTAATGTGAAACAAATCAGAGAATGGGATGTTTTTACCATTCAAAATGAACCTATTTCATCGATGGATTTAATGGAGCGGGCCGCTAAATCATGTTTCGATAAAATTCAGGAACGTTATGTATTTAATTCCTACGCGATTTTTTGTGGACCTGGAAATAATGGTGGAGATGGTTTAGTAATTGCACGTTATCTTCTTGAGAATGAACTTTCGGTTCGAGTTTTTATTCCTGATTTTACAGAAAATTATTCGGAAGACTTTAAAAAGAATTTAAAGAAATTACCTGCTGATGTAATCGAATCTTTTAAACAGGATCAAATACCCAATTTAAGTGATTTCGATTGTTTGATTGATGCTATTTTCGGCTCGGGTCTAGCTAGACCTTTGGAAGGCTTTTTGAAATCATTGGTAGACTATATCAATACGCAAGAATTGTTTAAAATAGCTGTAGATGTTCCTTCAGGAATGTATTCGGATATAGATCAATTCCCAATTCCAGAGTGCTTTGTGCAAGCTGACCATGTATACACATTTCAAATAAAAAAAGCCGCCTTCTTCAATGAAGATATTCGTAGAGAAATTGGAGCAATCACAGTTGTGGATATCGGTTTGGATGAGACTTATGCAGAGCGTCAGGCAACAGATATGTTTGAGATTGATGAAGATTCAGTGCAGCTATTCGAAATCAATCGATTTACCCATAAATTTCAGAATGGTTTTGCTCTTATAATTGGTGGTTCGAGAGGGAAGTATGGCGCGCCAATTCTATCATCAAAAGCATGTTTAAGAACTGGTGCAGGTTTGGTCTCAATCGCAATTCCAGAAGAAGGAAGAAGTATTGCCCATCAATCGATGAGTGAGCTAATGTTGGTTGACTCCATTGGCGAACAATATATAAAACAGGTCCATATTCCCGATAAGGTGAATGCAATAGGTGCTGGTCCAGGAATGGGAACGAACAATGAATCGGTAGCCGTTTTGGAACATCTTTTTCAATTGGATATTCCACTTGTTTTGGACGCTGATGCTTTAAATATAATAGCTGAGAACCCAGATTTGTGGAAGAAATTGCCAGATGATACTATTATAACACCCCACCAAGGAGAATTTGAAAGGTTATTTGGCAAAGTTGGTGATGAAAACAAATACGAGATTTTGCGGAAACAAGCACGGGAAAATCGAATTTGTATCGTATTAAAAGGAGCAATTACGACTATTGCTAGTTCAGATGGTGATTTGTACTTCCTGGATGAAGTGGGGAATCAAGGTATGGCTACAGCAGGAAGTGGAGATGTATTAACAGGGATTATTACTTCTCTATTGGCTCAAGGATATACACCTATTGAAGCTTCCGCTTATGGGGTTTATCTGCATGGTTTGGCTGGTGATTTGGCTTTGGAAAATGAAACACATCAATCCTTAGTCGCTTCAGATATTATCAATCATATTGGTCAGGCAATAAAAAACCTGACAGAATAATCTGCCAGGTTCTTTCTTATAATAATCTAAAACTTAATCTTAGTTACTCGCAAGGTATTCTGCAACACCTTCGTGTGTAGCAGTCATTCCTTGATCTCCTTTGTTCCAGTTAGCTGGACAAACTTCTCCATTTTCTTCGAAGAATTGAAGTGCGTCTACCATTCTGATTGCTTCGTCAACGTTTCTTCCAAGTGGAAGGTTGTTAACCAATGCATGGTGCACTGTTCCCTCTTTATCAATCAAGAACAATCCTCTGTAAGCGATCATTGGACCAGTTGCTACAAGTGCTCCTTCGTCGTTGTAAGCATATTCTCCTGCCAATACTCCAAATGCATCAGAGATTGTTTTGTCTTCATCCGCAACTAATGGATAAGTAATACCTTTGATTCCACCAGCATTTTTGTCTAACTGAAGCCATCCCCAGTGTGTTTCAGCAGTATCTGTTGAACAACCAACAACTTTTACTCCTCTTGACTCAAATTCAGCCAATTTAGCCTGAAAAGCGTGAAGCTCAGAAGGGCATACAAATGTGAAATCTTTTGGGTAAAAGAAGAATACCACATACGAGTTCCCGATATATTGATCCAAAGAGAATTTATCTTCTAATTGTCCTCCGTTAACGATTGCCGGAGCTGTAAAACTTGGTGCCTTTTTTCCTACTAAAGTTCCCATATTTTTGTGTTTTTAATTGTTTATATATTGTTTTTTATTCTAATACAAATCTAATATTAAAGTTCATTTTCAACTTCAATTTTGAGTCAATTCAGGGTTAAATCTTTCTTTTTAACCAGGAATTAAACATCCATGCTTCTTTTTCATGTTCAGAAATCAAATCTGACATCAAAGAATTCGTTCCTTCATCATCAATCTCATCACTAAAATCCAAGGCTTTTCTTAGTTCCACTAATAAAGCTTGATAAGCATCTGCAATGTAAGTCATGCCTTTTTCTCCATCCGAGATTCGGTTCTGCTTTAATTACACTGTTTGAAGTATAATCACTAAAAGTGTGTAAAGGTGTTGCTCCCAATGTCAAAATTCTCTCCGCAATATCATCGATGATCACTTGAGCTCTTGTGTACAGTTCTTCGTACTTCAAATGCAACTCGAAAAAATTCTCTCCTTTGATATTCCAATGAAGTCCTCTCAAGTTTTGATAATGCATCTGGTAGGAAGAAAGCAGGATATTGAGTTCCTGGCTTAATTCCGCAGCTTTTTCTTTGTCTAATCCTATTCTATTTGTCGTCATACTTATTACTTTTTTCTTCAAAATTACGGCACTTATCTGGATAAGTCAAATCAATAATATTTATATCTTTATAAGAAATATTTATAATGATTTCTATTGTTCAATTAGAGTATGTAGTTGCTGTTGATCGCTATCAAAATATTCAACAAGCTGCGGATAAGTGTTTTGTTTCACAGCCCGCATTGAGCATGCAGATTAAGAAGGTGGAAGAAGAATTGGAAATACAGATTTTCGACCGTCGAAAGCATCCGATTCAAGCTACCGAAATTGGGAAAGCTTTTATCAATCAGGCCAAAGTGATATTGGATGAACACCAAAAATTGAAGAGAATGGTAGAGCGATCCAAGAACAATTTTCAAGGTGAAATTAATATCGGAGTCATTCCAACTGTTGCCAATTATTTGGTGGCTGATCTTTATCAAATCAATCGAAAAGAATTGCCGGATTTGACCTTCAATATTTATGAAATGAAAACCAATGAGGTTGTAGAAGCCTTGAAAAATAGAGAAATTGACATGGGAATCATTTCTGGACCTTATCAGAGTAAGAATTTTCAAATTGACTCTTTGTTCTACGAGCCTATTCTAATTTATGGTAAAAATAGAGGAACTACCTTCTTAATTGATGAATTGGAAGACTACAAACCTTGGTTGTTGAAAGAGGGAAATTGTTTACGCAATCAAATGGTCAATTTCTGCGATTTAAGAGCTCAAAAACAATCCACTACCATGTATGAAGGAAATTCCCTGCAAACATTAATTGATCTTATAGAAATTGATGATGGCTTTACTCTGCTACCCGAACTCAGTGTCGATCATTTAAAACTCAATACGGATAATATATACGAGTTTAAGGATTCTATCCCAGCAAGAAATATTATTGCTCTTTCCCAAAAACGAAATGCCAATGAAGAAATCATCAAGCGGATTAATCAGGCTATCCGAGAAATGAAACAAGGTTATTTAAACGAAAATTCAGAATTTGAATTGGTGGAATGGGATTGATATTAATTAAAAATTAAAAATGAAGGATGAAGGATGAAGGATTTAGAATTGGGGTTATAATCTAAGGTCTGTAAATCCAGCTGCCAAATATCCAAATATCCAAAAATCCAAAAATTGCTATTTTTGTACCCGAATCGAAAACTAGTTTATGAAAGCATATGTATTTCCTGGGCAGGGAGCTCAGTTTATTGGAATGGGAAAAGACCTTTATGATAATCACGCTGAAGGTAAAGCTCTATTTGAAAAAGCAAATGAAATTTTAGGATTTGAGATCACGAAAATCATGTTCGAAGGAACAGATGAGGAGTTGAAACAAACTAAAGTGACTCAACCAGCGATATTTTTACATTCAACAATCTTAGCGCATTTGATGGGTGGAGATTTTAAGCCAGATATGGTTGCCGGGCATTCTCTTGGAGAGATTTCGGCTTTGGTAGCAAATAAAACTTTGAAGTTTGAAGATGGACTTTCTCTTGTTTCCAAGAGAGCAATGGCCATGCAAAAAGCTTGTGAAGCAGAGCCTTCAACAATGGCAGCCATTTTGGGGTTGGAAGATGATGTTGTGGAAGAAGTATGTGGACAAGTAGAAGGAATTGTAGTTCCTGCAAATTATAATTGTCCGGGTCAGTTAGTGATTTCAGGAGCAGTTCCTGCAGTGGAAAAAGCATGTGAAGCCTTAACAGAAGCTGGAGCAAAAAGAGCTTTAATGTTGCAAGTAGGAGGAGCCTTCCATTCACCTCTTATGGAACCAGCAAGAGAAGAATTAGCGGCTGCTATCGAAGCAACTGAATTTGCAAACCCAATTTGTCCTGTATATCAAAATGTAACTGCGGCTGCGGTAACTGATCCAGCTGAGATCCAGAAAAACTTGGTTGCGCAGTTAACTGCACCTGTAAGATGGACTCAAACTATGCATCAAATGATAGCCGATGGATGTGCGGAAGTTGTAGAAGTTGGCCCTGGAAAAGTATTGCAAGGACTATTCAAGAAAGTAGATCGAAGATTTCCAACTTCTTCTGGTTCATTGGAAACGGTTGAAGGATAATGGGATTTACGATTGTAGATTAACGATTTTAGATTGGGCCTCGACAGTTTGTCGGGGCTTTTTCTTTGCGAATCTTTGTGCCTAGCGCAGCGACTTTGTGAAGCTTTGCGTAATAATTACTAAATTTTGGTCATGGACTATTCAAGAGTATTCAAAATGACCTTTGCCAGCGTTTACCCGCATTACATCACAAAGGCCGAAAAGAAAGGAAAAACCAAGGAGCAAGTCGATCAATTGATTTGCTGGCTCACAGGTTATGATCAAACCGGTCTTGACAAGCAAATCGAATCCAAAGTAGATCTGGAAACTTTTTTCGCTGAAGCACCGCAAATACATCCAAATGTGCACCTGATTAAAGGACTTATCTGTGGCTATCGAGTGGAAGACATCGAAGATCCCTTAATGCAGAAGATTCGCTATATGGATAAGCTGATTGATGAATTGGCTCGAGGTAAGAAGTGGGAGAATATTATGAGGAAGTAAAAGGGATTATTTTTTATTTCGTTTGTTGCTTCTTTGAGGAAAACATGAAAAACCAAGAACAAAAATACCTTTTAATTGGCCTATTAGTGGGCATCGTGCTTATGGGGTTTTCCGTTATGATAGCAGGTGGAGGCCATGGATACATCAAGCCTTTTGTGGTGCTTTTTCCTTATGTCTTTTATTTTCCCGCTGTTTCAAAATTGCTCGACCCAGTGGGGTGGTTATTCAGTTTTTTCTTTTTTCCATTATTCTTCTTTTTGATCTACAAATCCACAAAAAACAGGAAGTTTTTATGGTATTTACTCGTGCTTGTTGCCTTTCACTTTATGATGGTCAAGATCGTGATGGATGAATGGAATTTTTAGTACTTAGGTAGTCTAAATGAATTGTGCTTATCGACCTGATTTGTCTGAACCGTATATTCACTATATTTAAGCAACTAATATTCCTTTGGAAACATGAAAACAACATTAATCTTCCTTTTTATCTTTTTTTCAGTAGGTCTTTTTGGACAAGAGTCAACTGTAGCAATTGAAATTCCAGAATACAATGTGCTATATAGAGGTTATTCCAATAAAGTTAGAATTGCAGTAACCAATCATCAGTTGAAAGACATTCGTTTAGAAGGAAAAAATTTAAACATAAAGTCAACTGAGGAGAAAAATAGCTTCATACTTGAGCCTACAGGTAAAAATAGAAAAGCCGAGTTATTTGTTTTTCGGATTAAAAAAAAGGATACTACTCTAATTAGAATAATCGAGTACGATGTTCTTTATATGCCCGAACCCACATTTTATTGGGGAAAATATAGCGAAGGGGAATTGGTAAATAGTAAATACTTAAAGTTGTTTGCTCTCTATTCTTCTGAAATACCCCTAAAAGCATCTTTTTCGATTTTAGAGTGGGAGATGCAATTGGATTCAAATACGGTTCGCTCCAAAGGAAGTAGTTTGAAAAAGGCAGAAGATCTGCTAAAGAATGTGGAAAAACCGAGCATAGCCTATTTTAAAATAATTTGGAAGGGCCCCGACGGTGTATTAAAAACAAAAAAGATACATTGGAAAGTGGATCTATGGGACAAGTCATCCGACGAAGGAATACCTAGACTAATTAAATGTGAATAGTGAGGAATAGCGTATTGGCTACCCCACGTTATTAACAACTTAAAGCTTAGTTTTCAACAAAGTATACAAGCAAATATTTTTTTGCATACATTGGCGACCTATTTGTTGCTAAATGAGGCTTGTATTTATAGTCATGCTGACACTTTCTCTGAGTGTTGGATCGATTGGTAGTTCATTCAGTCAGTCGAACGGGAATGCTACAGACTCGAAATACAGACAGACTTTCGGAACTTGGATTGGAGCTTATACCACCTATTATTTCAAACCAAATTGGGCTTATTATGGCGAGTACCATGTGAGAACTCGAGATGGACTAGCTCAAATGGGTCAGATTTATTTGAGATTTGGAGTCATGTATAAACCCAAGAAATACATGAGTTTTACTGTTGGATTTGTAAATCCTTGGTATTGGTGTCCGGATCAAAACAGTAATTCTGTGGATAAGGTCGTACCTCAGTTTCGTTTTTGGCAGCAAGCGATTTTCAAGCATCACCATGATCATTTAAAAATAACCCATCAAATCAGAACGGAACAAAGGTATCATCGAAGTTATACGCGTGATGCAAAATTCAAATGGAGTTTTCGTTTTCGCTATAAATTGAGTTTCTATATTATGCTAAACTCGAAAGAAATGAAGAAGAACACCTTTTTTCTTTTGCTCTACAATGAAATATTCTTTCAAACAGGAAAATATATTAGCTATGATTGGATGGAAGATAACCGTGCATTTATTGGTTTAGGACATCGCATCAATGAAAACTGCGATATCCTTTTTGGTTATATGAATACCTTTCGATACGACAAAGATCCCGCACATTTTGAAAGCAGGCACATTTTTAGAATATGCTTCTTCCACCGATTGAAACTCTACAAAAGTAAGGATGTAAAACATGACCCGAAATTGTATCGGGAGTCGTTTTAGGGTTTTATAATTTGATCAAATATCCTTCAGAAGGAAGTTATCAACCTTTCAAATAGTTTCCATTTGTGGAAACAAATTTGTAGCTTTGTTTTCACAACCTAAATCAGATGAAGAAAAATTTTGAAGTAGTTTTTCTTGAAGATGCTATTGATTTCATTGAGAAAATGAACTCCAAAGCACGAGAGAAACTCTACTATAATATGGATAAAGCCTCTTTTCAGAAAGATCCTAAATTGTTCAAAAAGTTGTCAGAGGGTATTTGGGAGTTTCGAACTCTTTATCAAGGAGTACAATATAGATTGTTTGCTTTTTGGGATCGATCAAAAGAGAAAGATACATTAGTTGTTTGCACGCATGGAGCAATTAGAAAAGTTTCAAAGGTTCCAAAAAAAGAAATAGAAAGAGCCTCAAAACTGAAAATTGATTACTTCGAAAACAAGATATAGTATGAAAACAAAAATGATGACATTAGACCAACTAAAAGACAAGCATATTGGCAAGGTTGGAACAAAGAAAAGAGATCAATATGAATTTGAATTGCGCGTGGATTTATTAGGAGAAATGATTAAGTCTGTCCGAAAAGAACGAAATCTAACACAAGAGCAATTGGGGAGCTTGGTTGGAGTTCAAAAAGCACAAATCTCGAAACTGGAAAGAAATGCAAAAAATGTGACAATCGAAACCATTCTGAAAGTTTTCGCGGCCCTTAAAGCCAATATCAAATTTAGTGTTGAGCTGAATGAGTTGAACCCTAAAGCAAGTTGAATACCCAATTTATGAAATATTATATTTTTCAAAAGTTGAGCTTCAAAGCTTTTCGTATATCACGAAGTACTATATAGAGCTTACAGGCATTAAATAAATTAATACTCCAACAACTCCAAAAGCGCCTCCTCAAACCGCTCCTTCGGCAAAAACTGTCTTTCCAAAGCTCCAGCAAACGGAACTGGCGTATCCAAAGAACCAACTCTCTTAACCGGTGCGTCCAAATAATGGAAGCATTCGTCAGCTATGATGGAGCAAATATCTCCTCCGAGTCCGCCGGTTAGACAATCTTCTTGTAGGAAAATGGCTTTATTGGTTTTCTTTACGGATTCGATGACTGTTTCTTTGTCTAAGGGTAATAGGGTAACCAAATCAACGATGTCTGCCGAAATATTATGTTTTTCAACAATCTCCTTAGCCCAGTGCACACCCATTCCGTAAGTGATGATCGAAACGTCATTTCCTTCGGCTTTTAAATTGGCTTTACCGATTTCTATCGTGTAATAATCATCTGTTACTTCTTCTTTCAAGGAACGATACATCATTTTATGCTCAAAGAACATGATCGGATTTGGATCTTCGAAAGCGGCCAATAAAAGTCCTTTCGCTTCACTAGGTGTTGACGGGAAAACCACTTTTAAGCCAGGTGTATGCGTAAACCAAGCTTCATTACTCTGAGAGTGGAATGGTCCGGCTTCAGCTCCAGCTCCTGTTGGCATTCTGACTACCACATCGGCATTCTGACCCCATCTGTAATGAATCTTCGCCAGGTTGTTGACGATTTGGTTGAATCCGCAAGTCACGAAATCCGCAAACTGCATTTCAGACATGGCTTTTTTGCCTTTGATCGATAAGCCTAAAGCTGTTCCAATGATGGCAGATTCGCATAAAGGCGTGTTTAGAACGCGGTCTTTTCCGTATTTCTCTACGAAGCCTTCAGTTACCTTAAATACACCTCCATATTCGGCAATATCCTGACCCATCAAAATCAATTCTGGGTGTCTGACCATAGCCAAGTCCAAGGCATCCTGAACAGCATCAATAAAACGCTTTTCAGTTTTCGAGCCAGATTCAGGGATGATGTTTTGCTGGTGTGGTGCATAGATATCTTCTAATTCCTTTTCCAGATCAGCCTCAATTGGATCCTCAGCATAAGCCATGTCCAATCCAGTATTAATTTCCTCTTTTATCTGTTCTCTGAATTCTGAAATCTTATCATCCGTCAAAAGTCCTTCTTTCAACAAAAAGGCTTCGTAATTTTCTAATGGGTCAAACTTCGACCATTTATCTTGTAATCCTTCTGGATAATATTTGGTACCTGATGCTTCCTCGTGCCCACGCATTCTGAATGTCATGAACTCCACGATGAAAGGTCTTGGCTTTTTTCTGATAGATTCTGCAATCTTTTTAATCGTCGAATAAACTTCCAATATATTGTTTCCATCTACCTGAATGGCATCAATTCCGTAGCCAATTCCTTTGTCGACAAATTGCTTGCATCTAAACTGCTCATTCGAAGGTGTAGAAAGTCCCCATTGGTTGTTTTCGATTCCAAAAATCACCGGTAAATCCCACACTGCTGCAACATTTAAAGACTCATGAAAATCTCCTTCTGAAGCTCCACCATCACCAGTAAATACTAAAGTCGCTTTTTCTTCATTCCAAACTTTATTGGCCAATCCAATTCCGTCTGCAATCCCAAGCTGAGGTCCCAAATGAGAAATCATACCGACGATATTGTACTCTTGTGTTCCAAAGTGAAAAGAACGATCGCGGCCTTTTGTAAAACCCGACATCTTTCCTTGAAACTGACAAAACAATCGGTTGAGTGGGATATCTCTAGAAGTAAAAACACCTAAATTTCGGTGCATTGGCAAAATGTATTCGTCTTTGTCTAAAGCTAAAGTTGAACCCACCGAAATAGCTTCTTGACCCATTCCGGAAAACCATTTTGAAATTTTCCCCTGACGAAGAAGGATGAGCATTTTTTCTTCTATCATTCTTGGGCGAAGAAGGTATTCATACAATTTCAATAGTGTTGCGTCCTCAATTCCTTCTCTATTGTATTTAATCGATGCTTTTTTGCTTGCCATAATTCTAGATTTCCGAATAAATTCAAAAGTAATATTTCATTAGACATAAAAATCTTAACTGTTAAAAAAAATCCACTTCTATTCAAGTATTGTTGATATCCTAACAGTTTTAGGTATGGTTTGTGCAGATATTTTCACTAAATTGAAATCATAAAACTTGAAACATTCATTATGAAAATTATTGCGCTTGTATTACTCCTTTTGCCTTTTGCTCTATTCGCTCAAAACGACATCAAACCCATGAAAAGAAAAGGTGTCATGTTTAAATTAGTTCAGCAAAGAGATATTGAACTGAGTCCAACTACTGGAAAATACGGCTACACTATTGTGATTAAAAACAGCAAAGGAGAGGCGGTTTCAAATGTCAATGTTCATCTAATCGATGTCGATAATAAAATCAAATATCAAACGGTTTCAAATGCAAATGGAGAAGCTAAATTCTTGGTCGATTCAGGGAGTACCTATGAGATTGATTTAGAGAAACAAGAAGCGGTTAAGATTCTGACAACCAAGAGAGTCAAGTACGGTTCGGAAACCGTTGAGCTTGTTTACAAGAAATAGAGGATGTAACGATTTGTATTGGATTAACTTATTATTTTAGAGTCCAATTCAAATCCTTATTTATGAGAACATTAGCCCTATTACTCCTTCTTATTTTACCTTTTTCCTCTATTGGTCAAATGGAAATAACTGTGACCATCCGAACAACGAAGGGAGGATTTTTATCAAATGCCAAAACTGAATTCAAACTGAATGAGCAAACGGTTCAGTCTCAAATCACAAACTCAAGTGGTAAAGTTTCCTATACATTAGAAGAGCCAGGAAATTATACTTTCTTTTATCAAGATGGAATAAAGGGATTCGACATTGAAGTGAAAGAGGGCAGGAGAGGACAATTTAGCAAAACATTAACCTACGATCCGGAAGGTGTTTTTGCACGTCCGGCAAAAGCTAATCGATCTGGAATGGCTTTTAGAGAAATTGATCAGAAGAATGTTCGATTTTCACCTCAAACGGGAAAGTGTGGTTATCAAATCGTATTGAAAAATTTAAGAGGCCAGCCCGGGGTGAATGTTCCAGTGGACATGGTTCACATTGCAAGTAAAACCAAATACAAATCAAGAACTGACTCTCGCGGAATGGCTAAATTCTTTGTCCCAACCGGAACGAATTACGAAGTCGATGTCGATGGCGTGGAAGCGGCTGACTTCATCAAAATACCACCGATAAAGTATGGTGTATTTACACATGAGATGCCTTATGAGCCGCCAAAGATGACTCAAAGAGTGGAAGGAGATAGTATTTATCAATCGAATATTAACCAAACAGATGGGGCTTCTACGCATGCTTATTGCAAAATAGAATTGGTTAACTACTCTAGAGAAGGTCTTGCGAATGAAATGGTCTACTTAAATGATGTGAATTCTTCAAAAGTTTATGTAGGAAAAACGAATGAAGATGGAATGGCGGAATTCATGCTGAAAAATGGCACCCAATATGTCATGCATTTGAGCTTAGAAAGAGATGTGAAATTGATCAAATTGGATCAGACGAGAGGCTTCAAAACTATGGGCATGACTCATATGTATCGAGGAACAGAAGCAATACAAGAAATGTTGTCCAATCGCAAAAGAGATGAGAAAGGTTTTATTCAAAAATTTGATGAAACACCCATTGAGAAAATCACCGACCCCAAAGTTGAAACGAAATCTTTATCCAATGGATTGGAGTTGAGCATGGAAGAAAACGGGAAAATTCCTTCCGTAACCATGGCAGAGGGGAAAATGTATTTCTCTGAAGGATTTTATTCAAAAAACTTCTATGCTTATGATCCGGTTCGAAAGCGAGTTGCTTGGGCTGTGAAGTTAGGGGAATCAGGAGCAGGGGCAGCTGTTTATTCAGATGGGGTGATTTTAATCAATACCTATTCCTGTACTTTATATGCATTGGAAGCTTCAACAGGAAAATTACTTTGGAGTAAATACTTGGCAAATACACTTTATTCGAATCCTTCCGTAAAAGATGGACAAGTAATTGTGGTTTATGATAATCAAATGGCCGTAGAGAAAGGGAAGCCATTTGTTTTAGCCAACTTTGACTTGAAAACGGGAAAAATCAATTGGCAGAAATTCTTGTCTGAAGATGCGATTGCAAGTCCTGTTTTAGCGGATAAGGAAATTCATGTGGCATCGGTTAATGGTCAGTATGAGGTTTTCAATTTAAAAGATGGAGCCTCGAAAAAGAATGTGACAGGTAATGCAGTAGCTTCTCCAACAATATCAAAAGAGGAGATTTTCCTAACTATTGATGAAAACGGCAAAGAAGTATTTGCAGTATACGATCGAAAAACTTTTCAAAAGAAAAAAACGGTCGTAATTGCAGATTCTCTGTTTGCCAATGCAGAAGAAGGCGCTTGTTTCGAGCGGATGCATTTTCAAGGATCAAGATCCGTGCGATACAAGGATTTAAACTATTTGATTTACGGTTCTGACCTCCTTTGTGTCGACACAAAATCAGAAAAAATTCTTTGGAAACAGTCGATTGGATTCAACGGTGATATCAGAGCAGTTGCCGCAGGAAATAATCGCGTGTGGGTGCAAACAGATAAAGAAAACATCATGTTTTACGACGCGATTTCCGGCAAACAGGTCGATGCTATCAATACCATGTACACCATCTATGCGCCAGCAACGAGTCAATCTAAAAAACTATGTTATTCTGATGATAAAGGAAAAGTTTTCATTCAGCAGATCAGGCAATTGCTCAACTGCCCACAATGGGGCTTGGATCCAAGTCATAATTTGGTATATGGGGAGTGATTTTGGGATGTTTGGACTTTTGGATATTTAGATGTTTGGATGAATGGGAAATGGTGTATTTCCACCTCTAAACCTAAAAGTCCAAATATCAAAAAGTCAAATAATCCAAATATCAATACTTGATCTTCACGATTTGTCCGACCGACAAGCGCGTTCTTCTCGTAAATCCATTCAACTCTCTGAATCCGGATAATGTCATGCCGTAGCGGTTGGCGATTTTCCATGGGCTGTCACCTCTTTGGACTTTATGCGTATTGCACCCATTTTCGATGGCAACAAATCCATTTCGAGATTTTTTCAGGATAAAATCAGATCCTCGACTTTGTTTCTTTTTGAAATCGATTAAGTGTTCTGGGTTGATTGGGATTCCTTTTAGTCTGACTTCAAAATGTAAATGAGATCCTGAAGATTTTCCTGAACTTCCTCCAAGACCAATAACTTGTCCAGCTTCAACGCGGTCACCTGATTTCACCTTGAAGCGATGTAAGTGCCCATAGAGTGTTTCCAGTCCATTGTCATGTCGAACGACTACCACTCTTCCATAACCTCCATGAACTCTGGCTAACCTTACCGTACCGGAATAAACGGTGTAGACCGAATCCCATACATGGAGATCGAGATCAACACCATTATGTCGAGCACCATCTCTCCAACCATATTTTGATGTAATGGTACCGTGGTAATAAAACTTCTCTTTCGGTTTTTCTTGAATGGGGTAGGTAAAATTGAAATCGCTATTTCCTAGTTCAGCTAGAGGAATTGTATTTTCTAGACTATCAAAATAATTTACAGATAAGTCCCAAGGCAGTAGGGTATTCCAATCATTGTAAAATTCATTCACTCTTTTCATGTGAAAATCCTTTGCCTCGTAATCCTTTTTGTATTTGTT
>JAUICI010000256.1 GCA_030427935.1 Bacteroidia bacterium | reverse complement strand
CCTTTGGCCGTCATCAAAGGGATGTTAGCAGGAATAGGCGTCACCATAATCCTTAAAAATATACCCCATGCGGTCGGATATGATAATGATCCAGAAGGAGATTGGGGCTTTTTTCAAGTAGATGGAGAAAATACGTTTTCGGAATTAATCAACATGATGAATTTTATCAATCCAGGTGCAATTGTCATCATGCTGGTTTCCATGGCAATTTTGATCTTATGGGAACGTAAGTTTATGAAGCAGATGTCCTGGACAAGTATTCTTCCAGGTCCGCTAGTTGCAGTTGTTGCAGGAACACTTCTTACAATAGGTTTTGAAGGGAGCAGTACTTTAGAATTAGGTGGAAATCATTTGGTAAATATTCCATCCTTTTCGTCTTTTGATGAATTTACGGGTCTGTTTACTTTTCCTGACTGGGGACACTTCAACAATCCAAAACTATATGTTGTGGCAGGTACGATCGCAATTGTGGCTAGTTTAGAAACACTGCTCTGTGTGGAAGCTACGGACAAATTAGATCCTCAAAAAAGAGTGACACCGACCAACCGCGAATTAATCGCTCAAGGAAGTGGTAATATTGTTTCTGGATTAATTGGAGGACTACCTATAACTCAAGTTATCGTTAGGTCTTCAGCGAATATTAACTCAGGTGGTAAAACCAAATTCTCAGCAATTTTCCATGGATTTTTACTGATGACATGCGTTCTTCTAATCCCAGGTGTATTGAATAAAATCCCATTAGCTTGTCTTGCTGCTATTCTATTTATGGTAGGATATAAATTATCAAAACCCATCTTATACAAACAAATGTGGAGAAAAGGAATGGGGCAATTTGTTCCTTTCTTTGCGACTATTGTAGTTATTGTTGGAAAAGACCTTTTATGGGGTGTTGGGATTGGTCTTGCGATCGCAATCGTTCAAATTCTATGGAATAATTTCCAAACTCCTTTTCACTTCGATCCGGATAATTACAATGAAGATGAACCGATTAATATTGAACTTTCGGAGGACGTTAGCTTTTTGAACAAGGCGGGAATTCTTCATACGCTCAATCTAATTCCTGATGGTTCAAAAGTGATTATTGACGGACACAAAAACAAAACCATGCATCCTGATATTCTTGAAATGATCGAAGACTTCAAGGAAAATGCAAAATATAGAAATATTGATGTCACCTGCATAGGGATGGAAGCTCCTGAACAAAAAAATGTGGTTCTTTCTTTTAAAAATATAGTTGGAAAGCCCACTAAAAAGGAGTGATCCAATGGTAACTGAAGAAAACTACTCTACAGATTCATACCCCTGTTAGAGTAGTTTTCTTTTTTTAACCCTTTTTTAAATCCCAAGAATGCGGGAAATTAGGTTCCTTCTTTCTCTACCTAAATTCTACATTTGTTACTTACAATAAATTTGAAAACTGCTTTACTATGAGAAATTTTGCTGCGACACTAGTTGCCTTGCTCACAACTACATTCATTTTTGCTCAAAACCCCGGAGATACCATCGTTGTTCAAGCTTTTGATTGGAATATGACCTATGGAAATGCTTGGGATGGGACAATTCGAGATACCTCGGTAACTTTTCCAGATAACCAGGCTATTTCTTTTGAACGGGTTGTCATGCTTTATAATATCAGGTGTAGAGACGGAAATGTAAATACTTCCGGAGGAAATAGCAATGGTTGTGGTGAATGGGATTACTCTTGTAACACCTATATTCATGATTCTTCCAGGGTAGATTCTTCAGTAAGTACGCATGGGGATTTCATCATTACCAATTTCACTGGAAACAACTTTTATTATTCGAATACCCAGCTATACGATTATATCGAAACCTATCAACAAAATGTAGTTTTGAACGGCACAACTACGGAAGCCAGTGCTACGGTTGGATCTGGAAATGTTTCCTTAGGTCATACTTTTCCAACCGATAAGAATACAAGCAAAGTTCAGTATTTGTATACTGAAGCAGAATTAACTGGAGCTGGTTTCTCAGCTGGAACAATTGATGCTATTGGATTGAACGTGCTTTCGGGATCCGAAAATGCGCATTTTTTAAGAATTCTAATTAAACATACAAATGCGACTACTTTAGACCCTTCCAATCCAGATCTTAGTGGATTTGATACGGTTTATTATCACAATACATCCTTCACTCCAGGTGCAAATAGAATCCAGTTTGCTCAAGCTTTCAATTGGGATGGAACTTCAAATGTCATCGTTGAGTTTTCTTTTACAAATACAGTTCCTGGTTCCGCACCAGTTGTAATCGAAGGAAGTACAGCTACAGATAGCTGCGCCATGTATAATAATGATGATTACCACATTGCAGTTGCAGGTTCTGAATATATCGACATTCCAACAACCAATCTTTCTTCCATCTCCAATGAAATCACCATATCTTTTTGGGCTAATGGAGATGCTGATGTACTCCCTGTAAACACGAGTATTGTTGAGGGTGCTGATGCAGGAAATAACAGACAAGTAAACATTCACTTCCCATGGAGTAATGGAAACGTGTATTGGGATTGTGGTGGAGATGGATCTGGAGGATACGACAGAATCAATAAATCAGCTACTCCGGCAGAATATGAAGGAAATTGGAACCATTGGGCTTTTACTAAAAACGCTACAACTGGAAACATGAGAATCTATCTGAATGGGACCTTGTGGCATTCAGGAACAGGGATGACCAATACGATTGATTTACAAACTTTGATTCTAGCAGCGAATAGATCTTTAGGAAATAATTGGTCTGGATACATTAAAGAATTTAGAATTTTTGATGCTGAAATTGCACAGGCAGATATTCAAAACTGGATGAATTCTAGATTGACCAATGCGCATCCAAACTATGGAAATCTTGTTGCTTACTACCCATTAAATGAAGGAACGGGAACGACTATAAATGACAATTCAACAGGAGCTCAAACAGCCAATTTCGATGGAAATGTGCAATGAATGTACAATAGAGGTCATCAAATAAGCAACTTCTTTAATCCTTCAAACGAGAAACCAAATATTGAGTTCTTCCAGGGAACTTATAATATCACGGTTTCGACTGACACCATTAGAGATTCAATCGCACATACATTGTATCAAGTAACCGAATATGCGGTGGTTCCAAAATGGGGGACTTTAGAAGATGATAGTATTGCAACAGTTAACGATTCCTTGTACTGCAGATCGGTGAATTCAGCTATTTATGACGAAGATGGAAACCTTATCGGAACAGTTGCAAATGGTTATGATGGAACGATTAGCCCAGGTTCGATGGACTATTATAGAAGATGGCCAATGAGATTTGAAATCTTGTCTTTGGTTACCCCTTATGGTGTGAACTTAGATCTTGGTCCTGATGGTGAAACTTGGGTTGTAGATCTAACTGATTTCATGCCAATGATGACAGGAAACAAAAGAATC
>JAUICI010000255.1 GCA_030427935.1 Bacteroidia bacterium | reverse complement strand
AGAAGATGATGTCGGATTACAGTTTTTCAAAGAACGATTAAAAGAGGATATTATCAAGTAAGATACTTCGACTTTTGAATGAACACGACTAATATCCGATCGGAAATGGAAATATCTTTTCGAGGAATTTTTGAAGATCAAACACCTCAAAAAGGAGAAAAATTTGAAATAGAATACTTACAAGAGACAAAAAAGAAAGACAAGGAAGGCAATATTATAGATACAATTAATTCGGGTGAGAAAGCTTGGAGGAAATTCAAAAACTTAAGTAAATATCCCCAAGAATCAATAGATATTGTATTTCTTGATCTTGAAATTTTTGGTGACGAAAAAGCGGGAGAGGATTTTCTAGATAAATTGTCGGAATCTGAATATAAGGATACCACAAAAGTTTATGTTTTTTCAGGAAAGGTAGATGATCGATATCTTACTTTTTTATATAATAAATATTCTTCCGTAAAGGGAACAATCCATAAATCAAAGAGTGGCGACATTTTCCAGGCATTGAATTCGATAATTCTACAAGTTGGTTCCCCTCGAATAAAAGCAATGATTATTGATGATGAAGCCCCTCCTATTGAGGATATTATTGATATTATTAATGCTTCTAAATATAGAGAAAAATTTGAAATCCTTAATACTCAAAGACTGGTTGGAGGAGTTGAATCTGCATGGGAAATGTTCATGAAATTTTTCAATAATGACCAATGCCCAGCTCTCATTTTTCTTGATTTACTATTTGAAGATGACCATGAAAAAGGTTTTGGAGGAGAGAGATTTTTAGAGAAACTTACAGGTTTCCTTAAAGGAAAAGCGTTATCCATGAAGGTAATAATAATTTCTGGTCGGATTGGAGAAGAAGAATCCTCAATAGATTTTGAAAAAGTGAGAGCACTTCAAACGAAGTATAGTGAGGTTGATGTGCAGGTTATACATAAGTTTAAAATTGATAGCGAACTGCCCAAAGAACTTGACCACTTTTTAGAAAACTATAGAGAAATTAATGAGGAGAATTCCGACAGCTTGACTGAAGCTGCCAGGCGAGGAATTTTTTGGGTTAATCCCATAAACATCCATAAATCGATGGAAATTGTTTTCGATGATACAAAGAAAAAGTATAAGGAAAAGTTTGAAGCAGGTAGTCAAGTTCGATTTGGCATTAACATAGATGACATTTTTTTTATTTATACAAAAGGACAGAATACCTGGTTTTGTTTAACCCAAAAGGGAGAACTTAAATATTCGATAAGTCATAGTTATAGTTTTCACCTTTGGGAGGACGAAAAAAAAATAACCCCCCAAAAAGATGGAAGTAAGAAAAATGAAATGAAATATGATAGATATCATCCCGTACTTGTTCCAATATCTAGAAAAGAAATGGGATTATTTGAAGGGGATTTTTTAGGTAGCAAAGATGATTGCTTCATTTCAGTACATAAGGCAATATTATCTTCTGGCCAAAAATTTAATGAAACGTATTTTCCTATTGCAGTGCATTTTGAGAACTTATTGCGCATACATCCCAATTTTTTAATTAATCTTGACTATTTGATTTACCATGCTCCAGGAGATAAAATAATAGGATTGGTCGATACTTCTCTTACGGAACAGACCAAGGATAATCAGTTTATGAAATATAAGTATACCCAATTACCAATAAGTGATAGATACAAAAATGAAATAAAGAAAAAACTGGGATTTTGAATAGTGCTTAAATCACAACTAAGAAAAAGGCTGAGTTCGAGCTTGAGAAACTTTCTCATACTTGGTGTAAAAAGCACACAATTGTCATCGATTCATAGCAGCGAAAAAGGAGGCGACTCTCCCAATATTTAATGTATAACCCTACCATTCGACAGGTCATCTACACCAGAAATGTCATTAAGGGGTTCCATCGCCAACTCTGGAAGGTGACCAAAACCAAAAATGCTTTCAGTTCAGAGGGAACATTGATGAATTGCTCTAATTTGTTCAAGATGACATTACTGGAAAAAGGAATCGCCCTCTGCATAACTGGAATCTCGCCCTGGCAAAATGGTCAATCATTTTCGGCGACAGGCTGAGGCTGAATCCCTAAGCCAGCACGTTCTGGGCTCTGCCGATTTAGTGCTCGCTGGCCAGTCTCCAAACCGGCTCCTCAAATGTTTGCTGTGTGCTTTAGGGCAAATTGAAAAATGACATCTTTTATGAAACAGGCACTCGTGATACACGTTTTCTTCACACCAATTTAGGAAGTACTGACAGCACCTTATCGATACCGTAAATTCCTCACACTTACCCCCATCTCCTCAGTCTCATAAATAACCCTCACATAAATCGTCTGAGGGTGCTTAATCCCAAACGCTGTGTTTTTGTGAGAGTTTTTGAAGTCTCCGTATTCAACTATAATCTTCAAATCTTCCTCTTCCCACTCAAAACTTTTCAGGTGCCGCATGGAGGTAGAAATCAGGTACTTAATATGAGCCTTACCGTAGTTTCCTTCTAAGAGGTAGGTTCCGTATTGTTTTTTAGTAAGCAAGAATCCCTCATTTACCCAGACAGGAACGCCTAGCATCAACCCTTTGGTAGCCTCTATCAAAGTCTGATCCTCGGGTTGTAGATAGCTGAAATCAGACAAAGGAGTTGGAAACATTTTCTTAACCTCTTCCTCGCCCCAATTCCAAAATGGGATTCTTATACGCTTCAGGTAAGCATAGTTGGGGTCAATTTCCAGGTCAAGTAAAAGCGACTTCAACAAGAATCCAATGGTAACGTTCATATGATCATTGTTGATTTTCAGGGAACTGCCAATCCCCGGGATCTTCTGAAAAGGCTCTGGAAAGTCTTCAGCGGCTTCCCATTTGTCCAGATTAACGCTTATGGTACCTTTTAGATGAACGCTTTGATTTTTGTAAGCCATCAGATTTTCATGTAGAAACCGCTTCATAAATGTGACCTGATTAGACGGGGCCAGCGCATCCATTAAATCAACGGTTTGGGGCTTCATGTAGCAAACCTCAAAGCACCATGCTTTGGTATCCTCATAGCTCACCCAACACATGCCCTGATCCTTCCAGTCTCCCCAGGAATTGAACAGCAGGAAAGCGCCCTTCTTTTTACCCGGAATGCTATATTCATCATCATATCCCACTATTACCATTGCATGATAATCGTTGGTCGTGTCTTCTTCAGATCTGACAGGCCGCTCATCATCCTCAGGGATCCAAAACTCCCCTTCATTTTTCAGGAAAGATGAAGGAACAATAAAGCCCCCAATTAGAGGCGAAAGGGTCAAAATGTGCTTCATGCGCCAGATGGCTTGGTCGGTAATTTTTCTGCCATTCCAAAAATTGAACTGAACTCTGCCATAATCGATCTTGTACGGGAGCGCATTGCGAAATAGTATCGGTGGGATTTCATCAATACAGTCATCTGGCAAGTCCTTGGCAAAACATACAC
>JAUICI010000053.1 GCA_030427935.1 Bacteroidia bacterium | reverse complement strand
TTTTCCGATTCCGTTATCAATAAAGGTTTGTCCTTCCGGAAATTTGTCGAATTGTGGTCCAAATATCACGGGTAAACCAAATGCAGCGGGCTCTAAGATATTGTGAAGTGAACCGTGAAAAGCACCACCGACATAAGCGAAATCACCGTATTGGTACAAATTCGATAGCATGCCGATATTATCAATAATCAATACCTCTGCTGCTGTTTTTTCTTTTGAAGCAATCCATTCTGAGTAACGAATTGCTTTTTTGGAAATCCCTTCCTCGATCGATTTCAGATGTTTCTCACCTATTTCATGTGGGGCGAGAATACATTTATGTTTAAAGATATCCGAATTCATCAGTTTAAAAAGGTGCTCTTCATCATCAGGCCAAGAACTTCCAACCAAAAAGGCTTTTTCACCTTGGAGGAATTTTTCAACTTCTTCTACTCTTTCCGCCTTTTTAACTCCTTCTGTAACTCGATCAAATCTGGTGTCTCCCGTGATTTCATAATTCGTGATGCCGATACCATCCAAAAGCTTCGCACTTTTTTGATTTTGGATGAATAAATGATCGAAGGACTCCAGTATTTTCTTGAAAAATGAGTATTTAAAATAGGGTTGTCCTTCTCTAAATATTCCGCTCACACAATAAAGAGGAAGACCTCTTTTCTTGATCTGAAAAATATGATTGGCCCAGAATTCGTATTTCACAAAAAGTACCAAATCAGGTTTTAATTCGTCGATCGTTTTTTGTGCATTAGCCTTTGTATCAGGCATCAAATAAAAAATATGCTCGACAAGTTTTTTCTTCTCAATTATCTCATAACCAGAAGGAGAGAAAAAGCTTACGGTGACTTCCCAATCATCTGAGTTTTGAAATTTCTCGATTAGTGGTCTTCCCTGCTCAAATTCACCCAAAGAAGCACAATGAAACCACACGCGTTTTTTCTCCTTTGGAATCGACTTTAAATACGAGAATGTTTGCTGATACCCTTTCGTTCGTTTGGATGCTTTCGCATTAAAAGGAGATGCCAATTGAACACCTACAGAATAGAAGAAAACCCCAACATTGTAAATGAAACGAGTCATTAATTGTAATAGATTTTATCCGGAGTTCTTTTATAAATCGGAATGGTCCACCCTACCTTGATTCCAAAAAGGAAATCAAATTGGAGTTTGTCGCTTTTTGATTTGGTATCGAAATTATATCGGATATTTTGAGTTAATCCCTCCATGAAATAAAGTCCTGCATGAAAATTCCAGATTCCTTTTCCATTGATATACTGGTAACCAATATGCTGATGAATACTCAAGCCCATGCTTAGTCGATCGTACCCCTTTTTGTATTCCCCATTGAATTGTGGTACATCTTCCTCCACATTCTGGATGTAGATTTTATGCTGAAGATAACCCAATCCACCTTTGATAAACAAGCCCGAATTTGGGTTTGGTTTCTTGAAAGTAAACAAGTAACCTATATCTCCATTCACATTGAAACCACGCATTTTCAAACTAATACCAGCCAGACCTCCTGAGATTGCAGTCACGGTTCCATCAGAATTGATGATTTGTTCAAATTGTGAAACATCCTTCACTTGTCCACTAAAAAGGAAATTTCCATGTAATCCATAGATCCATTTTTTCTTCGTTTTAAAGTCGACTGACAACCCTAAACCATTTGTAAAACCGAATCGCTTCCCAAAATCTCCAGCCGGAAACATGGCAGTATAATCAATACTAACCAAAGGCATGAAAATGGATGAATCATTTACATTTCTTTGAGCCTTTGAATCCAGATTGAAAAAAGGGAACAAAACTAAAATGAATAACAATCTCTTCAACATAGAACGAAATTAAGTAAAATCAACGAATATCGCCCGCGGATATTATTAAATGTAGTAACTAATTACTTATATTCGCGTATTTGAATCTTAAAGGAATATTTAATGAGGCAAATTCAAATGGTTGACCTGCAGACGCAGTACCAAAACATCAAATCTGAGGTCAAAGAAGAAATCGACAAAGTATTAGATTCCTCCATGTACATAAATGGTCCTGTTGTGAAAGAATTTCAGGCCAATCTTGAAAAATATCTAGGTGTCAAACATGTCATTCCCTGTGCCAACGGAACGGACGCACTTCAAATTGCAATCATGGCATTGGATTTAAAGCCAGGAGATGAAATCATCACTTCTGATTTTACATTCGCCGCGACGGTTGAAGTAGTGAAATTGCTCCAGTTGGAAGCAGTATTGGTTGATGTGGAAAAAGACAGCTACAACATCAGCTTGGAGGCTATCAAAAAAGCAATTACGCCAAAAACAAAAGCGATTATTCCAGTTCATATTTTTGGACAATGTGCCAATATGGATGCGATCATGGACTTGGCTAAGGAATACAATCTTTATGTCATCGAAGATACAGCACAAGCAATTGGAGCTGATTATCACTCGAAAGACGGAAGTATCAAAAAAGCAGGAACTATTGGTCATATCGGAACCACCTCTTTTTTCCCTTCCAAAAATCTTGGAGGATACGGTGATGGAGGTGCAATCTTTACTAACGACGACGAATATGCCGCAACCATGAGATCCATTGTGAACCATGGAATGGGCAAAAGATATTATTACGATCGTGTTGGAGTGAATTCTAGATTGGATTCCCTGCAGGCAGCTGTATTGAAAGTAAAATTGAACTATTTAGATAACTATATCGCAGCACGTCAAAAGGCTGCGGCCTATTATGACAATTTCTTTGCTGATATGGATGGTGTACAAACCCCAGCAAGAGATTCATTTAGTTCGCATGTATTTCATCAGTACACGCTAATTATTGATGGATTGGATCAATTTGGACTTCAAGAGGAACTAAACTCTAAAGGAATTCCGGCCATGATCTATTATCCACTTCCTTTGCATACTCAGAAGGCATATGATGCCGAAAAATATAATGACGCGGATTTTGAAGTAACGAATTATCTGTGCAAGAATGTCATTTCCTTGCCTATGCACACGGAACTTGACGAAGAACAATTACAATTTATTTGCGAATCCGTAAAAACCTTTTTACAAAAATGAAAAACATTGCAGTCATAGGAACCGGTTATGTTGGACTGGTTACAGGAACTTGTTTTGCAGAGAATGGAAACAATGTGATCTGTGTTGACATCGACGAAGAAAAAGTAAACAAGATGAAAAATGGTGAGGTTCCGATTTACGAACCACATTTGGATGTTTTGTTTGAGAGAAATATTAAAGAAAACAGATTGTCTTTTACCACCAATATGGAGGAGGCGATTCAGGATGCAGAAATTATCTTTCTTGCCCTTCCAACACCTCCGGGTGAAGACGGATCGGCGGATCTTTCCTACGTGCTTGGTGTTGCTGAGCAATTAGGTGGCATGATCAAAGATTATAAAGTTATCGTTGACAAATCTACTGTACCAGTTGGAACAGCAGAAAAAGTAACTGCAGCCGTTGCTAAAAATGCGACTGTAGAATTTGACGTAGTTTCAAATCCAGAATTTTTAAGAGAAGGTTTTGCCGTAGACGATTTCTTAAAACCAGATCGTGTTGTTATCGGCGTGGAGTCGGATCGAGCTAGAAAAATCATGGGTGATTTGTACAAGCCATTTGTGCGACAAGGAAACCCAATTATCTTCATGGATGAGAAATCAGCTGAGTTAACAAAATACGCGGCAAATGCATTCTTGGCTACCAAGATTACCTTCATGAATGAGATTGCAAATTTCTGCGAGAAAGTAGGTGCCAATGTGGATCACGTTCGAATGGGAATGGGTTCTGATTCGCGTATTGGAAATAGGTTTTTGTTTCCGGGAATTGGATTTGGAGGATCTTGTTTCCCGAAAGATGTTTCCGCTTTGATTCGTTCAGGAAACCAAGAAGATTTTGATTTCGAAATCATCAATTCTGTATTGGAAGTGAATGAAAGACAAAAAGTGAAATTGGTTGAGAAACTGAAGTTCTACTTTGGATCGCTTAAGGGCATGAAGTTTGCTCTTTGGGGACTTGCATTCAAACCAGAAACGGATGACATCAGAGAAGCACCTGCACTTTACATCATCGATGAACTATTGAGAGAAGGAGCGGAAGTTGTAGCTTATGATCCGGAAGCGATGGAAAATGTGAAGAAAACGGTTGGAGACAAAATCAATTATGTGGGAAATCAATACGATGCGCTGGATGGGGCTGATGCCTTATTGATTGCGACTGAATGGTCGGCATTTAGAACTCCAGATTTTGATACAATCGCTTCGAAATTAAATAATAAAGTCATTTTCGATGGTAGAAACCTATATGATCTAAAAGAAATGGAAGACCTAGGATTCTACTATGAAAGTATTGGAAGAAATAAAATCGAAAAATGAAAAAGGTCTTAATAACAGGAGGAGCCGGTTTTTTAGGTTCCCATCTATGTGATCGATTCATCAAAGAAGGTTACCACGTGATCGCTATGGACAATTTGATCACAGGTCGTCTTGAAAATATTGAACACCTATTCAAATTAGAAAACTTTGAATTTTACCACCACGATGTGAGTAAATTCATCCATGTTCCAGGTGATTTGGATTATATTTTGCACTTTGCTTCACCAGCAAGCCCAATCGATTATTTAAAAATTCCAATCCAAACTTTGAAAGTAGGGTCCTTAGGAATTCACAATTGTTTGGGATTGGCTAAAGCGAAAAAAGCGAGAGTTTTGATTGCTTCAACCTCTGAAGTTTATGGTGACCCAATGGTGCATCCACAAACTGAAGACTATTGGGGAAATGTGAATCCAATCGGACCAAGAGGTGTTTACGATGAAGCCAAAAGATTTCAGGAAGCCATGACCATGGCTTATCACAGATTTCATGGTGTAGAAACTCGAATTGTTCGAATTTTCAATACATATGGTCCACGAATGAGGCTGAATGATGGAAGAGTTCTTCCGGCTTTTATTGGACAAGCACTTCGAGGAGAAGACTTGACCGTTTTTGGAGATGGTAGTCAGACAAGATCCTTTTGTTTCATCGATGATTTGGTTGAAGGAATTTACCGTTTACTTCTTTCTGATTATGTGGAGCCTGTAAATATTGGAAATCCAGATGAAATCTCAATTGGAGATTTTGCTGAGGAAATTGTAAAACTTACAGGTACAGATCAGAAAGTGATTTACAAGGACCTTCCAAAAGATGATCCAAAACAGAGACAACCGGAAATTTCTAAAGCAAAAGAAATCTTAGGTTGGGAACCAAAAGTGAGTCGCCAAGAAGGATTGAAAGTGACTTACGAATATTTTAAATCTTTATCCGAAGAGGAACTTTACGATAAAGATCATTACAATTTTGACAAATACATTATCCGATAAGTAATGTCCTATTTTGCTCACGAAACTGCTATTATTGATGAAGGATGCGAGATTGGTGAAGGAACCAAAATCTGGCACTTTTCGCATATCATGCCGAATTCCATTCTAGGAGAGAAATGCAATATTGGACAGAATGTCGTGATTTCTCCAGATGTGAAATTGGGTAATAATGTCAAAGTTCAAAATAATGTTTCCATTTATACGGGAGTTATTTGTGAAGATGATGTATTCCTTGGGCCATCAATGGTGTTTACCAATATCACCAATCCAAGATCGGCCATTATCCGCAGAGATCAATATGTAGAAACCCTTGTGAAAAAAGGCGCTTCTATCGGAGCAAATGCCACAATAGTATGTGGAAATGAAATTGGAGCATACGCCTTAATTGGAGCTGGAACCGTAATTACCAAACCTGTACCCGCATTCGCATTGATTGTTGGGAATCCAGGCAAACAAATTGGTTGGGTTTCTGAGTATGGACACCGCTTGAATTTTGATTCGAATAATAAAGCGACTTGTCCTGAAAGCAAAGAAGAATATCAATTAGAAGATAATAAAGTAATTAAGCTATAAGAATGAGTGATAAATTAATCAATTTCGCTGTTGTAGGAAGTGGACATATTGGTAAAAGACATGCCGAAATGATTCGCCGAAATCCAGAAGCTAATTTAGTGGCCATGGTTGACGTAAAAGCGAAAGAAGATTGTGGTTTTGAACAAGAAGATTTTCAATTTTTTAGTTCGATCGAAGATTTGTTAGAAGCAAACCTAGACATCGATGTAGTCAATATTTGTACACCAAATGGATTACACGCCGAGCAGTCAATCGCTTCACTTGCCGCTGGAAAACACGTGGTTTGTGAAAAGCCAATGGGACTATCCAAAGACAATTGCGAGCAAGTTATATTCAAAGCGCTTCAAATGTCGAAGAGTGTTTTCTGTGTGATGCAAAACAGATACTCCCCTCCTTCCGAATGGATTAAAGACATCGTTTCTTCAGGGAAATTAGGAGATATTTTCATGGTGCAATTGAACTGCTACTGGAATAGAGATGACCGTTATTACAAGCCTGGTGGATGGAAAGGAACTGCAGATTTAGACGGAGGAACTTTATTCACTCAGTTTTCTCATTTTATTGATATCATGTATTGGCTTTTTGGCGACATCACCAATATTCAAGGAAAATTTTCTGATTTCACTCATGAAAAGTCAACCGATTTTGAAGACTCCGGTTTTGTAAGTTTCGACTTTGTGAACGGAGGAATGGGAAGTTTGAATTACTCCACTTCGGTATGGAATTCCAATCTAGAAAGCTCCATGACCATTATTGGTTCGAAAGGTTCCGTTAAGATCGGAGGACAATACATGAACGAAGTGGAAGTCTGCAATATTGACGGATACGAAATGCCTGAACTACCTGAAGCCAATCCGGCAAATGATTATGGTCCGTATAAAGGTTCTGCTGCTAATCACAACTATATTATTCAGAATGTAGTGGATACGATTAAAGGTCGAACTACCGCGACTACAAATGCCTTAGAAGGATTGAAAGTTGTAGAAATAATTGAACGAATTTATAAAGTAAGAGATAAGAAATGATTTACGATCAGATTGTTAACAAAGAGACAAAGATTGCTTTAATCGGCTTAGGATATGTAGGATTGCCAATTGCATTAGAGTTTGCAAGAAAATGTGCTGTAATTGGATTTGATATTAATGAAGAAAGAGTGGAAATGATGCGAAAAGGCATCGATCCAAGTAATGAATTAGAAAAGGAAGAATTTGAAGGGTGTGACATTCATTTCACTGCAGATTTGGACGATTTAAAAGATGCTACTTTCTTTATCGTAGCAGTTCCAACGCCTATCGATTCAAGTAAAGAACCGAATTTGAAACCTTTGATCTCTGCAAGTACAACGGTTGGGAAAGTATTGAAAAAAGGAGATTATGTAGTTTATGAATCTACGGTTTATCCTGGATGTACTGAAGAAGATTGTATTCCGGTATTGGAAAAGGTTTCTGGCTTGAAGTTCAAAGAAGACTTTAAAGTTGGATATTCTCCTGAAAGAATTAACCCAGGAGACAAGGTGCATACATTAGCTTCTATTGTAAAAGTATCTTCAGGATGTTGTGAAGAATCAGCAGAGCAAATTGCGAAGACTTATGAGCTAGTTGTGGAAGCAGGAGTTCATAGAGCCTCTTCCATCAAAGTAGCAGAAGCCGCTAAGATCATTGAAAATACGCAAAGAGATGTGAACATTGCTTTGATTAACGAGCTTTCCATCATTTTCAATAGAATGGACATTAATACATTTGATGTTTTAGAAGCTGCAGGTACAAAATGGAATTTCTTGAATTTCAGACCGGGATTGGTAGGTGGACACTGTATCGGTGTAGATCCTTACTACTTAACCCACAAAGCAAAAGAATTGGGCTATCATGCAAAAGTGATCAACTCTGGAAGGTACGTGAATGATTCCATGGGATTCTATATCGCGAAGCAAACGGTAAAGAAAATTCTAGCAAAAGGGAAGCCAATTATCGACTCGAAAGTATTGGTGATGGGTGCTACTTTTAAGGAAGATGTTTCAGATATCAGAAACTCCAAAGTGATTGATGTGATTCGAGAATTGGAATCTTTCTCGGTAAAGGTTGAAACTATCGACCCACATGCTTGTGACAAAGAAATGTTTGAAGAATACGGTGTAAATATTCAAAGTGAAGCTACTGGTGATTACGATGCTATTATCGTAGCCGTGAATCATTCGGAATATGTTAATCTTTCTGAAAAAGACTTCCAAAAAATGTTGAAGGACAATGACGGACTAATTGTTGACGTTAAAGGGATTTACAAAAATCATTTCAAAGAATTAGAATATTGGAGTCTGTAGATTTTAAAAAGAACATCATGATTACTGGAGGAGCTGGTTTTATCGGTTCCCATGTAATTCGTTTATTCGTCAACAAATATCCTGATTACAGAATTGTGAACGTTGATTCACTTACTTATGCAGGAAACCTAGAGAACTTATCGGATATCGAAAATAAAGCAAACTATGTTTTCGAAAATGCCGATATCAAAAATGAAGATCAAATTTCAGCGATTTTCGATCAGTATCATATTGATGGAGTCATCCATTTAGCAGCAGAATCTCATGTCGACCGATCGATTTCAGGTCCCATGGAATTCGCTTTGACCAATGTAGTTGGAACGCTGAACCTTTTAAATATTGCCAAGAATAAATGGGCGGATTTTGAAGGGAAATCCTTCTATCATATTTCAACAGATGAAGTTTATGGTTCTTTATCCATGGACGACCCGATGTTTTCCGAAACAACGGCTTATGATCCAAGAAGTCCTTATTCGGCTTCCAAAGCTTCATCTGATCATTTTGTAAGAGCTTATTTCCATACTTATGGAATGCCGATCAAAATCTCAAATTGTTCGAATAATTATGGTTCGCATCAATTCCCTGAGAAATTAATTCCTTTGGTAATCAACAATATTGTCAACAAAAAAGACATTCCAGTCTACGGAAAAGGCGACAATATTCGCGATTGGTTATGGGTGGAAGATCACGCTAAAGCCATCGATGTAATTTTCCATACGGGAAAGAATGGGGAGACTTACAATATCGGTGGATTAAACGAGTGGACCAACCTCGAGCTAGTAGAAAGCATGTGCGACATCCTAGACGAAAAATTAGGTCGTGAAAAAGGGGAAAACAGAAAACTCATCACTTTTGTAAAAGATCGTTTAGGTCATGATAAAAGATATGCCATTGACGCCACCAAGATCGAAAACGACCTCAACTGGAAACCTTCCATTGAATTTGAAGAAGGCCTAGAAAAAACTATTGATTGGTACCTCAACAACCAAGAATGGATCGAAAATGTGACTTCTGGAGATTATCAGAAGTATTATGAGGAACATTATAAGGGAGTTTAGATTTACGATTTTAGAGTGTCGAATGTAGATTTTTTCTACTTGATCGAGCTTAGAGTTGGTGCGAGGGAAAAAACTTAAAATTTTGCTATATTGAAGGTAATTAAATTTAATCCATTCAATATTTCAAAACGATCATGAGGTATTTATTTCTTTCCCTTTTAATCAGTATTTTTTTTAAGCTTGGTGCTCAAGATAATTTCAAGCTTACAGTCAGTAAATCTGGATCAACAAATGAGCTTATTGTAAAAGGAACTCTTGAGAATCGATATACTGTTCATGCGAAAGGACATTTTCTGGTTATTGAACTCAATATTGAGAGAGTATCTGATGAAGCTCCTAGAAGACTGAAAGCCGAAGATGTAAAATTAAAATTCAATGGAGCAGAAATAGCTTGTACTGGAACGATCGAATCTAGTAGTCAATTATTCGAAAATGTTTTTCATGGAGTGAGTCTTTACAGTCCAAAAAGAGATGAAGTCATGGTATTTGAAATTCCTGAGTCTTTTAAAGAAGGTGAATTAATATTTGCTGGTCAAAGTGTACCTGTTAAATCTCCTGGAGAATGGCAGCAAAGCTTGCCTCTTCCAGAAATAAAAGTTTTGAGCATTGAAACTAAAAAAATGCTCGTACAAAACAACAGCTCTTTCGGACCTGAAAAAAAGTACTCGAAAGAAATCAGAACTGAAGGGGCTTTCGTCATAGTGGAAATAGAGCTTGGATTTAAGATTGATGCTCAACCACGACCTTCTGACTTTTGTTTGATTGACAAAAATGGCCTTGGGATTACCTCAATTGGAGATATGAAAGAGGATGCTTTTCGCTACAATATGAACACTGGAGCCATGCGACTTTCAAAGAATAGAAAAGAAACCATGACAATTGTTTTTCCAATTGGAAATCTAACTGAAAAAAGTCTTAAATCTGATTACAGCTTGAGCTATAGAGGATTGGTTAAAGTGAGTTTATTTAAATAATGTATCCCCCCGCAGGTGCGAGCGTCACGCTCGTATCGGGATACCCGTCTACACCCAAAAACTAATCAACATCTATTTTAATTACCGTATGATCACCGGCATAATTTCTTGCACTGCTGTATTTCCACTCCACTGGACTTAAAACAAATCCCGATTCGACAGGATTCTTATGTATATAATCTATTTTCTGTTGAATTACGGATGTACTGTAAATTTCAATAGGTTTATTGTTCTGTTGCCAAAACTGATATTTTTTCACATTGGACCTATTGGAACCAGCTATCGAAAACATCTTCAATAACCATTCTCTTCTGCTTTCTTGTTCGTGCTCTTTTATCGCATTTATAATTTGCCTCGATGTAAATCCTTTTAAATCTCTTAGGATTGCTGAAGGATTTCCTTTTTTTGCTCTAATTACCATGTGAATATGGCTTGGCATTATACAATAAGCAAACACTTCCAATCCTTTTTGTTCTCGACAATAAGTAATGCTATCTATAATGATGCTACAATATCTTTCTCTAGTAAATACATCTACCCATCCAACAGTCGCAAAACTGATAAAATAAACTCCTTCTGGATTATGGAATTTATACTTTCGACTCATTCAAACGAAATTAGAAAAATGACTTCGAAACTTTGTTTTGTTAAATGCTTATATTCGTTTAGATATGACAAATAAGTTGTTCGATACGAGCGTGACGCTCGCACCAGCGAGAGGGAAGATACTTAATGGAATATGCTTAACCATATTGTTCATTTTGATTACCGGAAATACTACCGCTCAAGAAAATGAATTAAAAGGAATATTTTTTAAAGTAGATCACTCACAAAAACAGTTTAAATGCTTTCCTTTTCAGACGATTGAATTTGGAAAATCTAATTGGTTTTATGCTGAGTTTTTTGCAGATACAGTTGTAGTTAAAACACATGATTACCTTGATGGCGATATTTTATTGAAAGATATACCTTTTGACTGTGACTGTCTGAAAAGACATGGAAATGGACTTATTTTAAAATACGAATTCAATGCTCAATCGCTAGAACTTACAATCCTTTGCGAAGACAAAAGGAAAATTATGTACAAGGGTAAAGTATCAAAAAAGAATAAAAACTGAATCCCCTCCGCTGGTGCGAGCGTCACGCTCGTATCGGAATACCCGTCTACTTCTCAAACAATTGCCCCATATCCTGAAACGCCTTAAACTCAAGCGCATTCCCATCCGGATCTAGAAAAAACATGGTGGCTTGCTCTCCTACTTCGCCTTCGAATCGTATATAAGGTTCGATGACAAATTTGATTCCTTGGACTTTTAATCTTCCAGCTAATGCTTTCCAATCATCCATTTTTAGCACCACCCCAAAATGTGGAACCGGCACATCTTTCCCGTCAACAGGGTTTGAATCACCTTTTACTTTTTCCTTTTTACCTTTTACTTCATGTATCACCAACTGGTGTCCAAAAAAATTAAAGTCGACCCATTTATCCGAGCTTCTGCCTTCTTCGCAGCCTATAATTTCTCTGTAAAAAGTTCTGCACTTATCTAAATTTGAAACAGGTATTGCCAGGTGAAAAGGTTGTATTGTAGCACTCATCTTATTTAAATTTATCGGGTATTCTTGGGTCAACTAAATATAAGGAAGCATTCTGAATGTAGACCGGTTGATCCGAATTATTCCATAAAAAGAAAACAAACTCTACTTCTTCTTTGTCTTTCAGTAAATGGAACTTGAAATCAGCTACCAGATCGATGGTTTGCTTGCCAAATTTCCCCTCATTTCCTTGGGCGAGATAATAAGCCTCATGTTCATTTTGAATCATTTGCTTTTTGGAATCCACTACATGAATTAGGTCGAGATTAGCTCCATCTGGAAGCAGGCAATCAACTCGAAACAAATGGTAATCGATCTCGTCAAAATTGATAGCCTCTTTTGGAATTCGAAAGGCTTTGGAATAAGCTTGAGGTGGAATTACTTTATAATCCGCACTGTCTTTCGAGTCTATCAGAATATCCAAATTGTATTCTTTTTTGAATTGTCTTTCACCTTCTTTTTTCGAATACAGCCAAGTTCCAGAATGAAAGTATTGATTGGCTTTTAGCAAACCAGGAAATCGTTTCCGAATGACTTCATGCGATTTTGGAAGTTGCAGAAAATTCGAATAGGCATAAAACAAATAATTGGAATTTTTCCTTTGCATTAAGGAGTCCAGTTCTTCAAAATTCAAGAAGACACCTACTTCTAAATCTTGATAATTCATCCCATATTTTTCCAAATAGAAATTGACATACCAAGGCGCAATATTCGTGGTGATGAACTCGATATTCTCTTCTCCATATTCATTCACATAGATTTTGGCATCCCTTGCTAATTCTCTGTAAACTGCATAATGACAAGTAGTACAAAACAATCTCATCGAAAAAATACTTGTGCTTAAAACTAGGATAGTCAAAATGGGATAAAACCATTTCTTTAAATATTGAAAGGGCCATTTCATCCAATCTGAGACGACCACAAACAAAAATGGAAAAGCGAAAAATAAGGTCTGAAATTTTAAAATTGGGGTGACGTAAATAGAATAGTAATACGCAATCAATAAAATGGAAGCAAAACAAGTCAGCGACCATAGGTTCATCCATTGATGTTTGAATTCTTTATGGAGAATTAGGTGCACAAAACCTCCTATGATCAAAAGAATGAATATCCACATCAATACTAAAGATTCATTGCTCAAGTGAAATAAAAAGGCCAGAATGAAATCAGCAGTTGGAGGTGGCAACCAACCCAATCCCCCCTGATCGAGATGATGCATGGTGATTCCTAGATGCGGGAGATACAGCAAAACCCCGAGAGCACCGCCTGCAATGTAAAAAAGTAGCTTTTTTCTTGGAATCAATGGCAAAAGCAACAAGCCTAATACACCTGCAAATAATGTCGCAAAATAATTGGAATAAAAAACTCCTGCCCAACAAAGTCCGAGGACCACAATATGCTTCCAGTTTTTTTCCTCTTGAATCAGCTTCTGAAAAGCTAGCAGAGCCATACCAATAAAGAAAAAACCAAAGGCATAGGGTCGAGCAAACTGAGAATCCATGATGGGGTAAAAGAGAAAGCTTGTCAGAATTAAAAAAGTGATCAAAGCACTTTCCTTCCAATACATTTGAAAGAACCTGTAGAAGCCATAAAGCCCAAAACTTGAAGCCAAGACAAAGGGCAACCTCACCACCAATTCGTTGGTTCCAAAAATTTTCACCCAATAATTGAGAAATATTTGAACGCCAGCAGGATGCATATCCGTTGCCATTACACCCTCTTCTATAAGCTCTGAAAAACTGGAATAAATGGTTCTTGAAAGTGCACTCAATTCATCGTTGCTGAATCCCCACCAATATGCCAAAAACAAGCGCAGAAATGCACCTGAAACAATGATCAAAACAGGTATGCTCAGTTTATCTTTCATCCAAAATTACAATTCGATCATTTGATGAAACTCAGCAATCTGAAAACCATTCTGAAGCACTTTTTCTCTTTGTTCTGAATCTTTGATCAAAATCGGATTGGTATGATTAAAATGAATGAAGTGCACCTTACTTTTCTCTTCCTCAGGCAAAGCAGAAAAAAGCTCCATACTTTCTGAAATAAAAGGATGGGGGATTTCATCCATGTATCGGTTTGGCAATTCTTCCCCGTCGTAAAAAGATCCATCCAAAAAGGCATAATCCACTTCTTTAATCATTTCGACAATGGAAGTTTCCCAGAGATTCCATTTATTGATATCCGGAATGAAAAGGAAAGATTTGTTTGGTCCTTGAACTTTAAAACCTACTGTTTCGGAATACTCGTCACGATGTGGAACCTGGATGGCTTCAACCGAAATTTGATTGTTTAAAATGATTTCTTTCGAGTTGGTCAGGGCTTTTAATTCAATATTTCCAACTTTCACCAGCTGACTCCAAGGCCCATTGCTCTCCAGAAATTTCGACATCTCAGGCATGGTGAATACAGGAACATGATCGCCATTCATGCTTTCTACTCCAAGAAAAATTAAGCCCGTGTAATGACCAATATGCGCGTGCGTTAGAAAGATCCCATCGACTTTATTGGTATCAAAACCGGCGAAACTGTTCAAACTAGACCATTGAGAAACGAAATCCGGCGTGGCTTCGAAAAGGTATTTCTTTTGATTTTCATAGTCGATTAAACCTAAGGAAACAATCTTTCTAGTAGGATCGGGATTCGATTGCAAATCACGACAGCAATCTCGATAACAACCAAGCTGAGGCGAACCTGCATCCTGAATAGTTCCTAGAACGAATAAATAAACACCAGAAGTAGGTTGTTTTGGTTTTACTTTTTCCTTTTGATGAGCTTCTTCTTTCTTTTCATGCTCAACTACCTCATGCTTCTTATCCTGCTGACAGGAAAGAAGAAAAAGAATCGAGAATAGATATGGTAAAAGCTTTTTCATTGGTTTTTCTAAAGTAAGAAAAAAGCCTGAACTGAGGGTCCGGATTGCAAATCCGAACCAACAAAATTGATAGCATTCAGAATGAATCAAAAAAACTCTTAAAAGCGACCTAAGGAAACAACTCATCAAATACGTTGAAATCATAGATCGTCTGGGCCGAAAGGAAGAGGAATAGAAACAAGTAGCGGTCGGGATTACAAATCTGAACTATTCAATATAGCCTTCGATTGCAATTATGATAGCAACCAAATAGCCTTCCAATACAATTATTCTTTTTGTTACACAGAGTTTCACAGAGAATACACTGAGTTTCACGGAGGTTTTTGTATGTTTGATTAACCATTTAAATCAAATATTATGAATACATTTTCTTTGACCCAAGAAATTATTGGGAAAGCCATTTTAATTCATCAATCTTTAGGACCAGGACTATTAGAATCGACATATAAAGAATGTCTTTTTTATGAATTAAACCAATCGGGTTTTCAAGTCCGAAAAGAAATACCTCTACCAATTGTTTATAAGGATGTAAAGCTTGACCATGGCTACCGAATAGATCTTCTAGTTGAAAACAAAATAGTTTTGGAACTAAAAACGGTTGAACAATTAAACGAAGTCCATCAAGCTCAAGTATTAACCTACATGAAACTTGGGGGCTTTCCTTTAGGATACCTGTTAAACTTCAACGTTTCCTTAATGAAAAACGGAGTAAGGAGATTTAAAATTTAGTCATGTCTTACACAGAGAGCGCAGAAACTTTACTCCGTGAAGCTCTGTGACTTCTCCGTGTACTCTGTGTAACTATCACACCACCACATTCACAATCTTCCCCGGAACAACGATCACTTTCTTAGGAGCTTTTCCTTCGAGATATTTTGCAGATAAATCCGAAGCCAAAACTTCCTTCTCCACATCCTCTTTGGACAGATTCGTTGGTAATTCCAATTTGAAGCGCATTTTTCCATTGAATGAAACCGGGTAGGCATAATTGGCTTCCACCAAAAACTTCTCCTCAAATTTCGGGAAATCTGCTCTCGTAATTGAACCCGCATCATTTCCAATCTTCTCCCACAATTCCTCACAAATATGTGGGGCATAAGGCGAAATCAAGATCAATAAAGGCTCCAAAATCGCTTTCTTATTGCACTTGTAATCTGTCAATTCATTCACAGCTATCATGAAATTGGAAACCGCTGTATTGAAAGAATATCGATCCAAATCCTCTTGAATCTTTTTGATGGTTTTATGTAAAGTTTTAAGCTCCTTTTCATTCGGCTCATCTTCTGAAATAGCCAATTGATTTTCCTGATCATGGAATAATCGCCACAATTTTCTCAAGAAATTATGCACCCCATTAATCCCTTTAGTATCCCATGGTTTGGATTGCTCCAATGGACCCAAAAACATTTCGTACAATCTCAAAGTATCGGCACCAAACTTCTCTACCAATTCATCCGGAGTTTGCACATTGAATTTCGACTTGGACATTTTTTCTACTTCCGATCCGCAGATATACTTACCGTCGTTGTTCAGTATAAATTCAGCGTCTTTGTAGTCCCTTCTCCAGTTTTTGAATCCTTCTGTATCTAAAACTTGATTGTCTACTAAACTAATGTCTGCATGCAACTTGGTAAAGGAATAGGTCCACTGCACATTCGACAAAAGCTGACTAATATCCCCAGGAATCAGGCGATTTAAAACACTTTCAAGTTTTCTTTCAACTTGGACGTAGTGCTTATTCAGTTTTTCATTATCCGCCCAATCATCGTAAATCTCTTTTGAAACAAATATCTCTGGGAACTCTCTAACTGAAGGTAATTCATTGGAATCTGTAATTCCGGGGATAAAATAACTGGTCAACTCTAGTCTATAAACGAAACTAGACGAGCCCAAAATCATCCCTTGGTTAATCATCTTTTGAAAAGGCTCATCAAAAGGAATATAATCTAAGTCATGTAAAAATTTCGTCCAGAATCTAGAGTACAACAGGTGACCAGTTGCATGCTCCGAACCTCCGATATAAAGGTCTACATTACCCCAATAATCGATTTTCTCTTTTGACACAAATTCCTTTTCGTTATTTGGATCGGTATATCTCATGAAATACCATGAAGATCCTGCCCATCCCGGCATGGTATTGAATTCCATACGATCTCCCATTGATGTTGGCCAATCTTCTTTTTTGGCTCTTGCTAATGGTGGCTCTCCATCATCTGTTGGGAGGTATTTGTCAACTTCTGGTAATTCAACCGGCAGTCTATCATCTGGAACCATTTTTGGAATATTATTCTCATAATAAACAGGGAAAGGTTCTCCCCAATATCTTTGTCTTGAGAAAACAGCATCTCTCAAACGAAACTGTGTTTTCCCTTTTCCAACACCTAATTCATGAATCTTCTTTATGGCTTCCCCAATAGCTTTCTTCGCAGGAAGATCATTAAGAAAATCCGAATTTGCAATAATCGCTGATTTATCATCACAAGCTTGCTCTGAAATATCGACATCTTTGAAAACATTCTTAATCTCAATTCCAAACTCTTTAGCGAAATCATAATCTCTTTGATCCCCACAAGGAACGGCCATTACAGCACCTGTACCATAAGAAGCCAAAACATAATCTCCAATCCAAATTGGCACTTTATCTCCAGAAATTGGATTGATCGCGTAAGCTCCAATAAACTCACCCGTAATATTTTTAACATCCGACTGACGATCTCTTTCAGACTTCAATGAAGCAGCTTTCACATAGGCTTCCACTTTGTCCTTGCATTCTGAGGTTGTGATTTTAGAAACCAATTCATGTTCTGGTGCTAAAGTCATGAAGCTCACACCAAAAATAGTATCAGGTCTCGTTGTAAAAACCTCAATTTCTTCATCGTGTCCGTCCACTTTAAATCGAATGGAAGCACCTTTTGATTTTCCAATCCAGTTTCTTTGTTGATCTTTGATGGAGTCGGTCCAATCGATTTTATCCAAACCTTCAATCAATCGATTCGCATAAGCTGTGATTCGCATCATCCACTGACGCATCAGTTTTTGCTCAACCGGATGACCACCTCTTTCCGATAATCCATCTTTGATTTCATCATTGGCCAAAACGGTTCCTAAAGCCGGACACCAGTTCACCCATGCATCATCCAAATAAGTTAATCTGTATTGCTGAAGGACATCGGATTGTTCTTTCTCTGAAAAAGCTTTCCATTCTTCCGCTGTAAAAACAGTGTCATAATCGGTTGCCGCCTTTATACTCGCATTTCCTTCAGACTCAAACTTCTCAATTAAAGTTGAAATTCGGTCAGCTTTGTTTGATTCTTTATTGTACCAACAATCAAATAATTGTTTGAAAATCCATTGGGTCCATTTGTAATAAGAAGGATCCGAAGTTCTCACTTCTCTATCCCAGTCAAAACAGAATCCAATTTTATCCAATTGCTCTCGATAACGAGTAATATTATTCTCGGTTGTAATTGCTGGGTGCTGTCCAGTCTGAATCGCATATTGCTCAGCTGGTAATCCGAACGAATCATAGCCCGAAGGATGCAAAACGTTGAATCCTTTTAATTTTTTATATCGAGAAAAAACATCTGAAGCGATGTATCCCAGTGGGTGTCCTACATGCAAACCTGCTCCCGAAGGATAAGGAAACATATCTAAAACATAGAATTTGGGCTTTTCGTTTTCTTCAACTTTGTAGGTTTTATTCTCTGCCCAGAAAGATCGCCATTTGGATTCAATGGCTCTAAAATCGTAGTCCATGAGTATTAATCGTTCAGTTTTAAAACAGCTAAAAATGCTTCTTGGGGTACTTCTACTCGACCAACCTGACGCATTCTCTTTTTACCTGCTTTCTGTTTTTCCAATAATTTTCTTTTACGCGTGATGTCTCCCCCATAACATTTGGCAGTAACATCTTTTCTCAATGCTTTAATCGTTTCTCTAGCTACGATCTTAGCTCCAATTGCAGCCTGAATTGGAATCTCAAACTGTTGTCTTGGAATCAATTCTTTTAATTTGATGCAAATCTTCTTTCCTAAATCAAAAGCATTTGAACGGTGAACCAAAGCAGATAAGGCATCTACTTGTTCCGTATTCAATAAAATATCCAATTTTACCAAATCCGATCTCTTGTATCCAATTGGGAAATAATCAAATGAAGCGTATCCTTTAGAAACCGTTTTCAGTCGATCGTAAAAATCAAATACAATCTCCGAAAGAGGCATTTCAAAAGTAATCTCAACTCGATCTTGAGTTAAATACACCTGATTTTGAAGCTCTCCTCTTTTGTCGATACACAAATTCATGATCGCACCAACATAATCAGATTTTGTAATCACCTGTGCTTTGATAAAAGGCTCTTCAATCCATTCCGTTTTTGATGGATCCGGTAATTCAGATGGGTTGTGAACCTGAACCTCTTGCTCATCCTTCTTTAAGAAGGCTTTGTATGACACGTTTGGAACCGTGGTAATTACAGTCATATTGAACTCACGTTCCAATCTTTCCTGAATAATCTCCATGTGAAGCATTCCAAGGAATCCACAACGGAAACCAAAGCCAAGAGCTGCCGATGATTCCGGTTCGAAGACCAAGGAAGCATCATTCAACTGCAATTTCTCCATGGAATATCTTAATTCCTCGTAATCCTCAGTATCCACCGGGTAAATTCCAGCAAAGACCATGGGTTTTACATCCTCAAAACCTTTAACAGCTTCAGCACAAGGATTTGCAGTTGTCGTTAGAGTATCCCCTACCTTTACTTCCGCCGCTTGCTTGATACCGGAAATGATATAACCTACATCTCCAGTTTCAACCGACTTTTGCGGACTCAAATCCATTTTTAAAACACCAATCTCATCCGCATCATATTGCTTACCTGTATTGAAGAATTTGACGCGATCTCCTTTTTTAATCGAACCATTTAAAACTCGGTAATAGGCAATAATTCCTCTAAAGGGATTAAAAACCGAATCAAAAATCATGGCTTGCAAAGGCGCATCCGGATCTCCTTTTGGAGCTGGGATTTTTTCAACAATTGCGTCTAAAACTTTATCTACCCCAAGACCTGTTTTACCAGAAGCCGGGATTACATCTTCAGGATTACATCCAATCAAATCCACAATCTGATCAGTTACTTCCTCAGGCATGGCACCTGGAAGGTCCATTTTATTTAGAATTGGAATAATTTCCAAATCGTGTTCTAAAGCCAAATATAAATTCGAAATCGTTTGTGCTTCGATTCCTTGAGAAGCATCTACAATCAACAAAGCACCTTCACAGGCTGCAATAGATCTTGAAACTTCATAGGAGAAATCAACGTGACCCGGAGTATCAATCAGGTTCAGAACATAATCTTCACCATTGTGATTGTAATTCATCTGAATCGCATGCGACTTGATGGTAATCCCTCGCTCTCTTTCCAAATCCATGTCGTCCAATGCCTGATCCTGCATTTCACGATCTGAGATGGTTCCCGTGGTCTGCAACAATCGATCGGCCAAGGTAGATTTACCGTGGTCAATATGCGCAATGATGCAAAAATTTCGAATATTCTTCATAGCCGGCAAAAATAGTGAATTCTTGGGAAAAACCGCAGGATTTTTGGATATCTGGACTATTCGATAATTGGATGTTTGGACTTTCGGAATATTATGTGGGATTTTTCACATAATCAACTAT
>JAUICI010000254.1 GCA_030427935.1 Bacteroidia bacterium | reverse complement strand
GTGTTTACTGAAAAAATGGAGGTGAATAGCGATAGTTTATTTGTGATTCAGTCTTCCGATGTGTACAAAGTTGAGAAGATGTATTACGACGCCGAAGGAACCTATCAAAAAAGGAAATTAGCCTTAGGTTTGGGATTAGGATTGGGTATTCCGCTTGGAATAGCTGCTGTATTGGGAACTGCACTGGGGATCGCATGCAACTGCCCCCATGTATACGTTTTCAACGGTCAAAATTTCGAAATGCAAACAGCTCTGTTTGCCGGATCTATCCATCCATCATTGGAAAGACGCGATTATTTTGTCATTCAAAATTATGATTCAGATGAAAGCTTAAAACTTCAAATCAGAAACGAAGAACAAAAGAAGGAGACGCAGTTTTTAAACGATTTTAAATTAAAGGTGATTTATCACGATCCAAATCTGAAAATTCGAACGGATAGAAATGGTGGGATTCATAGTATTCAAAAAACGTATTCACCTGAAAAAGTTTGGAGTTTGGAAATGGTTGATTTACTTCCTCAAGTAGCAAAATCGGATGGTGAAATAGCGAGTTTCACCTTGAATCAAAATCAAAACGATTTGAATCAGGTATTCATGAATTTCTTCAGACCTAAAGGAAAGAAGAAGGCCAAGCTTTTATTTGATGCTTCCAATACCAAATGGTCGGGTTATGTGGTAGATGAATTTTTTCAATTGTTTGGTTCGGAAGGAGAGAAAATTCAAAAACGCTTCGACAAAACGAGCAAAGAACAAAAACTCAAATGGCAAAAGGAACAGGGTTTATTGCTTTCCGTTTATGTTAAACGTTCCGGAAAATGGGTGTTTGAAGATTATTTAGATCTCATTGGAACAGGAAAGAATAGAGAATTTGTATTACCGATTGACCTTAAAAATATCCAAGGAGATCGAATTGAAGTCAAACTAGTTTCTGGCTTTAATTTCTGGCAATTGGATTACGCCGCCATCGATTTTTCGGAAAATGGAGAAGTCGAGTCAAAAGATATAGCCATTACACAAGCGCTTTTCAATGGAATCGAAATCGATTTAGAATCTGTGTTTTCTGATGAGGAAAAATATTTGATCCTAGAAAATCGAGGAGATGTATTGGATCTTCAATTTAAACAAGCGCCAAAACAAGAAGGGAAGAAAGTGACCTTTTTACTAAGCTCCAAGGGCTATTTAAAAAAGTACCACGATGGTTCTGGAAAGTTTAATAAGAGCAAGCTCCTCAGTTTTGCAAAGAAGGGGGAGATGTCGAGATTTTCGATGGAGTTAATGCAGATAGTGAACAAGTAAATTATTGATTATATTCAACTTATGATTTTAAGAAAATTAAGAAAGAACCATAAAATAGTATCAATTCTGGTTCTGTCGATTTTTATCTTTTCCCAATGGGGATGTACCAATATTTATCGTATTGAAACTTACGAAAAAGTAAATCCAAGGAATTATAATTTGTGGATTGGTTTGTCCAAGTACCAGTATGTGCAATATAAGGACGGAATTAAAGAGATCGAAGGTGGTTCATTCAATACGGAAACAGGGGAGTTTACTTCTAAGGTTTTGGGAGAAGTGAATCCGGATTGGAATTATGTCTATCAAAAGGCAGAAGGAAGAGAAGGAAAACTAAATCGGGTCTCCAAAAAAGATATTGATAAAGTAGAGCAGTTCCACCTATTTGCTAAAAATATTGAGGTACAGCAAGATTGTACAATTGTAATACCCCAATCGGATATCTACAAAATGTCAAGAATGTATTATGATGCAGCGGAATCTAAAAAGCAGAAGAAGTTAGCTTTATGGTTTGGTTTAGGGATTCCTAGTGGAGCGATTCTTGCCTTTATCATTGCTTTAGCAATTGCATGTAATTGTCCGCATGTCTATGTTTACAATGGTCAAGACTTCGAAATGCAAACAGCCTTATTTGCAGGTTCTATTCATCCTTCATTAGAGAGACGTGATTATTTTGTGATCCAGAATTATGAATCAGAGGAGGCCTTAAGAATTCAAATCAGAAATGAAGAAAAGACAAAAGAAACGCAGTACTTGAATGATGTCCGGTTAAAAGCGGTTTACCATGAGGATAATGTTGCTGTGCGAATTGATAAGCAAGGGATACTTCATACGATTTCGAATCCAATGACCCCAGTGGTGGCGAAGAGTTTGGATTTCGTGGATGCCTTATCCATGATCAACCAAAAAGATGAGAAAGCGATCAGTTTTGCAATGAAATCGGACCAAAACGATTTGAATGAGTTTAACTTAGAGTTTTTCAGACCCAAAGGGACCAATTCTGCGAAACTCTTATTGGACGCCAGAAATACAGATTGGTCGGGATATGTGGTAGATGAGTTTTTCAATTTGTTTGGGAAAGAGCAGGAGAAAGTCAGCAAACAATTTGACCGCACTTCAAAAGAGCAGAAATTGAAATGGCAGAAAGAGCAAGGATTATTGCTATCCGTTTATGTGAAAAGAGATGGGAAATGGCAATTTGAGGACTATCTGGACATGGCCGGAACGGGTAATCTGAGGGAATTTGTTTTACCAATTGATTTAAATGGAATAAAAGGAGGTCGGATCGAAGTGAAGTTGAAAGCAGGTTTCAATTTATGGGAGTTGGATTATGCTGCTATCGATTTCTCGGAAAATCAAGATTTGGAAGTTAGAGAAGTTGCTATTGATCATGCGATGTTCAACGGAGAGGAAACGAATCTTCAAGCTTCATTTAAAGATGAGAATGAGTATTTAGTTCTAGAAAAAAATGGAGATGTTTTAGACCTTCAATTTAAGCAAGCACCAAAACAAGAAGGAAAGAAGTTGACCTATGTTTTAAGCTCCAAAGGCTATTTGAAAAAGCACCACGATGGTTCTGGAAAGTTTAATAAGAGCAAGCTCCTCAGTTTCGCAAAGAAAGGTGCGATGTCTAGGTTTTCGAGGGAGTTAATCCAGATGGTAAACAAGTAATTTGATTCTTACGGAAATACGCAAATTAATTGACTATAGGATATCTAGATTAGCAGAAACAATAATCTCATGAAGAAAAATACTTGGCAACAGATGATTCGAAAAGTAAAATTCATTTTCCTTTTTGCTCTGTTATTTATGCAAATAAGCTGTGGTGGGCTAAGTTATATGGCAAAGAATTATGACGAAGTAAGTTCTGAAGATCTTCAGGGATGGATGCGTAAAACGGAATTTATTTACCTCCATTTTGACAAGGACTTGAAAGAGATTGAACTTCTTGATTTCAATAAGGAAGCGGGGAAATTCAAATTTAAAATCAAAGGAGAGATCCAGCCTGAGCAGAATTATCTATATAGGCATACTTTGATTGGAAACAATAGTACTGATGGAAAAAGGCTTTCGAGCTTAGATCAGTTGCATCTTTATGTTCAGGAGTCAAAAGTCATTAAGGATAGCATTCTTCTTTTATCAAATGAAGATATTGAAAAAGCTACAAGACTTTATAGAGATTCGAAGTCA
>JAUICI010000052.1 GCA_030427935.1 Bacteroidia bacterium | reverse complement strand
TTAATCTCTGGATAAGCCACACCATTAACAAGCGTATCTTCTCCTGTTTCTTCATATGTAACAGAATATTCTCCAGAAAAATATTCACCAAAATTCATGGACTTCTCAAAATTGTGGACGAAAACCATCGACATGGCTCCATCAGATGGTTTCCCTTTAATTTCTGAGTTCGCTAAATTCCCCAATCGTATAAAACATCCTGCAATGGCTACTGCGATCACTACCCTATCTAAAGTCCACATGATGGGCATTTTGGAAGAAAAACGTCGGTATAGGATGACTGCTATTGGAATGGCTATAGCCGCACCATGAGAAGCCAATCCACCTTTCCATACCGCAGGGATTTCGGTTAGATGTTGGCTGTAGTAATCCCATTCATAAAAGAAAACATGCCCCAATCTTGCTCCTACAATGGTTGAAACAACCACCCACATTAAAAGATTATCCAATTCTTTAATTTCAATCTTTTCTTTCGTGTAGATCCTTTTTACGATATAGTAGCCAAGAATAATTCCAGTGATAAAAAGTAAAGCATATTTGTTTGGTCGATCGAATCCTGGAATCACTTCCGGACCAACATTCCACAGAATAGATAAATCCATTGGTTTGTTTTAAAATTTTGACAAAAATAAGGATTCTTGATTGGCAAAAGATTTTTTGCTGAATTAATTTAAATCACTAGAAGTCTAAAGTTCTTTAATTGTTATCTTTGGGGCGAATTTTAACATTAAATCACTGTATAATGAAACACAATTTTGGAGCGGGACCTTGTATACTACCACAAGAAGTTTTTAAAGAAGCCTCAGAAGCTGTAGTCAACTTCGAGGGAACTGGATTATCGATCCTTGAAATTTCTCATAGATCAAAAGAGTTTGTGGCTGTAATGGAAGAAGCTCAAAATCTAGTTAAGAAAGCTTTAAATGTCCCTGAAGGATATTCCGTTGCTTTTCTTCAAGGAGGAGCAAGCTTAGGATTTCTAATCTCAGCAATGAACATGATGAGAGACTCCAAAAAAGCGGCCTACATCAACACAGGAGCTTGGTCTAAAAAAGCGATCAAAGAATGTGAAAATGCGGGTGGAGCACCAATTGAAATTGCTTCTTCAGGAGATAAAAACTTCAATTACATTCCGAAAAACGTTGAAGTTCCAGGAGATTGCGATTATCTTCATATTACTTCTAACAATACCATTTTTGGAACTCAGTATAAGGAATTTCCAAAATCTTCGATTCCTGTAGTATGTGACATGTCCTCAGATATTTTTTCAAGAAAGATTAATGTTGCCGATTTTGACATCATTTATGCCGGAGCGCAAAAGAATTTAGGACCTGCAGGTGCTACTTTGTTTATTGTAAAAGATGAAATTCTTGGGAAATCATCTGTGAATATTCCAACTTATTTAAATATCAAAACACATGTAGACAAGGACTCCATGTTCAATACGCCACCTGTTTTTTCTGTCTATGTTTCCATGTTGAACTTGAGACATCTAATCGCGAATGGCGGTGTGGAAGCAATTGAGAAAGTCAATCAGGAAAAAGCAGATTTATTATACAATGAAATAGATTCCAATCCTTTATTTGAAGGAACTACAGCAAAAGAAGATCGTTCCAACATGAATGTCACTTTTGTGATGACAGATGAGACGCACAAAGAAGAGTTCGATAAAATGTGGAATGATGCTGGAATTGTTGGATTAAAAGGACATAGAAGTGTTGGAGGTTATAGAGCTTCCATGTATAACGCTTTAGGACTTGAATCCGTTCAGGTTCTAGTTGATGTAATGAGAGAATTTTCAAACAAATACGCCTAAAAAAATTAGATAATGAAAATATTAGCAAACGACGGTATTTCCCAGGATGGAATTGATGTTTTAACCGCAAATGGATTTGAAGTTGTTACCGACAAAGTAGAACAATCTGACCTGGTGGATGCCATCAATAAGGAGAATTATGTTGCCCTTCTAGTAAGATCTGCGACAACAGTTAGAAAAGACTTAATCTATGCTTGTCCAAATCTGAAATTAATTGGACGTGGCGGGGTCGGAATGGACAATATCGATGTCGAATATGCACGATCAATCGGAAGAGAAGTGATTAATACACCTGGAGCATCTTCCCAGTCTGTGGCTGAGTTAGTGATGACACACATGTTCTCCATATCGAGATTCATGAATGATTCCTACAAACAAATGCCTTCCAATGGAAGTTCAGACTTCAAAGTATTGAAAAAGAAATACGGAAAAGGAGTTGAATTAAGAGGAAAAACCCTAGGAATTGTAGGATTTGGTAGAATTGGTCAATCACTGGCTTCTTATGCATTAGGAAGTGGAATGAAAGTCGTTGCCGTAGATATGTTTACAGAACCTAGAGAGATTGAAATCCCTATTGAAGGAATGGATAACCCTAAGATCACGATTACACCAGTTAGCGACCTCAATGCAGTTCTAGGTGATTTGGACTATATTTCTTTACATGTTCCGAAACAAGCAGATGGTTCCGCTGTTATTACTTCAACTGAATTTGGAAAAATGAAAGATGGAGTTCGAATCGTGAATGCTGCTCGTGGCGGAGTTATTGATGAAGATGATCTAATTCAAGCTTTGGATTCAGGAAAAGTTGCTTATTGTGCATTGGATGTTTTCGAGAATGAGCCGAATCCAAGAGAAGATTTATTGGCTCACGATAAAATCGCCTGTTCGCCTCATATTGGCGCTGCTACAGGAGAAGCTCAAGCTAGAATTGGAGTTGAATTAGCTGAAAAAATTATCGCTTACTTTAAATAATCAGCAGGTTCTAAATGGCGAAGATCAAACCGTTCAGAGCATTTCGACCCACAAGAGATAAAGCGCATTTGGTTATTACCAAACCTTATTATGCGTACAAAAAATCTTATTTAAAGGCGAAGCTTGAGAGCAATCCGTATACATTCATCCATGTAATTACTCCCGATTATTTCATGAAAGAAAAACCTGAACCTGGAAGTAGTGAAAGGTATCAGATGATCAGAAATGAATTTGAGCGCTTTTTAGATGAAGGCATCTTTGTGAAAGATGAAGAACCTTGTTTTTACATCTACAGGCAAACCAAAGGGGAAAACGTTTACATTGGAATCATTGCAGGAGCATCTGTGGAAGATTATGATTCAGATCATATCAAGAAACATGAAGCAACAATTACGCAAAGAGAACGGATGTTTGCCGATTATCTTGAAATCACTGGTTTTAACGCAGAGCCCGTACTTTTGAGCTATCCTAAAGATGAAATCGTAGAAGACATTCTGAATTTAGTGGTTCAAGGAAGACCGGAATATGAATTCACCACAACAGATGTGATTACGCATGAACTATGGGTCATTCCCCACGAATACGAACACACCTTAATTGAACACTTTGATCGAATAACGGATACTTATATTGCTGATGGTCATCATAGATGTGCTAGTTCGAGTGTATTAGCTGAAAGAAAAGGAAACAAACCAGATCATCCGACCAAACATTTCCTCGCTTTTTTCATGGCAGAAGATCGGTTGAAAATTTTTGATTTTAATCGAGTAATCAACGATCTAAACGGACACACCAAAAAGGAAATCAGAGAGTTACTGGAGGAAAAGTTTGTTGTCGAAAAATGTGGTAAGAACATTACCAAACCGGAGAAAGAACATCAAATGACGATGTATCTTGGAAATAAATGGTACAAGCTAGAACCCAAGGAAGGAACATTTGACAAGAACGACATTGTGGCATCTCTAGATGCAGAAATTCTGACTAAAAATGTGCTGGAACCTATTTTTGGTATTCATGATTTAAAAACCGACGAACGAATTCAGTTTGTAAGTGGAGACAAAGGCATGAAGGGCTTAAAAAAGATTATTGATAAGGGTGTGGCGAAAATTGGTTTTGCGCTTTACCCAGTGGAGGTTGAGCAGATTAAACAAGTTGCTGATGAAAATAGGATCATGCCTCCAAAATCAACTTGGATTGAACCAAAACTGAGATCCGGTTTAACGATTTATGATTTAGAGAATGATTAAAGAAAACCTTGAAAAGATAAAGCAAAATCTTCCTCCAGAAGTAAAATTAGTAGCTGTTTCGAAAACAAAGCCAAACGAACTCTTAATGGAGGCTTATGAAGCTGGCCAAAGAATTTTTGGGGAAAATAGAGTTCCAGAATTGACCCAAAAACACGAAGACCTTCCCAAAGATATTGAATGGCATATGATTGGTCATTTGCAAAGGAATAAAGTTAAATACATTGCTCCATTTGTTTCTTTAATTCATGGTGTGGACAGTTTTCGCTTGCTGAAAGAAATCAATAAAGAAGCTAAGAAAAATAATCGCATACAAAATGTGCTCCTGCAGTTTCATATCGCTCAGGAATCAACAAAATTTGGTTTTGATCTAACAGAAGCTAAAGAAATGATTCAATCCGAAGATTTTCAGGAATTGGAAAACATAAACTACTTGGGTGTCATGGGAATGGCCACTTTCACTGAGAATCAAGACCAGGTTCGAAAAGAGTTTAAAAGTTTAAAAGGCATTTTTGATCAATTAAAAACTGACTTCTTTTCGGATCATGCAGATTTCAAGGAAATTTCAATGGGAATGAGTGGAGACTATAAAATTGCTATCGAAGAAGGGAGCACCATGGTAAGAGTAGGTTCTTCGATATTTGGCTCTAGAAACTAAAAAAGCGGCAGAAACCTACCGCTTTTCCAAATTTTTTCAATTCATCTTATTCGCAAACGATAACTTTTGTTGTGGAAGAAGATATTTCAACGATTTCGTTTCTCGATGAATCCAAAATCTTATCTCCTGGATTCACGCTTACGTTTTTAGAGCTTTTGCCTGATACTGTGTACCTAGTTGTTCCTCCTGATCCTTTCACGTAAAAATCTACCGAAGAACTGCACTCATTGTAAAAACGCACTTGTTGTCCGTCTACTGAGATTTCAGATTTCTTAGTTTCTTTTTCTATTTTCTTTTCTGTTGAAGCTTGAGTAATTCCAAACATCAATACTGCAATCGCGGCTACTAGAATTTTCATCTTTTAATTTTTTGATTTACACTAATATAAACAATCTATTTAAACTTTTAAAGGCAAAATTCATTCCAAAAAAAAGGGGAACTAACAGCTCCCCTCCTATTTATTGAATTCAATTCTTATTGTCCGTAAAGATTCTGATCCACTTTTACATTGGTCTCAACATTCTTTAACTCTTGCTGGAAAGTCATTCCTCCAACTGCCATTTCCATTTTCGAAATGTACTGAATTCCATTAATTTCCTTCCATTCATGGATTAGAGATGAAGTAAAAGTCTTTTTACCTTCTGCTTCCTCTTCAGCTTCCATTTTCACAAGAAGTTTCGATGCTAGATCAATATAGTATGTCTTCATATCACCATCTTTATCTGTGATATTCACTTTATACGCATCTTTTCCTTCCACCTCTTCGATTCCGATCAATTCCATTTTATTTTGCTCGGTATCTAAAAGATCGATATCAGAGTGAATTGTGTTTGCCGCTTTGTAAGAAGCATTTTCTTCATCAGAAAACTTCTTATTTCCCTGCATGCTTGTAGAACCACCAACTTCTCCATCAAAATAAGTCTTTTGAACTACCATAGTTCCCATTTTCACCAATCGGATGAATTTGTTTGGTTTTTCATTATACACTTCCATTTGAAGAGGTTGCGGCATTTGAGCCATCTTCATTTCGAAAGACATTTTCATCGATTTTGTCTTTTTTCTGATTTTAGAAAGCTTCTTCATGTCAGACGTGCCGAACTTCTTAGCGATGAACTCTTTCACAACAGCTTCAGCAGTAACTCCTTCAGGAACCGGCTTTAAGTCTTTGATCAGATCTCCTTTATAATCCAATTTGATCAGTTTCCCTTTTGCATCAAACTGAACTAATTTATCAGCAATGTCTTCATTCCCTACAACTACAATATTTGCTTTGGTTGGACGAAGGTATTTCTTAGCCATTGCTTTCAACTCGTCTTTTGAGATCTTATCTAACCTTTGTAGATAGGTTTTGTAGTAATCTGCTGGCAAATTATACTTGATTCTTCTCAAAGCCAGATAAGCAACCGTTGAAGGGCTTTCTAAACTTCTTACAAAACTTCCAGCCATACTTTTCTTTGCACGGTAAATCTCCTCGTCTGTAATTTCATTATCAACCATTCCAGTAATCTCATTCATAATTTGAACGATTGCAGAATCGGTAACTTCATTTCTAAACGAACCATTGGTAGTAAAATCTCCAATCACTTCATCAGAGCTTAATCTTGACCTACATCCATAAGTATAAGCTTTATCTTCTCTCAAATTCTGCATCAATCTTCCTGAGAAAACACCTCCACCTAATATACTATTCATCAATTTAGCAGCCATTTCATCCGACTGACCAGGCTTAATATCTACTGGAAAAGTAATTCTGATTTCGGACTGAACCGCTCCTTTTTTCGGAACAAAGAACACGCGATTTTCTTCTGGCATAGAAATGTCTGCAACTGGAATCTGAGGTACATCCGCCTTTTTCCATTCACCAAAAAACTTATCCGTTTTCTTTTTTAATTCTTCCTCTGTAATATCTCCAACTACTACCAAATAAGAAATATTTGGCTTGAAGAAAGTTTTGTGATACATCTTTACATGATCCAGAGAAATATTGTCGATGTCATTGACAGTAGAAATTTCTCCATAAGGATGCGCTTTCGTAAAGTTTGCTACATCCGAAGCATTTGAAGCCATGGTTCCCGGATCACTTTTAGCAGTTTCCAAGCCCGATTTTGTTTGCTTCTTGATTCGCTCTAATTCATCCTGTGGAAATGCTGGATTCAATACAACATCTGAAGCTACAGCCAATAATTCGTCCGTATGCTTTTTCAATGAGGATGCAAAGAAACCAGAAGAGCTTGCATTAAAAGTTGCCCCTAATAGGTCCACTTTTTTATCCAATGCATCTTTAGTCATGGAAGCTGTTCCTGAATTCAATAATTCACCTGCAAGCCCTTTCACTCCAACTCCACCAAACATTTTCTCACTGAAGACAGGAACGTCTACAGTTAAATTATAGGACACCTTAGGAATCTTATGGTCTTCTACCAAGATTACGGTCAATCCATTATCCATTTTGTAAACAATTGGATCTGGAATATTAATGGCTCTTTCTTCACCGGCTTTTGGTCTAACAGACCTATCTACCTGTGCGTTTACATTTACTGAGAACAATCCCAGTAGTAAAATCAATACTATTTTATTCTTCATCGTTCTCAATTTTATTCTTCTGATTTAGGCACATAATGCAAGACAACTCGATTGTCTTTCTGATAATACTTCTTAGCTACTCTAGCAATATCATCTTTTGTTACAGCTAAATACTTATCCATTTGCTTATTAATCATGTCTGCAGATCCAAAATAAACATGGAAGTTGGCAAGACTCTCACTGATTCCTCCAACTCTTGAATTTGTTGAGTAGAAATCAGTTTCAATTTTATTCTTCACGATTTGCATTTCCTCATCGGTCACGCCTTCATCAATTACTTTTTGAATTTGCTCGTCCATGGCTCCTTCCAAATCTTCAGCAGAAGTTCCCATATTCGCAATTCCCATTACGATCGCCAGTCCAGGATGCTCCATTGGTAAAGGGAATCCTTGAGCAAATAATGCCTTCTGTTCTTTCTCAACAAGTACTTTATTGAATCGAGCTGACTTTGATCCTGATAAAATTCGGTTCAAAATTTGAACAGCATAAAAATCATCAGAATCCTGAGCAGGCATTCTATATCCCATTAGAACTCCAGGCAATTGAACATTATCCTCAACCGTCATTCTTTTCTCTCCACCTAAAGCAGGTTCAACTGCAGTCGGTCTTGGGATTTTATTCGGCTTAGTTGAAACTTTGGAGAAGTAAGACTTTAATATCTCTTCAGTTGACTTCGCTTCTCGGTCTTTTTTGAATTTTGCAGCTTTCGACTCAGGCATTCCTGGGAAATATTTTGCAATGAATTTATCATCATCCAAGAATTCAAGATCTCTGTAAACATTTAATTTCTCTCCAGAAGGAACACCTCCAAAGTATTTTTTAACCAATTTCTTAGTCTCTTCTATATTGATATCTCCTGCAATCGAAAGTGTTGCATTATTTGGTACATAGAAAGTTCTATAGAAATTAACATAATCATCTTCTGTAGCTGCATTCAAGTGATCCATCGAACCAATGATTGGCCATCTGTATGGATGCTCTTTAAAAGCCAACTTGAAGCAATTAGCCATAAACGTTCCATAAGGCTGATTGTCTATTCTTTGTCTTTTCTCTTCTTTTACAACCTCTCTTTGAGTTTCTACACCTTTTTCATCTACTTTAGCGTGAAGCATTCGCTCCGATTCTAACCAAAGTCCTAGTTCCAACTCATTCGAAGGCAATAATTCAAAGTAATAAGTTCTATCCCATGATGTATTGGCATTTAACGAACCTCCTGCATCTTCGACATATTCAGAATATTCACCTCTTCCGATATTGGTTGAACCTTCGAACAATAAATGTTCGAAAAAGTGCGCAAATCCAGTTCTATTCGTATCCTCATCTTTAGATCCTACATGATACAATACAGAAACTGCAATAAGTGGATTGGTATTGTTTTGATGCAAGATCACATGCAAGCCGTTGGGAAGATCATATTCCACGAACTCCACTTTCTTAGGTTTGTCTTGGGAAAAAGACACCACAAAAGCTCCGGCGAAAAATAATGTTGTTAGTATTCTCTTCATTGAAATCAATTTTGGGCAAAATACGTGAAATTAAGATGGAAACACAAACTGATATTTATCAACGGCAAATAGGAAGTACGAATGCAGATTTACGAATGTCGATTGAAAAAACTAGTACGACAGTTTTTTTAATTTTTAGCAACCCGTTCATCACAAATATGCTTCTTGAATGAAATCGAAAAGTATATTTGCCTAAAATCAATCATTATGAAGGCTATCTTATTTCTTTTTGTTTTTTGTTCGCTTAGTGTTTTCGGTCAAAGAAGAGACAATTACAAGCAAATCGCAACCAAATACATCTATTCTTTCTTCAAAAAGTTTAATGAATCGGATAGTACTGCCCTTGAATATTTTGCTGATAAATGTGTCATGACTTCGACTGGGGTCAAGGGTTTTCAGCATGCGAACCCAAGTGGATTATTTGCAGAATTAGGGAAATTAAAAGGCCGTTATGAAGAAGTAATATCAAATATTGTAGTCACAGGTGATTACTATACCATGGTGGTTAGCATGGATTACGAATTCTTTTTCGACGGCAAATCGCATCATTGTGGAAAGAACTTTTTTACTATCGCGAAAAACCCTAGTAAGCCGATGACCTATCAGATTGTGAATTTAGCCGATTCTAGATTTGAATGTAGAAATACAAACCCAGTAAAAGACAGTTTGATTTCAAATTTGGACAAAAAGATGCTAAAATGGCATGAATCAGCTGGAAAAGCTAACTATGAAGGCTATTTTGCTCCGATGGACAGCTCTTTTATTTATTTAGGGACCGATCCTTCTGAAAGATGGACGAAGAAGGAATTTTCAGAATTCTGTAAACCTTATTTCAAAAAAGGAAAAGGATGGGACTTCAAAACGAAATGGCGCAATTGGTATTTGTCCGACGATGGATCTACCGCTTGGTTTGAGGAATCTTTGGACACCCATATGGGCATTTGTCGTGGTTCTGGAGTCTGGGCTCTCAAAAATGGTCGATGGGTAATTCTACATTATAATTTGGCTCTAACTGTCTATAACGAAGCCATGGAAGAAGTGAAAAAAGTGAATTTGAAGAAGGAGTAGTGATCCTTCAATTCATTTTAATCTTGTTTTTCTTTTTCTTTAATGAGACGATCTAATTTCTCGTTGATTTCATCCAAATTTGACTTCTGTTCATCACTATCTACAACAGCTAAGTATTTTGCCAGATTGATTGCAATAACTACAGCTATGTAAAGTTGTCCGCATATAGTCAATAAAATAGCTATAGTTCTTCCTTCAACTGAAACAGGTAACAAATCTCCGTACCCCAAAGTAGTCATCGTTACAAAGGAAAAATAGAGAAGCTCATAAAATTCAAAAGTTGTTTCAAAGGGTTCAAAACCTAAATTTTGGGTATACTCAAAGAAAGTAGCACCTATGATTCCTAATACAATATATCCTGAAACAGAATTCAATAAAGCATTAGCAGAAGTGTAGTTTTTGTCTAAAGAAAGAAGGAAAATTTCATATAAAACTTTGAAAAAGAAAATGCTCCAAATCAAATTTGAAATTCCATAAACAGGCTCTACAATATTTGCCAGGTCAAACAAAGAGGTAATTAAATTCAATGTAAATAAAACTAAAAAGATCTTTCCTCTGCGCTTTTTAGGAATCAAGACAAAACCACTAATAGCAATCAAAACTAGAACAATATCGTAGAACAACTCTCTATAATATTGCACCTGAATCATTGGCCCTGCGAAAAGAAATAAAAGCAATGAAGCTAATAGAAAAATGGCATGCTGATCTACAAAACGGTTCCAATATTTGGCTAAAACTTTTTTCATCAATGTTCGTGCGACCGATTCAGTTTAAGAATTTCATTCTGATACGCACGAATACTGTCCTTTGTTTCACGATTCATTAGGATTTTATCAACGATCAATGAGTCTAAATTAGGTTGTCCCCCATTCACCCACGCTGTAAACCATAAACTACCGACCAACAATACCGATTTTCGCATTCGTTTTTGAACCATGTCATCCATCAGATCATGATATACATTCGAAAACTGGGAACTGTAATTTTTTTGAATGGCTTCTCCCCTTCTTTCAATGGAAAACTTATTCTCATTTCCGATGGAATCCGTAGCCAGCATTTCAAGTTCAAATACTTGCGGAAGGTATTGATGCGACTCATAAATCACCTTCCAAATCGATCTTAAAGGGTCTTCGTGATAAATGGCTTTCCCTACAAAAAATTCATAATTCTCAAACTGTAGTTCAACTAACCTTGATTCCCACAAACCATGAATCCCATTCTGATTGGTAAGCTGACCATTATAGTTCTCAGTTGTATGTAAAGGTACATGTGCGTCGGACACATAATGCCCTAGTTCTGAGGAATATTTCAGAATTAACTTGATGTCTTTATTTAAGAAGGCTTTCTCCAATTTCCTTATCATCCATTGTATGTTCCATGGCAGAATTCCGTATTCCATCAAGGTGTCCTGACTATACTTTTCTTTGGCTTTGGACCAATAAATGGGGACCCAATTTTTCAAATCTGTAGTATCGTTTTCATAATGATCCAGATCTATAAAATGTTTGGGGCCTTCTGTCTTGATGATATATCTGCGCTTATCGGGTAAAACAGAATTTTCGATTAAAAAATCTCTGTTTCGCTTATAGAAACCGATCATCTCCGAAGGAAGGGTATAAATAGCAAGTTCATTAATTTTCTTGTGACCGAAAAAGCCCCAGGAGTTGGTTTTAGGTGGTGTACGGGAAGTGGAAGTGAAGAAAACTAGACTACAAATCCAGATCTTTGTGCTCGTAAAGCTGATCTCCCTTAAGGATTGGTATAACATTGGTTTGATTTGGTGTTAAGCAATATTTTATGTCTTCATTCAGATTGAGGTTAATCAATCGTCTGCGGTGAGAAGAACTTTTTAAGTAGCCCAAGTAATTATCCTTGGCTGAAATGTATAGGTATTTAGCTGCAATTGAGGAATCTTCAATCGAATGAAAATCTCCCGTATTTACGAGTGCTTCAGAAATAGCTCCGGCACATATGGTGTCTTCCAGGTTGAATTTATTTTGCCAACCAGAACATAAGCAAAGAACATTCTTATTTTGTTGAATCAACCATTCTGTCAGGGCATCCAAATTGATCAAAGAGCCAATTACAACTAGTCCATCTGGCTTTGCAATATTGATCGATTTCGTCCCGTTCGTTGTTGAAAGCACAACTGTTTCACCTTTTAAATCTGGATTCATGTAAGAATAAGGTGAATTTCCAAAATCAAATCCTTCAACAATGGCGCCTCCCCTTTCGGCACCCACTTTATAACCTTTGGCTTGATATTCTTTTGCTTCTTCAATGGAAGTTACCGGAATCAAAGATTTGATGCCATTATCAAAAGCCGCGCAAATAGCGGAGGTAGCTCTTAAAACATCAATTACAACAATGATATCAAATTCATCTTTAAATAAGGGGTACAAATATGGTGAAAAACACACCTCTACTCTTTTTCTAGAATCTTCCATTGCGGTAAAATTAAAAACTCCTTCTGGATTGAAGGAGTTTTTAAGATAATTTTTATTTCTCGATGAAAGGCGGTTTTTTAACTTCCGCTTTCAGTGCTTTATTTCTCACTTGAATGAAAATCTCAGATCCAGGTGAAGCGAATTCGGTTTTCACATAACCCAAACCAATTGCTTTTTTGGTCATTGGAGACATGGTTCCCGAAGTTACGATACCAATATCATTCCCTTCAGAGTCAACAATAATATAATCATGTCTAGGTATTCCTTTATCCACTAATTCAAATCCAACTAGTTTTCTGCTTACGCCTTCTTCCTTTTGTTTTGCTAGGGCCTCGGAGTTCACAAAATCCTTAGTAAATTTCGTTACCCATCCTAACCCAGCTTCCAAAGGACTTGTGGAATCCGAAATATCATTTCCATAAAGACAGAATCCCATTTCCAGTCTTAACGTATCTCTAGCGGCTAATCCAATTGGTTGGATACCAAAATCTTTTCCTGCTTCGAAAACTGCGTCCCAGATTTTCTCCGCATCATCATTCTTAAAATAAATTTCAAAACCACCTGAACCTGTATAACCTGTAGCCGAGATAAAAACGTTTTCAACACCAGCAAATGTACCTTGCTCAAAAGTGTAATAAACCATCTCTTTTAGATTCGTATCAGTTAAAGATTGCATGGCTTCTGCTGCCTTTGGACCTTGGATCGCCAACAGTGAATATTCATCACTTTTATTCTCCATTTCAACTCCCATGTCGTTATGTGAGGAAATCCAATTCCAATCTTTTTCAATATTTGAAGCATTCACAACCAACATATATTCTTCGTCTGAAATCTTATAAATGATTAAGTCATCTACAATTCCTCCTTCATTATTAGGCAAACACGAATATTGAGCTTTCCCATCAAATAATTTCGACGCGTCATTTGAAGACACCTTTTGAATTAAGTCAATTGCTTTTGGTCCTCTCAAGAAAAACTCTCCCATGTGCGAAACATCAAACACGCCTACTCCTTCGCGAACAGTCATGTGCTCCACATTTACTCCTTCGTATTGCACCGGCATATTGTAGCCTGCAAATGGAACCATTTTAGCTCCTAAATCAATATGTTTTTGTGTTAATGCTGTATTTTTCATTTTCTATACTTATGGTTTTGGCAAATGTAGTATTTAATTGAAAAAACTGATTTGAGATAAAACTGATTTTTTCGATCCCCTGTAATTTTCACAGAATTCCATAAAAATGTACTGCGGGTTCTACAAGTCCAAGAAAAACGGGAAACACACAAATATTAGGGCAATTAGACGGTTTTTTCCTTCTGATTTCATGAAAAAATGACTATATTCGCACTCCGAAAAATAGCTATTGAATATGTCGAAAGAAGAAATCACAATCAAGGAAGAAAAGATCAAACTCGAAAATTTCAAGAAAGAAGTTCTTGAAGATTTTAGATTAGCACGTATTTCTAGAGAGGCTTCACTTCTTGGAAGAAGAGAGGTTTTAACTGGAAAAGCGAAGTTTGGAATTTTTGGAGATGGAAAAGAAATTGCTCAAATCGCTCTAGCGAAACAATTTCAAAATGGTGATTTTCGATCAGGTTATTACCGAGATCAAACTTTCATGATGGCTATTGGTCAGCTTACAGTAAAGGAATATTTTTCTGCCTTGTATGCACATACAGATCTAGATATTGAACCTGCATCTGGTGGAAGACAAATGGGTGGACATTTCTCTACGAGAAACTTGAACGAAGATGGAAGCTGGAAGAATTTAATGGAGCAAAAAAATAGCTCTGCAGATATTTCTCCAACTGCTGGACAAATGGCTCGTTTGGTTGGATTGGCTCAAGCTTCAAAAGTTTACAGACAAAATGAAGCCCTACATGGAATGACCAATTTCACGAACAAGGGAAATGAAGTTGCTTTTGGTACCATTGGAGATGCTTCTACTTCAGAAGGACCATTTTGGGAATCAATCAATGCTGCTGGTGTTTTACAGGTTCCTTTGGTCATGTCAGTTTGGGATGATGGTTATGGAATTTCGGTACCAAAGAAATATCAGACCACAAAAGGATCCATTTCAGAAGCGCTTTCTGGGATGAAAAGAACGAAATCTAAGCCAGGATATGAGATTTTAAAGACTAAAGGGTGGGATTACCCAGATTTAGTTGAGACTTATCAAAAAGCAGTGAAGATTGCAAGAGAAGAACATGTTCCGGTTTTGGTTCATGTTGAAGAAGTAAATCAGCCTCAAGGTCACTCCACTTCTGGTTCTCATGAAAGATATAAGTCTGAAGAAAGACTGCAATGGGAAAAAGATTGTGATTGTATTGAAAAATTTAAAGCTTGGATTCTTGATTTTAAAATTGGTGATGAAGCTTTAGCAACTGCCGAAGAGCTTGAAGCGATTGAAAAAGAGGCTAAAAAACAAGTTAGAGAAGAAAAAACGGCTGCATGGAAGCTTTTTACAGAAGATATAAAATCTGCTCTATCCCAAGCTACTTCACACATGGAAGCTTTGGCAAATGCTTCATCTAAATCTGCTGAGATCAACGAAGTAATTACAAGTTTGAAGAACACTTTAGAGCCGATTAAAAAGGATGTACTTTCCCATGCGAAAAAAGCATTAAGACTGGCAAGAGGTGAAGAATCCATTGAAAGAACAAACTTGATCAATTGGATTACTAAATACACTGAAGAAAATTACAGAAAATATAGTTCACACTTGTATTCTGAAGGAACAGAGCAGATTGGAAACGTTCAGCAAGTAGATGCTCAATATGGTGATGAGGACCTAGTCGATGGAAGAATCATCCTTAAAGAAAATTTTGAAGCCCTATTTGAAAAATACCCGGAGACCTTAACGTTTGGTGAAGACACAGGTAAGATTGGTGGTGTAAACCAGTCTATGGAAGGCATGCAGGAAAAGTATGGCGAATTAAGAGTTAGCGATACGGGTATTCGAGAACTGACCATTATTGGACAAGGGATTGGAATGGCTATGAGAGGCTTACGTCCAATTGCGGAAATACAGTATTTGGATTATCTCTTATATGCGATCCAAATTATGTCCGATGATTTAGCGACTGTACAATACAGAACTGTAGGCGGACAAAAAGCTCCTCTAATTATCAGAACGAGAGGTCACCGACTGGAAGGAATCTGGCATTCAGGTTCACCAATGGGAATGATCGTGAATGCTTTGAGAGGTGTTTATGTATGTGTCCCAAGAAACATGACGAAAGCTGCGGGAATGTATAATGCTTTGATGCAGTCTGATGATGCCGCATTGGTTATTGAGCCATTAAACGGTTATAGAACGAAGGAGAATAGACCAACAAATATTGGCGAGTTTACTCAAGCATTGGGTATCCCGGAAATTGTAAAAGAAGGAACAGATATTACTGTAGTTTCTTATGGATCCACATTTAATTTATGTGTGGAAGCTGCCAAGCAATTGGAAGAAGTGGGAATCTCAGTTGAACTTGTAGATGTACAGACCCTAATTCCATTTGATATTCACCATGAAACGGTTGAGTCCATCAAGAAAACAAATCGATTGCTTATTGTGGATGAAGACGTAAGCTCTGGTGCTACAGGTTATATTCTAGACAAGCTTTTAAATGAGCAAAATGCTTATTATCACTTGGATTCGAAACCGGAAACATTGAGCGCTAAGGATCATCGACCAGCTTATGGTTCTGATGGAGATTATTTCTCAAAACCAAGTATCGAAGATATCTTTGAGAAGGTCTATGCCATCATGAGTGAGAGCAACCCTTCAGCATATCCTCCGATATACTAAATTACTAGCTTTCAGTTTATTATTTCGCGGTAGTTGTTAATATTATTGTGGAAATCTTTTACCTTTTAATTTGGCTGTATGTCCGAAAACACTAATTTAGTGTTCAATCAAAAATACTAAACAACAATGGAAATAGCAGAATTGAAAAACTGGTTTACCTCAATGGTAAAACCCGAGAACATGGACAGCAAGCCATCAGGTGATCCTGAAAAAATGGAGGCTTTATTGTCCCGAAAAGATTATTTTGGAATTGGATTTGGAGTTTTAGCAATTACAGCTTCAATCTTATTTTTATCAGGTCTTTCAGTGCTTTTAGCTGATGCATTTGCAGATCCAAAAGGATTGATTAATACCATGAGTGCAATCATGATTCTAATGGGATTAGGATTTTATGGTTATGCCCTAAAAATGAAACCAAATTCTAGATTTTGGGGTGAATTAGGAACTTATGGTCTCGTTATATTCTTTACCGTTGGTTTTATCATGTTAGGAACATCAATGGAATGGTTTAAAGAACCTAAAACAGGTATTTTCATCTTGTTATTTTTATATGTACCCGTTCTATATCTAAGAAAGAATGTCTTAGGAGGCATGGTCTATGCTGGACTTTTGATTGCTTATGCTGATGAAGGAATGCTTGGAGGAAGTTTAGGCTATTTGACAAGAGGATTTGGATCCATGTTATTCGGAGGAGAAGCAGTTTCATTCTGGTTTTGGTTCTTTTTCATCATTTACATTCCTTATTTCACTTTGTCTTTCAGAGAGAATTTTAGACCTGGAATCGAAAGTATCCTATTAGGGTATTACTTCGCATTCTTGTTGCTTTTCGGTGTTACCACTGCTTTAGGATCGCATCAAATGTTTGGTTTGCTTTTAGCAGCTTCTTTATTGTATTTGATTGGAAACATCGTTTACAAGCACCACTATATTTTATTTAAACCATTTCAATTGATCTCGGTGATCATTTTCATCTTTGCTGCTTATGCGATGATGGTGAAACCAACGATGGTAGGAATGTATGCTTCATCTGGTTATATGTCATTCGTGAATTCAATCTTGAAAGAGTGGACGGCTTATGTTGTTCTGATTGTATTAGCTGTTGCAGCTTTCATGGTATTTATGATTTGGAAATCAGAATATGTAGATAATGACAGAAGGGCAAATGTAATTGCAGTTGTACTTCCTTTCTACTTCTTATTAATGGCTCCACTAGTAAATTGGGGATTGAAAGATGTTGTTGTTTTATTGAACATCGTCGTAATCATGGCAATGGCAATGATGGTAACTCATTATTCTTTAATGGATAATAAGTGGTATAATTTACTTTGGGCTCCATTATTAGCTGTTTCAGGATTGATCGCTCTTGGAGCTGAATTAGATGCTGGAACGAAATTCAATGCATTCATGATGATTGTTGGAGCAGGTACTCTTGCAGGACTTGTTTACAAGTATTTGCCTAAGATTGGTGAAACAGTTACTCCGGATGAAGGAACTGGAAACGACAATACTCCAAGTCCACAACCAGCTCCGGCTGCGCCAAGTCCAGCACCAGAGGTAAAAGCTGAACCAAAAGAAGAGCCAAAAGCTGAAGAACCAGCACCTGCACCAGCAGAAGAGGCTCCAAAAGAAGAGGAAAAGTCTGAAGGAGATTCAGAAGAAAATAAAACAGAAGAATAAATTCTAAGTTGTTTATTATTGAAGGGCTGATTTTATCAGCCCTTTTTTTTGTTCTTTTTTTGAAGGTATTTGGGAATCTTGGTTTGAATCTTTTCGCAGAACTTTTTAACCTGTGGATCAATTCTAGAAAAATTAGCAGGCGTAATTCCAAATGTTCGCACCCATATTTCAGTTTCCTTAAATTCCTGGTCCAAAAGCATGATAACACTCATTCCTGTACCTGGAGAATTTCCCCAAAAAGCCACATAGTAATTTGACAAATCAGGCTGAATGGAAGGATCCAACATTAAACTGTCTCCTAAGAAAATCCCTTCCGTCTCCCCTTCTTTCAAGTTCTTGTAATCATTTGAATAAATGAAAAAGACTTTGTCCCCAAGATATTTCTGAAAAGCCCTGCGAATTTCCATGTTTCCACCCCAGGTTTTCAGCTTTTTTTCTTTCGCGAGATCATGGTGACCACCCGACTCCAAAGCTTGTATTTGATTCTTTGCTGTTTTTAATCGAACTACTAGCACAAATCCAGAAGAATCTACAGATACGACTTGAGCACTTGTTTGTAAAGTAAAAAAAATGGGCAAACAAAAGATTAGTAATGCTTTCATTTACCCAATATAAAAAATTAATAGAATCTTCTAGGAGCAGATTATTAAGGTGTAGCTTTTATTTATTTAGAAAAAGAGATCTTTTCATTCTTTTTCAAACCACCAAGCATACTGGACATTTCAGAATCTATCCAAAGGTATGCCTTTCCGTCTTTTATTTCAATAAATACATTTGTATTCAACTGAGGAGATTCTTCATCCTTGTATTCTTCGTATTTGTAAATTGAGCCAGAAGTTTTAACCGCAACTCCATCATAGGACTTAAACACACCTTCAGTATTGCTATTTAAATTTTTTCTTTCCTCCCAGAATACCGCAAACTCGATATGATCTGCATCTTTCATGTAAATACCTAAGCCCGACTCCTGCGTATATTTTCCTTGATCCGTAGCCTTGAAGTTTTTAATCTTATCTTGATTGGCCAATTTTAGTTCAACAGTCCCTTTTTTCTTGTAATTATCATCTACAATTTTGAGTTTTAATTCATCAAAGGATTTTGTTTTACCTTGAATTAAATCCCCACTTTTCAGGTAAACTGCAACATCATTTTTTAGTAGACTTCCAAATCGGATTGAATCGACTTGACCATCTTTAATGAAATAACCAGAGATTGTTGCATAACTAGCAATTATGTGTAATTCCGTATTATCTCCTTTATAATGATAAGCAGCTGGAATTCGATCCGCGACATCTGAACCGCTATGATCTTGAGCAAATACTGACGAAAAGAAAAGAGTTGTTAAAAAGATAAATGTAGTCTTCATATTTTTAGTTTTTAGTTGTGAAACACAAAACTAAAAATCCTGGAAAATTAACAACTTATCCTTGTATTAAATTTTTAGTTACTGAAGAAAAATCTAGAAAAATTTTGGAATAATTAGAGGCACACGCTTTTTATATTTTTCATAGCCTTTTCTTCTTTCAGCCATTCGCTTGTCTTTCATGGGAATGGAGATAAAGAAAAACATGAGAACTATAGAAACAAAACCGACCCCAGTATACCAAGGTGCATTGTAGGCAAAACCACAAAGAAAGACACCTAACCAAAATAGCATTTCTCCCAGGTAATTCGGATTTCTACTTCTACCCCATATTCCTGTATCAAGGATATCTTCGACTTTTGGATTGGGTCTTTTTCTGAAATTAGCTAATTCATTATCCGCAGAGTATTCAAAGTAAATACCAAGTAGACTAACAAAAGCACCCAGAAATACTAACCAATCGTATTTTGGTCCAGGACCAAGCGTATAAAACACTGGCCACATGCAAGCAAAAACCATTAAAGTTGGAAACAAATGAATTCCTAAAAAATTAACTGCTGGATAAAAAGCTCCCGTTTGCTTAGCCAAATCTACATATCTAAAGTCTTCATGATGGAATCCTGGCCATCCTCTTGCCCAGCTTAAAGTTAACCTCCATGACCATAAGGAAATCACAAAGAAAATTACATAATGGTAGAAATCAAGAAACTGATAGAGTTCGACCACAAAAACAGCAATAAAATAAAAAGGGATTACACTCCAATAGGCATCATATACTGAACTATTCTTTTTAATTAAACTGAAAATAAAAGTGACTACGGTCATCACCAAATCCGCTATGAGAAAATCGAGAATGACATCATCTGTTTGGATGAATTTATAACTAAAAACTCCCGAAAGAGCTATGATTAAATACATCAAAGTAATTTCTTGTAAGGCTTTTTTCTTTACACTCATAATTCGTGAATCTGATAATCTTGAATATCTAAATATTTTTCGGCTAAGATAGGATTTGATTTAATTTCTTCTGTTTTAGGTGCCCAAGTGATTTTAGCAAACTTGGAAACCAAACCTTTGGCATGTTTGTCTTCATCATGTGTGGGAACTACATGATGGGGTTGTATCTGTTCAATCAGGGTTTCTAAGCTTTCCATTCCAGGTGAAACAAATCCTCCTAGAAGCGCTGGCAGCTTATATTTATTAAATGGACTGATCAAAAGATCCATTTGTCCCATCTCTTTGATCATTTTTAGTTTTTCCTCCGTAAGCTTGAACCCATGTGTAGCCATGAATACATTTGTCTGCTTTCCTTGCATGATCAGGGCATCATAAATCGGGTCAATTCTTCTTTTTGTCGGCAAGTGATGTAAGTTTACCCCAATATCAAAGACATTCTCCAATTTTTCTTCGAAAGCGATGAACTGA
>JAUICI010000253.1 GCA_030427935.1 Bacteroidia bacterium | reverse complement strand
AATGATTCCAACAATTTTCGCTCCTTCTTGGGCAAGGTAATAAGCTCCAGCAGAACCCACATTACCCCAACCTTGAACGATGACTCTTTTTCCTTTTAAGTCACCACCATAGATATCGTAAAAGTGTTTTACAGATTCAGCAACGCCGTATCCTGTAATCATGTCTGCGATAACATATTTTCGATCTACTTTTGGAGAGAATTTGTCATCTTCGATTACTTTTAGAACTCCTTGTCTGAGCTGACCAATTCTATTGATTTTTTGAGCCTCTCTTGGTTGAAAGTGACCATTAAAAACACCTTCTTGTGGATGCCAAACCCCTGAATCTTCAGTGATTGGAATAACTTCGTGAATTTCGTCAACATTTAAGTCTCCACCAGTTCCATAATAATGTTTCAATAAAGGAGTAACAGCAGCATACCATCTTCTTAATACTCCTTCTTTTCTTGAATCTTTAGGATCGAAGTTAATTCCTGATTTCGCCCCTCCAATTGGTGGTCCAGCTACCGTGAATTTTACCTCCATGGTTTTCGCTAGAGATTCAACTTCTCTTTTGTCTAATCCAACTCGCATTCGAGTTCCTCCTCCAGCGGCTCCTCCTCTTAAAGAGTTAATGACTACCCAGCCCTCAGCTTCTGTTTCTGCGTCTTTCCATTCGAATACGATCTCAGGTCGTTTGTTTTCGAATTTGTCTAATAGTTCTTTCATCCGTTATTCTTAAAATAGGCGTCAAATGAGCAAATGTAAAAAGATATTTTTACCTAGATGAGGGGGGAAGATAAAGTTTTCAACCATCGATGTTAATTTGAAAGGAAAAGAGCTCGATTTTAGGCTTAATATTTCCTTTTTTGGAAGATAGAACCCAGAAAAGGTCAGAATCTAATAAATTGATATTCAATGTGAATTGAACTTGTTGGTGTACTTATCTGTTTGCATATTGGCAATAATTGCTTGAAAAAATTAAATTTGCAGCGAATTACACGGAAAAAAAACAATCCAAGATATGAATTTCGAATTAACAGAAGAACATAAAGCAGTAAGAGATGCAGCTAGAGATTTCGCACAGAACGTGTTGAAACCAGGTGTTATCCAAAGAGATATTGATATTCAATTTCCAGCAGATGAGATCAAACAGTTAGGAGAGCTTGGTTTCATGGGGATGATGGTTGATCCACAATATGGTGGAGGTGGAATGGATACTATGTCTTATGTACTAGCAATGGAAGAAATTGCAAAAATCGACGCTTCATGTGCTGTAGTGATGTCCGTAAACAATTCCCTTGTTTGTTGGGGATTGGAAATGTATGGGACAGAAGAGCAAAAGCAAAAATACTTGGTACCGCTTGCAAAAGGTGAAAAGATTGGTGCTTTTTGTTTGTCCGAACCAGAAGCCGGTTCTGATGCAACATCTCAAAGAACGACTGCCGAAGATAAAGGTGACCACTATTTGTTAAACGGAACAAAAAACTGGATTACTAATGGAAACTCAGCAACTTATTATATTGTAATTGCGCAAACGGATAGAGATAAAGGCCATAGAGGAATTAATGCTTTCATTGTAGAACGAGGAATGGAAGGATTTATCGTAGGAGAAAAAGAAGACAAGATGGGAATTCGAGCTTCGGATACACATACTTTGATTTTTAATGACGTAAAAGTTCCCAAAGAAAATAGAATTGGAGAAGACGGATTTGGATTCAAATTTGCCATGAAGATTCTTTCTGGAGGTAGAATTGGAATCGCTTCTCAGGCATTAGGGATTGCATCTGGGGCTATGGAATTTGCAAAAGCTTATGCAAAGGAAAGAGAGACTTTCGGAAAACCAATTGCTGAACATCAGGCGATCGCTTTTAAATTTGCGGATATGGCTACTGAAATCGAAGCGGCGAGACATATGTGTTTGAAATCAGCATGGGATAAAGATAATGGAGGAGATTATGATTTATCCGGTGCCATGGCTAAGTTGTATGCTTCAAAAATCGCGAATGATATCACGAGAGAGGCTGTTCAAATCCATGGTGGTTATGGTTATGTAAGAGAGTACCATGTTGAGAGATTGATGAGAGATGCGAAGATTACTGAAATCTATGAGGGAACTTCGGAGATTCAGAAAATTGTGATTTCTAGAAAAATATTGAGAGACTAGAAAATAGAGATCTCATATAAAGCCACGCAAATGCGTGGCTTTTTTTTTGTAAAATATTGATAAATTGGTCCTTGAATAGAAATCAGGGTTCAGAATATGTTTAAAAAATTAAAATCCAATTCCGGAGTTTTGATGCTCGCATTATTTGCTACTGGGATTAGTGGGATTGTTTCTGAATATGTTCTTGCAACCATGGCTACCTATTTTATCGGCGATTCTGTCTTTCAATGGACCATGATTCTCTCGTTGATGCTGTTTGCCATGGGATTAGGTTCTCGCTTATCGAAGCTATTCGAAAAGGACCTCATTTTTTACTTTATCCTGATCGAATTTACTCTTTCCATTCTTGCCTCCTTTTCAGCATTTTTCACCTATGCGATCATGCCTTACACCGATAGTTTGGTGTTTATCATTTACTCCTTATCCATTGTTATTGGACTCTTGATTGGGATGGAGATTCCCTTAGTTACGAGGATCAATTCAGATTATGAGAATTTGAAAGTGAATATTTCCAATGTCATGGAGAAGGATTATTACGGTTCCTTGATTGGCGGTATATTTTTTGCTTTTATCGGGATTCCATTTTTAGGTTTGACTTATACGCCATTCGTTGTAGGGGGAATTAACTTCTTAGTAGCCATTATCGTTTTATTCAAATTTGGGAAAATGATTCGCAAACGGCTGGTCTTAGTTTGGCTTTCGTTTCTTGTTACCGGAGCGATAATCACGGGTTTGGTATTAATCAAGCCTGTAATTCTTTGGGGAAATCAGAGTTTGTATGAAGGTAAGGTCATCTATTCCAAGCAAACGAAATATCAGCAAATTACAGTAACTCAGTTGTTGGATCATTATTGGCTCTATCTCAATAAGGGAAAGCAATTGAGCACATTTGATGAATGGTTTTACCACGAGCCATTGGTTCATTCGGTGATGACGGTTTCCGAAGTTCACGGAAAGATTTTGGTGATGGGAGCCGGAGATGGATGTGCGGTGAGAGAACTCTTGAAATATTCGGAAGTAGAGGAAATCATTGTTTGTGATTTAGATCCTGAAATGACGAAAATAGGGAAGGATCATCCGATTTTTAGAAAGATTAATCAAGATGCTTTTCATTCTAGGAAAGTCAAAATCGTGAATGCTGATGCTTTTCAATTTTTAAAGGATAATCCGACAACCTACGATGTAATCATAGCAGACTTTCCAGACCCAAGAACAATTGAGTTAAACAAATTGTATTCCCTCGAATTCTATAAATTGTGTCATAACCGATTGAATGAAAAAGGCGCTTTTATTACACAAGCTTCGAGTCCTTATTACACAACAAAAGCATTTAGAACTATAGAAAAAACAATAGCG